>CAKZIX010000031.1 GCA_936936565.1 uncultured Nocardiaceae bacterium | reverse complement strand
GTCGGCGAGTTCGACGGCACGCACCGACATCTGGTCGATGTCGGGCAGGTCGCAGGCCAGCCCCGAGGTGACCGCCTGGTCGCGCGACGACGCGCTGACCAGCGGGAACAGTAGCTCCCGCTCGATTCCGAGATGCCGGTGCACCCGTCGTGCGGTCCCGGCCATGGTCCGCGCGAACCCGCGCGTGTGGTGCGCCGTTCTGGTCGAGGGGTCCGCGGCGAACGCATCCGCGACCGCGCGGAGCCGGTGCAGCTGCGTGCGCAGCCGCGCGTGCGTGCGGTGGTGTGCGCCGAGGTCGGGTTGGCTGTTCATCGAAACCAGCATCGCGAGTTCGACCGCGAATGTAATCGGCAGACATCACCCATATCTGGGCGCTACCGGCGCACCTGCGTATCCGTGTCCCAGCGGACGGCCAGTCCGGCGAGCAGGCGCAGCCCATCCGCGGCGGGACTGTCGGCGCCGGCGGTCAGCACCACCAGTTCCATGCCCGATTCGTCCGGCATCGCGAAGTTCTCCTGATGCAGTTCCAGCAGCCCGACCAGCGGATGCCGGTAGGCCTTGCGTCCATGTGTGCGGGCGCGCACGTCCGCGCGCGCCCACAGGCGTCGGAAACGTGCGCTGCCCATCGCCAGCTCGCCGACGAGCCCGGCCAGGCGGCGGTCTTCGGGATACTTGCCGGCGGCCAGCCGCAAGTGCCCGACCACGTCGAGCGTGCAGGTCTCCCAATCCGCGTACAGGCCGCGGCCGGCCTCCTCGAGGAAGATGTGCCGGGCCGTGTTCAGTCCCGGCAACGACCGGCCGAACAGAAGCTCGGCCAGGCGATTGCCGGCGACGACGTCCAGGCGGTGGTCCATGATCAGCGCGGGTGCGTCGGAAACCAGGTCGAGCACGCGCAACAGCTCCGGCCGGACCCGCCCGCTCGGGGCCTTCGCGCGGCGGCGGCGTCGCCGCGCGAGCCGGTACAGGTGCCCGCGTTCGATCTCGTCGAGACCGAGAACGCGGGCGAGCGCATCGAGAACCTGCTCGGAGGGCTGGGTAGCGCGGCCCTGCTCCAGACGGACGTAGTAGTCGACGCTGACTCCGGACAGGTGTGCGACCTCTTCGCGGCGCAAGCCGTCGACCCGGCGGCGGCCGTCGGCGGATATGCCGAGGGACCGCGGATCGACCCGGGAACGCCTGGTTCGCAGGAAGCCCGCAAGATCGTCCATTTCCCCAGTATTGCCGCCGCGCTGCGGGCACGGGTGGTCCTGCCGTTACCAGGAAAACCGGTCCGCGGATCGCGCGCCCCTGAACCGCCGATGCCGCGCAGCCCAGGATCGGAGACACCCGATTCAAAGGAGTCCCGATGAAGACACTGATCGTTCATGCCCACCCGGAGCCGCAGTCGCTCAACGGCTCCCTGAAAGACCTCGCGGTGTCCACCTTGCTCGGCGCCGGACACGAGGTGCAGGTGAGCGATCTGTATGCGATGAACTGGAAGGCGGTCGTCGATGCGACTGATTACGGCCCGGACGCGTCGAGCCCGCTGAACGTGGTCCTGAACTCCGGCCGGGCCTTCGAGGCCGGGACACTCACCGCCGACGTTCGCGCCGAGCAAGCAAAGCTGCTGTGGGCCGACATGATCATCTTCCAGTTCCCGCTGTGGTGGTACACGATGCCCGCCATCCTCAAAGGCTGGGTGGACCGGGTGTTCACCTACCGCTTCGCCTACGGCGTAGGCGAGCACAATGACATCAAGTACGGCGAGCGCTACGGCGAAGGGACACTCGCGGGCAAACGCGCGCTGCTGTCGGTCACCGTAGGAGGCCCGCAGGCGCACTACGCCGCCCGCGGCATCAACGGTCCCATCGAGGATCTGCTGTTCCCGATGCAGCACGGAATCCTCTACTACCCGGGTGTCGAGGTGCTGCCGCCGTTCGTGCTGTACGGCGTGGACCGGATGACCGGCGCGGACTACACAGAGGTCGCCACGGCATGGAAGCACCGGCTGCACACGCTGGAATCGACGGCGCCCATCGCGTTCCGTCGGCAGAACTACGGGGACTACGACATCCCCTCGCTGCACCTGAAGCCGGGACTGGAGATCGCGGGCCGCACGGGCTTCGGCCTGCACGTGCGCGGCTGATCCAGCCGCCTGGACACCCTCGCGATCAGGCGCCGAGCTGATCGGCGAGGTCGTTGAAATCGGCGGCGTTGATGTCGAATTCGTCGGAGTAGGTGACATCGGCCAGCGCCGGGTCGCCGTACTCGAGCGGCCGGGCGACGAACGCGGTGCGAAAGCCCAGCGCGCCGGCCGCGCGGATGTCGTACTTGTGGCAGGCGACCATCATGATGTCCGGCGGTTCGAGGCCGAGGTAGCGCGCGGCCATGGCGTAGGTCGCGGGATCTGGCTTGAACACCCCGGCCATCTCGGCGGTGAACACCGCATGCCAGGGCAGCCCGCCGTGCCGGCTGAGCTCGACGACGGCGCTCACGTCGGCGTTGGACAGGGTGGCCAGGGTGTAATGCGCGCGCAGCCGGGTGAGTCCCGCGACGGTGTCCGGCCAGGGTTCCAGGCGGCGCCAGGCGGCGTTGAGCCGGTCGCGGTCGGTTTCGGACAAGGCGATTCCGTCCGCGGCCAGCTGGGCGTCGAGCGCGCTGCGGTACACGGCGGAAACGTTGCGGTAGGTCGAGTCGGTGGCCGCGAAGTAGGCGGCGCGCCACCGGTTGACGAAGTCGGTCCAGTCGCGCTGCCCGCCGATGATCTCGCGAGCCGCCGCGGTGACGGGGGTGTGGAAATCGGTCGCCGTGCCCTGCACGTCGAACAGCAGCGCCTGCACCATGCGCGACAGCATGGCACGGCCGTACCAGTCCCGGCAAAACAAAGACGCCGGCGGAGTACTCTCCGCCGACGTCTGGTTGCGAACTGGCTCAGGAAGCGGCGCGCTCGGCGGCCTTGCGGGCCGTGCGCGTGGCCGCGGCACGCACCGCGGCACCCAGGGCGACGACCGGCGGGATCCACCGTGCGGCCTCCGGGGCGACGATCCAGCGTGCGGTGCCCTTGGTGAGCTGGGTGGGCGGCAACGGCACGCCCGCACCGTCGAGGTGCACGATGGCACCGCGCGCCCGCAGCGCCTCGATGGCCATGCTCGCCTTGGCGACGCCGGTGGCCAGGTGGATCTCGCGCCGCTCGGTGCCCGGGATCTCGATCACGGGGCCGGTCATCCGGTTCGCGCGCATGTACTCGCGCACGCCGTCGACGAGCTCGCCTGTGACCTCGATCGCACAAATGGTCTCGTCGGTGATCAACGACACACCGTTCGCGGTGCCCGTGACGTTCCAACCCAACGCGCCGTAGGCCTGCGCCGAGGTGGCAACAGCACTGCTCGTGAGGGGTTTCGCGGACGTCGTACGCACGTTCTGCTCCGTTCGGGAGTTAGCAAACATGATCACTTCACACCTCACATCGCACGATCGTCGGCAAAAGTTACGCTCCGATATAGCCCCAAAATTTGGGGGGTCGATCGGAGCGGCTCGCCCTTCGTGATGTGTTATCGCGCCCAGGCCGCGATCGTTTCGGCCCATTCCGGACCGTGGGTGAGCATCAGGTCGCTGTGCCCGACGTCGTGCATGGTGTGCCAGTGCTTGGGCTCGGGCGCGGCCTCGTAGAGCCGGCGACCCTGCTCATACGGGACCAGCTCGTCGCGGGTGCCGTGGATGGACAGCACCGGCGCCGTGACCCGGCCGATGCGGGCGAGGCTGGGGAACGCGTTGGGCACCAGCAGGCGGGGCAGGAACGGGAACAGGCGCTTGGCCATGTCGCGCAGGGTCGTGAAGGTGGACAGCAGGATCAGTCCGGTGGGTGGATGTTCGAGGGCCAGTTCGACCATCACCGCGCCGCCGAGCGATTCACCGAGATAGAAGATCCGGTCGGGATCGGTGCCCGGGGCGGCCAGCAGCGCCTCCCGTGCAGCCCGGGCATCGCGGTAGACGCCTTCCTCGCTCGGGCGGCCATGGCTGCGGCCGTAGCCGCGGTAGTCGAACATGAGCACGTCGAAACCGGCGTCCACGAGCAGCGCCGCGTGCGGAATCCGATCGCCGATGTTGCCGCCGTTGCCGTGCGCGAACAGGATGCTGCCCCGCATCGGGCGCGCCTTGTTGCCGCCGGCACGGCGCGGCGTGGGCAGCCACCAGGCGTGCAGGTCGACGCCGTCGCTGGTGCGCAGGGTGAGTTCCTCGAAGTCGAGGTCGACGTCGTAAGGGGTGATCGCGAGCGTGCGCGAGGGGGCGAACGCCAGCATGTTGAGGACACGCCGAAGTGGATTGGGCAGCGACACAGGGATATTCCGCACACCGTAACTATGCGGGATTAGCGTGTCGCGCACGCACCGGCAAGGATTGGGCCATGAGCGAACAGCCGACGCCGCCCGTCCCCGAGCCGAATCCGGCGGTCGACCCGGTCGACGCCGAGATCGAGTGGGAACGGACCTGGTCGGAATACGACGAGGAGTTCTTCGGCGAGGACAACGAACGCCGTCCGTGGCTCGTGGCGGCGCTGCGTGGTCTGGTCGACGTCCAGTTCCGCCAGTCGGCGACGCGGGTGCTGCTGCCGGTCGTCTACATCCTGGGCCTGCTGCTGGCCTTCGCCGCGCCGGCCGTGCTGACGGTGGGCGCGTTCTTCGTCGACACCTGGGCCGGCATCGCCTCGCTGGTGGTGGTGCAGCCGCTGCTCACGCTGGCCTTCGCGGCGACGATCCGCTTGCTGCTGGAGTTCCTGCTCAGCGCGCGGCGGCTGGCCCAGCAGGCCGGCAATTTCGCGCAACTCGCCGACGAGCTGCACGAGACCCTCGCCCAGGTGGCCGAGCCGGTGTCGCGGCTGTCCGACGACGTGCGGGCCGTGCAGTTCTGGCGTTTCCGGCAGCGCCGGCCGTCGCGCTAGCGCAAGCTGCGCGCTAGCCCAGGTTCTCGGCGAGCACCGCGCGGTGCGTCTTGCGGGCCAGCTCGTGCAGCTTCTTGCCCTCGTCGGTGAGTTCGACGAACAGGGCCCGGCGGTCGTTGCTGCACATCTTGCGCTGCACGAGCTGCTCGCGTTCGAGCCGGGCGACGGTGCGCGACAGGGCGCTCTGGCTGAGGTAGATGTCGCCGGCCAGATCAGCCATGCGGATGTGCTCACAGCCGCGATCGAAGAGGCGGTCCATCGCTTCGAATTCGCTGATTCCGATGCCGTGCTCGTCCTGCAGCGCCTTTTCGAGGGCGCACGAGATTGCGGCGTGCTGGTCGAGTAGCGCGCGCCAGCGGGTCACCACCTCGGCATCGGCGCCGGCGTACTCGACCGGGCGATAGTCCTCGCTCGGCCTAGGCATGCCTGCATCCTACCGAGCCCGCAAAGTGGATGCAAACACATTTAATGCGCTTGCATCGTATGCACGCGCATGTAATGCTGTCGCTCATGACTTCAACGTCCACGCTGGAACCTCAAGTCACACAGTCCAATTCGGACACCAATTGGTCGCCCCGACTCTGGGGCCTACTCATCACGCTCTGTGTTGTGCTTTTCCTCGATGGCCTCGACGTGTCGATGGTGGGCGTTGCGTTGCCGTCGGTCGGCCACGATCTCGGTCTCGGCACCTCCTCGCTGCAGTGGCTGATCAGCGGTTACGTGCTCGGTTACGGCGGGCTGTTGCTGCTCGGCGGGCGCACCGCCGACCTGCTCGGGCGCCGCAAGGTGTTCCTGATCGCGCTGGCCGTCTTCGCCTTCGCCTCGCTGCTCGGCGGCGTCGTCGACTCCGGGCCGCTGCTGATCGCAACCCGATTCATCAAGGGCCTCGCCGCCGCATTCACCGCACCGACCGGACTGTCGATCATCACCACGACCTTCCCCGAGGGCAAGGCCCGCAACAAGGCACTGTCGATCTACACCCTGTTCGGCGCCAGCGGGTACTCCTCTGGCCTGATCTTCGGCGGGTTGATGACCGGTCTGGGCTGGCGCTGGACCTTCCTGCTGCCGGTGCCCATCGCTCTCGTCGCACTGGTGGCCGCCTACCTGCTGCTGCCCCGCGACAAGGCCGACACCAAGGGTGGCTACGACCTGGTCGGGGCGGTGTTGTCCACGGGCGCAATGCTTTTGCTGGTGTACACGGTGGTTGCGGCGCCGGAGGCCGGCTGGTTGTCGGTGCGCACCCTCGCCTCCTTCCTTGCGGTGGTGGTGCTGCTGGTCGCCTTCGTGTTCGTCGAGCGCCGGGTCCCGCATCCGCTGATCCGGCTCGGCATCCTGCGTCGCGGCACGCTGATCCGAGCCAACATCGCGATCATCGCGATGGCCGGTTCCTACTTCAGCTTCCAGTTCATCGTCACGCTGTACCTGCAGAACACCCTCGGCTGGTCGCCGCTGGCGCTGGCGATGGCGCTGCTGCCCGCCGGTCTACTGGTCGCTTTCAGCGCCCCGGTTGCCGACAAGATCATCGATCGATTCGGCACCGCGCGGCTGATCATCGTGGCGCTGGCGGCGATGGCGATCGGCTACTTCCTGTTCCTTCGGGTCGACACCCACCCGGCGTACCTGACGATGCTGCTGCCGTCGGTGTTGCTGCTCGGCTTCGGATTCGCGGTCGGCTTCCCGTCGATCAACATCCAGGCCACCAGCGGCGTCGACGACGACGAACAGGGCCTGGCCGCCGGCCTGGTACAGACCGCCATGCAGGTGGGCGCGGCGATCGTGCTGGCCATCACCACGGCGATCATCGCGGTCGACCCCGACGTCACCGACCCGGCCAAGGTGCTCGACGCCTACCGGCCCGGCTTCTGGTTCGTCGGCTTCGTCGCCGTCGCGGGCACCGTCGCCGCGCTTGCGCACCTGATCCGCAGGCCCGGCGACAAGGTGGGTGCCGTCGCCGCCGACGGCGAGCCGGTGCGCACGGAGGTCTGAAACCCGCGAATGCGGGAAACCTGCAGAACATGATTCGCGTGGGCACGTCAGGGTGGTTGTATCCACCCTGGCGTGGCCGCTTCTATCCCACCGGACTCCCGCAGCGGCGCGAACTCGAATATCTGGCGGAGCGGCTGAACTCGGTCGAGATCAACGGCTCGTTCTATGCGCTGCAGCGGCCGTCGAGCTACCAGCGCTGGTCCGAGCACACGCCCGACGACTTCATCTTCGCCGTCAAGGGTCCGCGCTACGTGACGCACATGAAGCGGCTGGTCGACGTCGAGCAGCCGCTCGCCACGTTTCTGGCCTCCGGCGTGCTGGCGCTGGGACCCAAGCTGGGTCCGCTGCTGTGGCAGCTGCCGCCGCAGCTGCCCTACCGCCCAGACCCCCTGCGCCGCTTCGTCGACCTGCTGCCCGATGACACCGCAACCGCCGCGCAGCTGGCCAGCGGCCATCATCCGCGCATCGCCGAGCGGGCGTGGCTACACATCGACGCGAACCGGCCGCTGCGCCACGCCTTCGAGGTGCGGCACCCGAGCTTCGCCCATCCCGACTTCGCGAAGCTGTTGCGCGACAACAATATTGCCCTGGTGCTCGCCGATACCGCAGGAAGGTTCCCGGTATTCGACGAGCACACCGCGGACTTCGCCTACATCCGGCTGCACGGCGACGCCGAGTTGTACGCCAGCCGCTACTCCGACGCCGCGCTCGATCGCTGGGCGCAGCTGCTGCGCGGCCGGGCGGACGCGTACGTCTACTTCGACAACGACGTGCACGCGCACGCCCCGCACGACGCGATGCGGCTGGCGCAGCGCCTGCGCCCCGCCGCTCAGAATCCGACGGGAACGCCGCGAGGGAGCTGAACGAGGTCGGTGCCGTGGCGTTCTCGCATCCGGGCCACGTCGCCGAGGAAGCCGGGCCAGTCCAGGCGCGGCACCGGCTTGGGTGCGGACTGCACGGGCCGCAGGAAATTGTCGTGGTGGCACGGCACCAGCACGCGCGGTTGCAGCACCTCCGCGAGCCGGGCGAAGTAGTCGGGCGTGCCCTGTCGGGCGGCCAGACACGCGATCAGCACATCGACAGGCTGTTGGCGGGCCAGCGGTGCGTCCTCGATCCCGGCGCTGGTGTGCAGATGAATCGACCGGGCGCCGCGCTCGCCGGCCACCTCCACGCGGTAGGCGAACACCTCGCCCATCGGCCAGCGGATCGGGGCCCGCGGCAGGCCCTGCTTCGGCAGTCCCGGCGCGTCGAGGTGCCGGAAGATCGGCACGATGCCGTGCCGGCTGCCGATCGCGGAGATCGTGAACGGACCGACGGTGGTGGTGAAGCCGTCGGTGACGGCGGCCAGCCGGGATTCCGGGATGCCTTGCCGGCGGCACAGTTCGACGGTGGTCTCGCTGCCGTGTACCACCGCGCCCAGCTTGGCCACTTCGGCGACGTCCATCGCGTGGTCCCAATGGCTGTGCCCGACGAACACCGCATCGGCCGGACCGATCAGCGAGCGCACCAGCTCGGCGTTCGGCTTCGCGGCCCGCAAGAACACGTCGGCAATTCCCGGATTGCTGACGAAGGGATCGAAACAGATTCGGACGCCGTCGAATTCGATGAGAAATCCGGCGCAACCCGTCCAGGTGACGGTGCCGCCCACCGGTTCCAGGCGCAGGCCCGGCTCGGGCTCGTCGCCGGGAAATATGTCGTTGGAACCGGGGTCCAGGACCAGCCCGGGTAGCGCCAGGCATCCGACACACATGGCCGACAGCCTAGCCCGAAACTCACCCCTGCCAGCGGGGCAGCACGCCGATCTCGCGCGCGTGCGACAACGACTGCGCCGCCGAATCCTTTTCCGACAGCACGTACTCGAGCGGATTGCCCGCCCGGTCGGTAGTCGGCCACTCGATGCCCAGCGCCGGATCGAACGGGTCGATGTCGTGGTCGTGTTGCGGCAGGTACTCGATCGAGCACAGATACATCGCGGTGGAGCGATCTTCCAGCGACAGAATGGCATGCCCGAGACCGGCCGACAGGTACACCGCGCGCCGGTCGACATCGTCGATGAGCACCGATTCCCAGCGCCCGAAGGTCGGCGAACCGAGCCGCAGATCGACGATCACGTCGAGAAACGCGCCGCGCACGCACGTCACGTATTTGGCTTGCCCGGGCGGAACGTCGGTGTAGTGGATGCCGCGCAGCACACCCGCCGCCGAGACCGAGCAGTTGGCCTGCGCGAGCTCGATCGGGGTGCCGACCGCGCGTTCGAACTCCGAGGACTTGAACCACTCCAGAAACATGCCGCGGTCGTCGCCGTGCAGGCGCGGCGTGAACTCCCACGCTCCGGAAATGCTCAGCTCGCGGACCTTCACCACTGTCTCCCGTGTTCGATCAGTTGCAACAGGTACGTCCCGTAACCGGACTTCACCAGGCCCTCGGCGCGCACCCGGAGCTCGTCGTCGGTGAGGAACCCGCGCCGCCACGCAACCTCTTCGGGCGCACCGATTTTCAGGCCCTGGCGCTCCTCGATGGTGCGCACGTAGTTGGCGGCGTCCAGCAGCGAGTCGAAGGTGCCGGTGTCCAGCCACGCGGTGCCGCGCGGCAGCACCTCCACCTGCAGCTTGCCGGCCTCCAGGTAGGCGCGGTTGACGTCGGTGATCTCGTACTCGCCGCGCGCGGAAGGCCGCAGTCCGCGGGCGATCTCGACCACGTCGTTGTCGTAGAAGTACAGCCCGGGAATGGCGTAGTTGGACCGCGGTTGCGCGGGCTTCTCCTCGAGCGAGATCGCGCGACCGGTGCTGTCGAACTCGACCACACCATAGGCCGTCGGGTCCGAGACGTGGTAGGCGAACACCGCCGCGCCGTCGATGCCGTCGAAGCGCCGCAGCTGGTTGCCCATACCGGGGCCGTAGAAGATGTTGTCGCCCAGCACAAGTGCGGCCGTGTCGGTGCCGATGTGTGTGGCGCCGAGGGTGAACGCCTGCGCCAGGCCTTCGGGCTTGGGCTGCTCGGCATAGGTGATCGAGATACCGAACTGGCTCCCGTCGCCGAGCAGCCGGGTGAACGCGGACGCGTCGTGCGGGGTGGTGATGACCAGGATGTCGCGGATGCCGGCCAGCATCAGCGTCGACAACGGGTAGTAGATCATCGGCTTGTCGAAGACCGGCAGGAGTTGCTTGCTCGGCCCGAGGGTGATCGGATGCAGCCGCGATCCGGTGCCGCCGGCCAAGATGATTCCGCGCATGCGGGCAAGTCTCGCATGCGGCGCCGGATCGTTGCTCGACACGAAATTCTTCGAACCTGCGGACACCCCGCTGCGACGCGGCGCGGCGGGGTGTCCGGGATTAATAGCTGCGGGGCCAGGTCCTACTTCGCAGGCACGAACGGCTGGTTCACGACAGTGAAGTACTGGATCACCGAGGCGATGGCGACCGGCGCAGCGACGAAGATGGTGCCGGCCAGGGCGCCGACCGGAGCCATCACGAGTGCACCGGCAACGCAGCCGGCCAGCGGGCCGAAGATGGCGGTGAGCACCGCGGTCGGCAGGGCCACGCCGCCGCCGACGATGCAGCCGAGGCCGCCGCCGACCACGCCGCCGATGATGGCGCCGGCGGTCACGCCCAGGCCGATGTTGTCCTTCATCCGGTTCCAGGCCTTCTGCTCACGCTCTTCGGCGGTCTTCTCGCCGGCGACGGGCTTGAGGACGGCGCGCGCGGGGTCCTGCGACGGGGTGATGGTGGCCTTGTTGCCGTCGATCTTGGCGTCGATCGGGAACACCTTGTCGTCGACGCGGTATTCGAGCGGCAGGCCGGCCAGGGTTTGGCCCGAGGCGGCCTTGATCCGGAACTGGCCGCCCTCGACGGCCAGGGTGCCGGCGTCGGTGGTGATAACTGCCGAGTTGCCCTCGACATTGGCGGTGAAGTTCACGCGGGGGGCGATGTCGACGGACAGCGGCTCCGCGTGCGCGGTGCCGGCCGCGAGACCGACTGTGGTAGCCGCAAGAGCTGCGGTGACGGCGAACTTGGACAACATGGACATATGTTCAGAACCTTTGCGTTGGATGAGGGCTTGCTGAGGTGAACCTGATGGAAAGCAAGCAAACCAAACATCTGGTTAACAGCCAGAAAGCCAACCGCAGGTTTGTGAATCCGGTTCTCGAACTGTGAACGCGAATGTTTTCAATATAATTCGCGAACGTATGTGCATATTTTTGCAACGCGTATCAGCTATTGGCATGTGGCCAACGTCTCAGGTTCCGCCCTACCCGGTACCGTTCTCGACGTGCGAATGCTCATCACCGGCGGCGCCGGCTTCATCGGCGCGAACTTCGTCCACCTCGTCGTGCGCGAGCACCCCGACGTCACAGTGACGGTGCTCGACTCCCTGACCTATGCCGGCAACGCGTCGTCGCTGGACCTCGTCGCGGACCGGATCGACTTCGTCAAGGGCGACATCGCGGACCTCGATCTCGTCGACTCCCTCGTACGGGGCGCCGACGCGATCGTCCACTTCGCGGCCGAGACTCACAACGACAACTCGCTGTCGGACCCGTGGCCGTTCGTGCAGGCCAACGTGGTCGGCACCTACGCGCTGCTGGAAGCCGCGCGGCGCTACGACGTTCGCTACCACCACATCTCCACCGACGAGGTGTTCGGCGACCTCGAACTCGACGATCCGCAGCGGTTCACCGAGGCCACGCCGTACAACCCGTCGAGCCCCTACTCGGCAACCAAGGCCTCCAGCGACCTGCTGGTGCGGGCGTGGGCGCGCTCGTTCGGTGTACGCGCGACGATCTCGAACTGCTCCAACAACTACGGTCCCTACCAGCACGTCGAGAAGTTCATCCCGCGCCAGATCACCAATCTCATCGACGGTGTCCGCCCGCGGCTGTACGGGGCCGGGCGCAACGTGCGCGACTGGATCCACGTCGAGGACCACAACCGGGCCGTCTGGGACATCGTCGAGCGCGGGCGCATCGGGCAGACCTACCTGATCGGCGCCGACGGCGAACTCGACAACAAAACCGTCGTCGAACTGCTGCTCGCCGAATTCGGCCGGGAGCCGGACGATTTCGACTTCGTCACCGACCGGCCCGGCCACGACATGCGCTACGCCATCGACTCCACGCTGCTCCGCACGGAGCTGGGCTGGCGCCCGCAGTACGGCAACTTCAGCGATGGCCTGGCCGCGACCGTCAAGTGGTACCGCGACAACGAAGCATGGTGGCGTCCGCGCAAGAAAGCCACCGAGCGGGCGTACCGGGCGCAGGGCGAAAAAGAAATCTAGACAATTCGGGGAACCGAATCGGTGTCCCGTGCATCTAAACCTAACGAGGGCGGAGCGGTTCGGAGCAGGGGGCCGTTCCGCTCCGCTCTCCCGCCTGGGGCGGATGCCGGGTCGAGGGGAACCGGCATCCCCCTGGTTGCGCGGCTCCGCAGGGGTCGGGTGCAGCGCACCCTGCTACGGGTGCGGCTGGCGCGGTGCGGTGCGTCCCACCATTCCCGCTCAGCCGAATACGATCAGCTGATACTTCACGACGGCGGCGACCAGCGCGACCACCGTAGCGACGACAACCGTGATAGCCGGTGCACGCATCCGCAGTTCGCCGGTCGCAGGGGCCAGTCGCAGCGGCATCCAGCGCAGCAGCACCGCAAAGAACACGATCGCCAACGGAACGAAATAGCGGCCCTGCACGCCGTCGATGATGAAGTAGTCCACCGGCGAGAACGACATGTACAGCGTCGTGTAGATCATCCCGACCGATGCCGCCAGCGCCAGCGCGACGATCCAGGTGCGGCGGTTGTCCGCCACCATGCGCTCGGCCACGCCCACCGACACCGCCAGTGCGAGCAGGCACGCCACGATCGTCGTCGCCGGCACGTTGATGTAGGCGAACCCGAGCTCGCCGAAGAACTCGTTGAACCACTCGAGGTCGCGACGTGCGATCGAATGCTCGAAGGTCTGCGCGAAGTCGATGGGATCGCCGAGGATGCCCTTCAGTTGGTCGCCGGGGATCACCGAGTACCACTGGCTCTGCTTGCGCATGAAGCCCATGCCCTCGGTGGTCGGCGAACTGATCTTGGTCCAGATCGCGAACAGCACGAACCCGGTAGCTGCGAAAACCCAAGGCAGCCAACGTTTGCGCAGGCCCAGCCGGGCCGGGGGGACCACCACCAGGAGCATCGCGAGCAGCACATAGGTCGGCTTGCACAGCGGCAGCACCACCGCCGAACCGAGCAGCGCGTAGCGCTCGGGGCGGGTCAGGTCGGCGCCGACGAACAGTGATTTCACCAGCAACATGCCGACGAGCAGTGCGATCGCATTCGTCAGCGTGTCCGCGGTGACCGTGCCCGCCTGGAACACCGCGATCGGCAGCACCGCGACCGTGAAAGCGAGCCACTGCACGCGGGTGTTACGCAGCGCAAACAGTCCGAATCCGACGACCAGCAGGTACGCGAGCAGGCCGCACAGCCGGGTGAGCAACTGCAGCCCGCCGACGTCCAGGCCCAACAGTTCGGCACTGCGGATGCCCAGGGCGGCAGGCAGATACGGCACCGGCGAGTACGCCGCGGTGTTGGTGAACCACATCGGCCGCTGCGCATCGGACACCGGCCGCGATTCGAGGCGGTCGTAGGCCAGCGGGTCGCCGACCATCGCGGCAGGCTCGTCCGGGTTGCTCGTGTAGTCGCGTAGCGCGTAGCCCATCAGCTCGTCCACGGTGACGGGGATGTCCCCGCCGTAGGCGACGCCGCGGTCGTCGTGGATCTCTTGCGGCAGGAAGCCGCCGTGGGCGACCTGGTAGGCCCGGCCGAACTGGGTGATCTCGTCGTGGCCCCAGAACGGCGGCGTCAACACCGCGAACACCGCCCCGAAGATCGCGGCGATCAGTGCGAAGGCGATCGCGGCAGGCGCCCGGCCGACGGTTGCGGCGGTGCGGGCGCGCAGCTTCGAGCGGGATTCAGCGACCCGCATCGGGCTCGCTCACGGCCGAATACCGCAGGTAGACCAGCCGCGCCGCCTCGTGCCGGGAACGCCGGATGCCGTCGAGAATCAGCCCGGCAGTGAACGCCAGCGTGCTCAGCAGTACCAGCGTGAAGGCCAGGAACAGCGTGGGGAACCGCGGCACCAGGCCGGTTTCGTAGAACTCGATGACGATCGGGATGCTCAGCACGATCGAGACCAGCAAGCTGACCAGGCCGAACAGGCCGTAGAAAGCGACCGGCCGCTCGTGGCGGGCCAGCCCGACGATGAGCGACAGAATTTTGAAGCCGTCGTGGTAGGTGCGCAGCTTCGATTCGCTGCCCGGCGGGCGATCCCGGAAGCCCACCTCCACGGAAGTCTGCGGCACCCGCAGGTGCAGCGAATGCACCGTCAGCTCGGTCTCGATCTCGAACTCCCGCGACACCGCCGGGAAGCTCTTCACGAAGCGGCGGGAGAACACCCGGAAACCGCTGAGCATGTCTTGTACGTTCTCGCCGAACACCCGGCCGACGACGCCGTTGAGCACCTTGTTGCCGGTCTCGTGGCCGGTGCGGTACGCGTCTCCGCGGCGCACGCCGAGGATGTGGTCGTAGGGGCCCTCGAGCAGTGTCTTGATCATCAGCGGCGCCGCGGACACGTCGTAGGTGTCGTCGCCGTCGACCATCAGGTAGATGTCGGCCTCGATGTCGGCGAAGGCGCGCCGCACCACGTTGCCCTTGCCCTTGACGTGCTCCTTGCGCACGATCGCGCCGGCTTCGAGGGCGCGCTGTTCCGTGGCGTCGGTGCTTCGGTTGTCGTAGACGTACACGACGATTCCGGGCACCGCGGCCTTGAGATCGGTGACCACTTTCGCGACCGCCGCCTCCTCGTTATGGCATGGCACGATCGCGGCGATCCGCAACTCCTCCGACACAAGCCGTGAGGGTACAGGGGCAGGCGTACCGACGGGAATCGGCTACACAGATCCATCATGCCGTCGGCTAGGGTGCGGCGGTGGCCGACTCGCTGGTGAAGAAGTTGCGACAGGGCGGGGCGTTCCTGGTCGTCGGTGCGATCGGCTTCCTGGTCGACGCCGGCGTCTACAACGCGCTGGTGTTCTGGGGCGGCGCCGGCCCGATGTTCGAGCAGCCGTTGCGCGCCAAGGTGATCGCGATCGGCGTCGCCACCGTTGTCACCTACTACGGCAACAAGTGGTGGACCTACGGCAATCCGCAGTCCGGCGCGCGGCACTTCGTGCTGTACCTGCTGTTGAACGTCGTCGCGATCGGGTTGCAGCTGGGCTGCCTCGGGTTCTCCCGCTACGTGCTGGATCTGTCGTCGCCGTTGTCGGACAACATCTCGGGCACCGTCATCGGGCAGATCGTGGCGGTGGTGTTCCGGTTCTGGGCCTACGGCAAGTTCGTGTTCGTCGAACCGGCCAAATCTTAAAAGCCTTGCTTATATAAAGCTGCATTGATATTGTCGGGGCTGTGCACGCGCTCGACGTTCTCGGTGATCCGGTACGGCGCCGGATCCTGGAACTGCTCGCCGACGGGGAGCAGACGTCGGGCGCGGTGTGCGAGGTGATCCGCCACGAATTCGGCATCACCCAGCCGGCCGTGTCGGCGCACCTGCGGACCCTGCGCGATGCCGGATTCGCGACGGTGCGCCCCGACGGCACCAGGCGCCTGTACTCGGTGAACCCCGACTCGCTGCGCGAGGCCGACGCCTGGCTCGACCCTTTTCGCCGCTTCTGGACCCAGCCACTGGATGCCCTCGCGACCGAGATCGCGCGCGGCAAACGCGAACGAAGGAAATCCGAATGATCGACGTGACCCACGAAATCAGCGCCGTCACCCGCAGCATTGGCACCCGCATCCTGGACGCCGGCGAGGCCCGCGTGATGACGATCGCGCGCACCTACGACACCGACATCGACGATGTCTGGGACGCGGTCACCAGCGCCGAGCGGCTGCCGCGCTGGTTCCTGCCGGTGACCGGTGACCTGCAGGTCGGCGGCAGGTACGCGCTGGAGGGCAACGCCAGCGGCACCATCGAGCGCTGCGATCCGCCGCGAAGTTTCGCCGCCACCTGGGAGTTCGCCGGCGCCGTGAGCTGGATCGAAGTACGGCTGACCGCCGTCGACGACACGCACACCCGCTTCGAACTCGAGCACGTGGCCCACGTCGACGACCACTGGACTCAGTATGGCCCGGGCGCCGTCGGGGTCGGCTGGGAGTCCGGGCTGGTCGGGCTCGCCCGACATCTGGCCGGTTCGGATCTGGACGCGGCGGCATTCGAGGCGTGGTGTGCCACCGACGACGGCCGCGCCTACCTCACGCGGTCCAGTGAGGCGTGGGGCGAGGCCAGCATCGCCGCCGGTACCGACCCGGAGGCCGCCCGTGCCGCCGCCGCGCGCACCACAGCGTTCTACACCGCCGCGCCCGCCTGAGCCGTCGCCGTCGCCGCGTCCGGTCACCGGCCGGGCGCGGCGATGTGACGAACGTCCCCGGCGCGCGCACGGGCGGAGGGGTATTGACGGCAGGAAGCCGACCTAACCGGTTGGTACCCTCGCTGCGCAATGCTTGACGAATGCCGCGACAGCACCCCCGTCGCGCCGCCCGCCCCGGTGAGGTTCCTATGACGCCCGAGACTGTGGCCGCTCCCGACAGCCTGTTGGTCGACCATCACGCGCCCGACCGGCTGGTGGTCCAGCGCGGTGTGTACACCGGCCCGTCGGCCGCGGTGAACGACGATCTATACGTAACCACCGAGGGCACCGCCACGCGCGGGCGCTTCACGCTGCGGCTGGAGAAGGGCGCCAGGGCGAGCACGAACACCTATTTCGGCCGCTTCGCCGCGAGCTACTGGCAGCGCTGGACCACCGTCACCGACATCTCGGTGAGCGCGCTGCTCGACGTCGGCAACCGGGCCCGCGTCCGGCTGGTCGCCTCCGACATCGCCGGGCACCGCCGGATCACCGACACCGTCGAGGTCACCGAGTCCGGATCGGTGACCCTGCACGCGACGCTGGACAAGTTCGTCGACGGCGGCGCGCTGTGGCTCGAGTTCGAAGCCGTCGGGGGCGCGCTCGAGATCAGCGAATTGCAGTGGACCGCAGCGGCTCCCGAACGGGTACGGCCGGTGGCCATCACCATCTGCACCTTCAATCGTGCCGACGACTGCGCCAATACCGTTGCCGCCCTTGCCTCCGACGCGGTGGTGCTGAATTCGATCGATGCGGTGTACGTGGTCGACCAGGGCACCGACCTGGTACAGGACCGCGAGCTGTACAAGTCCAGCGCGGTCGCGCTGGGGGACAAGCTGCGCTACATCCGCCAGCCCAATCTCGGTGGCGCCGGCGGATTCACGCGTGGGCTCTACGAGGTGTCGGCGGTCAACGAGCACGCCGATGTCATCCTGATGGACGACGACATCCTGTGCGAGCCGGAAACTGTGTTGCGGCTCAACGCGTTTGCCAACCTGACGGTGGAGCCGACGCTGGTCGGTGCGCAGATGATGTTCCTGCTCAACCCGGACTACCTGAACGTGGGTGCCGAGGAGGTGCACCTGGATCATCTGGTGCACGGGCAGAAGGTGCCGAAGTCCTTGCGCAACACCAGCATGCTGAAGAAGCATCAGGAGCGCCGCGTCGACGCCGGCTACAACGCCTGGTGGACCTGCCTGATCCCCGCCGAGGTCGTCGCCAAGATCGGACTGCCGATTCCGATCTTCTTCCAATGGGACGACGTCGAGTACGGCGTGCGTGCCCGGGAAGCGGGCTTCGTCACCGTGACGCTGCCGAACGCCGCGGTGTGGCACGCGGACTTCTACTGGAAGGAATACGACGACTGGGCCCGCTACTTCAGCACCCGCAACTCGCTGATCGTGGCCGCACTGCACACCGATCTCGACGCGAAGATGTTGTCGCGCATGTTCTTCCGGCAGATCGGTGAGCAACTGGTGGCTATGCAGTACGGTCTCGTGCACACCGTTCTCACCGGCATCGAAGACTTCCTGCGCGGGCCGGAGATGTTGCGTGACGGCGGCATCGAGGCGATGGCCGCCATCCGCAAGTCGCGCGGTGCCTACCCGGAGACGGTCAAGCACGCGGCGGCCACCGCGCCGGTCCGCGACGCCGACTTGCGCACCGTGCGCGCCGGCGGCGAGCCGAGCCGGATGCGACTGGTGCTGGCCAAGCGGGCCATCGCCCAGTGGACCGGACGCACCCGCCACGGGCTCACCGGTGTCACCCGCGAGGACGCGCACTGGTGGCACATCTCGCTGTTCGACCACGTCGTGGTCACCGATGCGTCCCAGTCGGGTGTGCGGATTCGCCAGCGCGACAAGGCGAAGGCGCGCGCGTTGTTGCTGCGCACCTGGAAGCTGTTGCGGCGCTTCCGCCGCGAGCTGCCCGAGGTCACCAAGCAGTACCGCGCCGCGTACCCCGAGCTGATCAGCCGGGCCAACTGGGAACGGCTGTACAACTCCGGGAAGTGACCCGGAGCTGGTTCGTCGGGCTGGTCGCATTCGCGATCGGTTTCGCCGGATCGTGGCGGCCGTCGTTCTGGTACGACGAGGCCGCCACCGTGTACGTCACCACGCGCCCGTGGCCGTCGATGCTGAGGCTGCTGTCGCACCAAGACGCGGTGCATGCCGTCTACGACATCGGAATGCACCTGTGGTTCCGGACTTTCGGAGTCAGCGAGTTGACCGCGCGGTTGCCGTCCGCGCTGTGCGTCGGCATCGCCGCCGCCGGTGTCGTGGTGCTCGCCCGCATGTTCGGCGCGCCGCGGGTCGGAGTGTATGCCGGGCTCGTGTTCGCCGTGCTGCCCCGAACCATGTGGGCCGCAACCGAAGCCAGACAGTTCGCGCTCACCGCCGCAGTGGCCGTGTGGGTTTCGGTCGTATTCGTGCTGGCGAGTCGCCGGGGCGGATGGTGGTGGCTCGGATACGCCCTGGGTAGCTTCGCCTGCATCGTGGTGTTCCTGGACCTGGCTGCGCTGCTTGTCGCGCACGGGGTGCGCGCCCTGGTGTGGCGCAGCTGGGCCTGGTTGCCTGCCGTGTTCGCCGGTTCGTCGGTGGCGCTTCCGATGGTGCTGGAGCTGCGCTCGCAGTCCGGGCAGGTGTCCTGGATCCCGCCCATCGACCGGCACCTGCCGCGCATCGTCCTCGAGTACCAGTGGTTCCTCGGCGCCCCGGTGTTCGCCGTACTCGCGGGAGCGATTGTCGCACTGGGGATCTGGTGCGCCTACCGCCGGCGCGGCGCGGCGCCCGGTGCTGCGGTGGGCGCCGCGTCCGACGAGCGAGGCGTCGCAGAGTATGCGGCCGAGTCCGTTCCCGGCGCACCCGCGTCCGCTCCGAGTGCGTCAACTGACCAATCGCGCGCCGCGCACGCGCGGTCTGCGCGGGCCGTGGGGTCGGCGCCGGCCGCGCGCCCCGGCGAGGAGCGCAACCTGCTACTGCTGGCCGCGCTGTGGGCGCTGCTGCCGCCGCTGCTGCTGATCGGGTATTCCGTTGCGATAGAACCGGTTTACCTGGATCGCTACGTCACGTTCACCACGCCCGCGGTGGCGCTGCTCATCGGGTGGGCGGTGACCCGGATCTGGTTTCCGCCGCTCGCGCTCGCGGCGCTCGTCGCGGCCGCGGCGCCGGCGTGGGCGGCCCAGCGAGCGCAGTGGGCGAAGCCGTCCGGCATGGACTTCAGCTCCGTCGCCGATTACGTGGCCCAACACGGCCGGCCAGGGGATTGCGTAATCTTCGCCAACGAGTCCGACTGGAACCCGGCGTCGGCGCGGGTCGCGAAAAACCTTCGCCCACAGGCATTTGCGGGCTTGATCGACCCGGGTCTCGGGCGGGATGCCGGATCCGAGGGCTGGCTGTGGGACGAAAACTTGCCCCTGTCGACGATTGTCGACCGGCTCGGCGTGTGCACCACGCTCTGGTATGTCGGCGATGCCGACCGCGACCGGCCGCTGACGATCCGGCACACCTCCAACGAGGTGTGGCACCTCGAACCGCGGACGTTTGCCGCCTCGAACGACTATTCGGTGCTCCGGGGTGCCGGGTTCGCGCTCGAGCACGTCGCGCGCTTCAACGTTTCGCAGGTTGCGCTGCTACGCAAGGGATGACTGTTGCGGGCGAACCCTGGCCGATCCGTTGGGCCGGCGGGACTGAGTGTCCACTTTCGGTGGTGAAGTGGCACATTCGGCCCCGACAACGTCGAAAGTGGACACACAGTCCCGCGGACCGGCACCGAGACTCGGTGCGGGGTGGCGGCTATCGCAGCCAGGAGTCGCGCGTGAAATGGGCGTCGTCGTCGGCGGCCGGATCGCTGGTTGGCTGTGGCTGATCGGGGTCCGGAAAGCGCGTGGTGTACTGCTCGATCACCGCATTGCCCGCTTCGTCGTCGCCGACCGTTTCCTGCACGAGGGCCTGTACCTGCTGCGCGAGCCGGGCCTGGGCTCGGTGCATGCAGGCGAGCAGCTCGCTCGCCAGCCGCTCCGGAGCCATGCCGCGGACCGCCTCGGTGAACCCGAACGCTGTCGGCACGCCGCCGCTGTCGACGGTCACGCTGATCCCGTCGGGCGAGGTCTCCGTCACGCTCGCCGTCGCCATTCGCTCGTGTAGCTGCTGGTAGCGCTCGGCCTTCGCCCCGAGGTCGTGCGAGAGCGCGTCGAGCCGGTCGGCCGCCTGACCGGGATCCTGCGGATACATCGCCACCCCCTGCTTCGGATTGCGGGGTCCACGGTACCGCGGGGGCGCGCGGCCGCAGCACTGCCCGCGGGCTGGTGCCGCACTGTCTGTGGGCGCTGGTGCCGCCCGGCCTGTGTGCCGCGCTGTCGGTGGGCGCTGGTGTCGCACTGTCTGTGGGCGCTGGTGTCGCACTGTCTGTGGGCGCTGGTGTCGCACTGTGCGTGGGTGCGGTGAGCACTGTCTGTGGGTGCTGGTGTCGCACTGTGCGTAGATGCGGTGAGCACTGTCTGTGGGTGCTGGTGCCGCACTGTGCGTGAGCGCTGGGCGGCACTGTCTGGGCGCTGGCGCAGGACTGTCCGTGGGTGCGGTGAGCACTGCGTGTGGGCGCTGGTGCAGCACCATCGCGGGACATCGCGGGACTCCGTGAGTGGTCTGACCAGTTGCATAGTCTCTGCACAAGCTGGTCGGCAGGGCGGATGTGCGTGTGCGGGCCGCGTCACCACACCTGTGGTGAGTCCGGCAGGCGCTCACTCGGGCGCGTTCTGCCCGAGCCGATCGCGCGCCTCGAGCAACAGCGCGCGGGCGGCGGCGGTGAGGTCGGCATCGAGCCAGTCGGGCAGGTCGACGGCGTGCCGGCGCAGGACGGCGGCGGGCAGGTCGACAACGGCCCGGGTGACCGCGTCGAGCTCGCGCGGACCGGCGCTGCCGAACAGTCTTGTGCTGATCGTGCGCAGTGCGCCGAAGACCGGCGCATTGCGGACTTCGAGCTGTTCACGCAGCTCGGCAGCGGGGGTGGCGTCGAGCAGATCGGACATGCGCAGGTGCAGCAGCAGACGTGCATCGTCGGGATAGGTCCGCGTGAAAGTTATTGTGGCTGTGGCCATCCCGAGCGCAGCATCGATGGGGTCGGGTGCGTCGGCTGCGGCCATCGCCATGCGGTGAAAGCGTTCGATGGCGCGCAGCCAGAGGGCGGCGAGCAGCCCGTCGCGGTTGCCGAACCGGTGATACAGGGTGCCGACGGGCGCGCCGCTGGCCGTCGCGATCGCGGTCACGCCCACGGCGCGCGGTCCGTCGCGCAGCACGAGGGTGCGTGCGGCGTCGAGGATCACGTCGGTGTCGTGCTTGCGAGGCGGCGCCACGAACTAGTACCGTCTTTCTATATGGAACGTCTGCCCTACATCGACCAGCATGCCAGACAGATCGCCGCCGATCGGGCGCGTACGTGGGACGCGTTGCTGCAGGTGATGTGCACCGACCCCACGGATCCGACGACGGTGCCCACCGGCTTCCAGCTGGAAAGTGCGGTCCCGCAACAACGTCTGGCCTTGAAGGGGCGGCACTGGTTCTCCAGGTACCGGCTGATCTTCACCCTCGACGACGCGCCGCACGGCACCGTGGTCAGCGCGCAGTCGTGGGCCGCGTTTCCCGGTCCGCACGGCCGGATCTACAAGGCACTGGTCATCGGCACCCGGCTGCATGTGCTTGCGGTCGGCTACCTGCTGCGCCGGGTGGCCACCGAATCCGACCGGCTGGCCGCGGCCTGAACCGGCCGCGGCCGCCCGGCTCAGGCGTCCAGGAAGAGATCGAGCTGGAGCTCGTCGTTGCCGGGGGTGACGCGATACTTGTCCAGATCCGTAACTCCTTGTGCGGCAAGGACTTCGTCGTCGATGAAGAAGTTGCCGGTAGTGGTCGTCGGTGCGGTGAGCACTACGTAGGCGGCGTCGGCGTAGATGTCGGGCGTGCGTGAGTTCTTCACCATGTCGTCGCCGCCGAGGATGTTCTGTACCGCGGCGGTCGCGATGGTGGTGCGCGGCCACAACGAGTTCACCGCGACGCCGTACTGCTTGAGCTCTTCGGCCAATCCCATTGTGGTGAGCGACATTCCGTACTTGGCGATGGTGTACGCCAGCGAGCCGCCGGCCCACTTCGGGTTCAGGTTGATCGGTGGTGACAGCGTGAGAATGTGCGGGTTGCGCCCGGCGGCCGCGGACTCCTTCAGCGCCGGAATCGACAGCTTCGACAGCAGGAAGCTGCCGCGGCAGTTGATGTCGAGCATCAGGTCGTACTTCTTCATCGCGATGTGCTCGGTGGGTGACAGATCGATGGCCGATGCGTTGTTCACGACCAAATCGATGCCGCCGAAGCGCTCGACGGTCTGGCGGACCGCCTCGGCGACCGCATCGTCGTTGCGGATGTCGCCGACGAACGGAAGTACCTGTGCGCCAGCGGCTTCCAGCTCGGCGGCCGCGGTGTGAATGGTGCCGGGCAGCTTCGGATGCGGCTGGTCGGTCTTGGCGATGAGCGTCACGTTGGCGCCGTCGGCGGCGGCGCGCTTGGCGATTTCCAAACCGATGCCGCGGCTGCCACCGGACATGATCATCGTCTTGCCGGCAAGTGTCATCTCGACTCCTCTGTCAGGGTTGTGCCAATGGAGGCTACTTCTCGATCTCTGCAAGTGCTTCCTCGAGATAGTCGAGCAGCCGCTCGGGATCGGGTATCTGCTCGCGGCAAGCGGTGATGCCGAACAGCACCGAGTCGGCGTAGGACAGCGCCGAAATGTTGAGCGCCTGACCGTCGACCGGGACGGTGAACGGATACATGGCCTCCAGGGCGGCGCCGTGCCAGTTGACCTTGTCGCGCGGGCCGTCCAGGTTCGAGATGGTCAGATTGAACATCTTCGGTGCGACGTCGCTGACCCCGGTGACCGCGCTGGCCGTGGACGGCAGGCTGATGAGCACCGTGGCCGCCATCCGCAGCTGCAGCGGGGTCAGCTTCTTCAGCTTGCGCAGCGACGACATGAGCGTGGCGCTCACCGAGTCCAGGCGGGTCTGCGCGCTCGGCGCATTCGTCTCGAGGCTGCACAGGGTGTAGCCGATGTGCTCGACGCGCTGGCCCTCGGGTTTCACACCGGTGGCGACGGCGGCGATCAGCGACCGCCGCGGCAACGCCTCCAGGTCCGTCAGATAGCGGCGCAGGGCGCCCGCGCACATGGCGAGCACGATGTCGCTGCGCGAGACCCGCTGCCGGTTGACGATCGCGTGCAGCCGTCCCGCCGACCACCGGCGCATCACCACCTGCCAGTCGCCGCCGTGCGAGGTGTCCAGCACCGACCGCGGCGCCGGCGGTCCCGGGCGCTGCACCTGACCGGTCAACGTCTTGCCGGCCAGCTGCAGCAGCTCGGGTGTCGTGCCGGTGAGCGAACGCAGCTGACCGAACAACGACTGCTTTTCCGGCTTCGGTTCCGGCTCCCACGACGACGCCCACATCGGATCTCCGGACAACGAAGCCACCGCGGCCTGCAGCAGCCGCACCTCGTCGCTGACGCTGTGGTGCGCCTTGACGAACACCGCGAACTGCCGGTCCGGCAGGCCGTCGACCAGGTGGTACTCCCACAGCGGCCGATCCCGCGGCAGCGGCTGTGCATGCAACTTCCCGACCAAATCGAGCAACCCGTCGGGTGCGTCGATCGTCCAGCGCCGCACGTGCTGGCGCAGGTCGACGGTGGCCTGATCGTCCCAGCGCGCCTGCGCCACGCCCAACACCGCACCGCGCGGTTTCCGGCGGAATGTCGGGCGCACCGAGCCGTAGGCGAGCAGGCGCCGATGCAGGGTGTCGACGTCGGCACCGTCCGGCAGCCGGAACAGCTGCAACAGCCCGACGTGGCGCGGATGGGTGCGGTGCTCGCCGACGAGATACGCGGCGTCGGCAGGCGAGATCATGGCCACCGTCCGACGATACCTACTTGCGTCCCTTCACCTTGTACATGTTGCGAAGCGCGCGCGATTGCGCCTTGTGCGTGCGCGTGCGCTCCGCCGCCAACCGGGCATCCGAGCGCGCTGCCGCCCAGGCGTTCTCCCGCATCAGCTTGTGGTAGCTGGCCAGTCGACGCTGCGGGATCCGGCCGTCCGCGATCGCCGCCAGCACCGCACAGCCGGGTTCGGCGACGTGCGCGCAGTCATCGAAGCGGCACTGCTGGGCGAGCTCTTCGACGTCGCGGAACGCCAATTCGATGCCGTCCTCGGCGTCCATGATGCCGACGCCGCGCAGCCCCGGCGTGTCGATCAGCGCACCGCCCGACGGGAGCGGAATCAGCTCCCGGTGCACCGTCGTGTGCCGGCCCTTGCCGTCCACGTCGCGCACCGCGCCGGTGGACATCGCGGCGCTGCCGGCCAGCGCATTGGCCAGCGTCGACTTGCCCGCACCGGAAGCGCCGAGCAGCACGATCGTGCCCCGAATCAGCTCGGTGAGGGTGTCCACGCCGGTGCCGGTCGCAGCGCTGACCGCAAGCACCTGAGCGCCCGGGGCTACCGCCTCGACCTCCGCGACGACCGCGTCCGGATCGTCGGCAGTGTCGGCCTTGGTGAGAATCACCACTGGTTGGGCGCCGCTTTCCCAGCCGAGAGCGAGCAGCCGTTCGATCCGGGCGAGGTCGACCTGGGTGCGCAGCTGCCGGGCCGAATCGCCCTCCAGCGGGCACACGATGCCCACCAGGTCGACATTGGCGGCCAGCACCTGCGTTTCCGACCTGCCCGACACCGCGGCACGGGCAATGGTGCCGCGGCGGGGGAGCACATCGACAACGTCGGTGTCGGAGACCGTCACCCAGTCGCCGGTGCACACGCCGGTGGCGCGCACCTTGCGAAAATCCGACGGCGTGACCACGTCGCAACTGCCGCGGTCCACTCGAACCACGCGCGCCGGCGTGCCGGAATACGTTGTGTAACTATGAGATACGGCTTCGGTCCATCCGTAACGGACGAGTTGCCCGGGTTCGGGCATGATGGGAATCCTTCGCAACGAGGGTGGATGTGGGCATGGTGCAGCCAACGACAACGACCACGGCGCACTCCTCTCCTCGTTTCGGACGCTATGAGCGTCGCACCAGTCCCGGACCGTCCGCAACAGATTTTCTCGGACCTGCGTCGCGGCAGGTCTTGGCGCAGTTCGCTACCGCGAGCGCGCTCGCCCCAGGGCTGGGGCGAGCGCGCAGTCGGTGGATCCGACACGGAGTGGTCGGCGGATCAGACCCATGCAGTTCGGCGGATCACGCGGGTGCGGTCGGCGGATCAGGCGGGTGCGCCGACTCGGAACGCCGAGGGTGCGGCGACCTGCGGTTGCGACGCTTTCGGCGCGGGCAGGCGCCGGCTCGCTGGGCGCAGATACCAGGAGACGAGGACCAGCGCGGCAAAGAACACGGTGGTCACGACGTGGTACGCGGCGGAACCCTCGAAGAGATGGGCCGCGGCCGCCCCGCTGAAGTCGAAGAACGCGCCCGCGTATGCCCACTCCTTGAGCCGCTGGTAGCCCGGCAGCG
Source organism: uncultured Nocardiaceae bacterium (assembly GCA_936936565.1). Taxonomy (GTDB): domain Bacteria; phylum Actinomycetota; class Actinomycetes; order Mycobacteriales; family Mycobacteriaceae; genus CAKZIX01. The sequence continues at coordinate 76,422 of CAKZIX010000031.1, read as the reverse complement.
CAATCACGAAGAACGCCAGGATTTTCCAGACGCCGAGAATGGTCGCCAGGTAGGGCGGGAAGCCGAGGTCGGTGATGGCCTTGACCGCGTCTTCCTGGCGAATCACATTTGCCGTGCCGCCGACGCCCATGCAGAACAGGATGAATCCGGTGGATGCCCAGAAGGCGATGTTCTTGAGGTTCATACCTTCTCGACCCGCGAGCGCCGCCAGATGTGACCGCGACCCGGCCACGCGGCGGGCGACCTGAAGCCGATGCCGCCCACGGTGAATGTCGTGGTTCGGGTGGTGGTGGGGCGGTGGCGACGCTGCGTGGTGACCGTCGGGCATTGGTGCGGCGTGGCGACCGTTGGGTATTTGTGCGGCATGGCGAGCACCGTGCTGCTCGGGTGGCAGCGACGAGCGCATCGGGGCGGCGAAGTTCACCGACATGCGCTGTCCACATTTGCGCGCAACTGGTTGAGCTGTTTGGCGCGGCGCTGCTGGGCCTGGTGGTGGGCGGTGTCGTATCGGCGCTCCTGTTTGAGCACTCGATCAAGCGCGCGTTTGGAGCCGGCGTTCGCGCGCGCCTCGGCGAAGCGGCGCTTACCTTCTTGATAGTCGGTATCGGCCTGGCGAATCTCCGCCTCGACGGCGTAGATCTGCGCACGCACCTGCGTACAGGATGCCGAATCTGCTTGCGCGGCACCGGCTCCGAGGCCGAGCGCGGCGACCAGGACGAGCAGCACGAACCACGGCCACACGGCCGCGAAACGTATAACGGACACGTCGATTCCCCCTCAACGAAAGTGAATGAACCCCCCATCGGCGGCCCGCGGCCGTCCAGGAAATCGTGGCATCGGCAGGGTGCGTACGGAAAGGTGCGCCGGAAATCTGGTGCGATTGCACCCGGTTTCCGGGAGTTGGCGCACCAGGTCTGCGCAACCTAAGCCGAGGATGCCGCCGCGCTCGCTACGTCTGCGTCGGGCCGGGTCGCCGTGCGCCCAATCAGCTCGGCTTGAAGAATCGCTCCCGTCGGCCCAGCTTGCGCAGCCGGAACCATTCGCGCAGGCCCTGTGGATCTCGGCGGGTGATCAGGAAGAACCATGTGAAGCGAATCCACTCCTGCGGCAACAGCTTTCGCAGGCCCGGTTGGGACATGACATAGCCGCGGTTGCGGTAGGTGAAGAAGCGCTTGACCGGGTCGTCGGGGTACTGGGTGTGCATGCGACCGCCGAGGATCGGCTTGAATTCCGCCGCCCCGTTCGGATGGACGTACGCCGTCTGCAGGCAGGTGCCGAACGGCAGCCCGGAACGCACCAGCCTGCGGTGCACCTCGACCTCGTCGCCGCGCACGAACAGCCGCAGGTCGGGCACGCCGATGGCGTCGACGGCGTCGGCCCGGATCAAGGCACCGTTGAACAGCGAGGCGATGCCGGGCAGGAAATCCTCGTCGCCGAGTTCGGAGCGCAGCCGCCGCCAGACCAGCCCGCGCCGCAACGGAAACGCCAGCCGGTCCGGGTCGTCGATATCGCACACCACCGGTGACACTTCCGAAAGGCCATGGCGTACCGCACAACTCAGCAAGGTGGCGAGCACGTCGGCGCCCTCGGGGCGGCCGTCGTCGTCGGCCAGCCACAGCCAGTCGGCACCCAGCGACAGGGCGTAGAGCATGCCGAGCGCGAAACCGCCGGCGCCGCCGAGATTGTGTGCCGATCCCAAATAGGTGACCGGCACCGGCTGACTTTCGACCAGCGCGCGCACCCCGGGTTCGTCGGCGTTGTCCACGACGACGAGATGGTCGATCGGACGCGACTGCGCGGCAAGCACTTTCAGCGACTGCGCGAGCAGCTCCCGACGCTTGTGGGTAACGACGACGGCGATGACGTGCTCGCTCATGCGTCCACCCCACCCGGGCGAGATACGGCGGTGACGACGTGCTCGTTCACGCGTTTCCCTCGCCTGACCCGGTAGCGACGGCGGCGTCCTCGGCGGCCAACTCCCGCAGGATCTGCCCGACGTGGTCCCCCGCGTCGGGGCCCTCGTAGGCGCGCACCACGTCTTCGATGCCGCCGTGCTCACGCACCACGCCGTGGTCGATCCACATTGCCGTGTCGCACAGCTGGGCCAGGAACTCGTTGGAATGCGAGGCAAAAACCAGGATGCCGGAGCGCGAGACCAGATCGCGCAGCCGGGTGCGCGCCTTCTTCATGAACTCCGCATCGACGGCGCCGATGCCCTCGTCGAGCAGCAGAATCTCGGGATCGATCGACGTCACGACGCCCATCGCCAGGCGCACCCGCATGCCCGTCGAATAGGTGCGCAGCGGCATGTCGAGGTAGTCGCCGAGCTCGGTGAAATCGGCGATCTCGTCGATTTTGGCGAGCATCTGCTTGCGGGTCTGCCCGAGAAACAGGCCCCGGATGATGATGTTTTCGTAGCCGGAAATCTCCGGGTCCATGCCGACGCCCAGATCGAACACCGGCGCCACCCGGCCGCTGATGTGCGCGCTGCCGCGCGAGGGCTCGTAGATGCCCGCCAGCAGCCGCAACAGCGTGGACTTGCCCGCGCCGTTGTGCCCGACCAGCCCGATCCGGTCGCCTTCCTTCAGCTGCAGCGTGATGTCGCGAAGCGCTTCCACCACAACGACATCCGACTGGTTGCGTCCGATGGCGCCGCCCGCCTTGCCGAGCACGGCCTTCTTCAGCGACCGCGATTTGGCGTCGAAAATGGGGAACTCGACCCACGCGTTGTGCGTCTCGATCGCCACGCTCATGTCAGCCCCCTAAACCCAATACGGAACGCGTGCGCGGTACTGCTTCATCGCCAGGATGGCGACGATCCAGCCCACCACGGTGATCGCCCCGACGATCACCCAGTGGTACAGCTGCTGGTCTTCGCCCAGCAGCGGCGCACGAACGATATCCAGGTAATGGAACGTCGGCACGATTTCGGCGAGCTTCGCCCGCTCGGCCACCTGACCGCCTTGGGCTTCCAGGCTCTTCGTCGTCCACATGACCGGCGTGAGCACGAACAGCATGAGCGTCAGGCTGCCCAGGATGGGCGCGATGTCCCGATACCGAGTGGCGAAAATCCCGAACACGATCGAGACCCACATGGCGTTGAGAATCAGCAGCACGATGGCGGGAATCGCGAAGATCACCGTCCACTTCAGGTCTCGCCACACCCCGAAGGCGACCAGCATGACCACATAGATCAGCAGGTTGTGCGCGAAGAACAGCAGCTGGCGCCAGACCAATCGGTACACGTGTACCGAAAGTGCCGACGGCAACTGCTTGATCAGGCCCTCGTTGGCGATGAACACCTCGGAGCCTTCCAGGATCGACGCGCTGATCAGGTTCCACACGATCAGCCCGACGGTCACATACGGCAGGAAGTCGGTGAGCGGCTGATCCAGCAGAGCCGAATACAGCACGCCCATCGCCGCGGCCTGCAGGCCGGTGGCGATGGTGATCCAGAACGGGCCCAGCACCGACCGGCGGTAGCGCTGCTTGATGTCCTGCCAGCCCAGCGACAGCCACAGTTCTCGCTGCCCGAAGCCGTCGCGGAAGTCTTTGAAGGCGCGACGGAACGTCTGTGAGTCCGATGCGCGCGGGACAGGTGGCACGAGCGTCGAGACTACCGTCACAAGTATTGGCCGCTGCCTCCGTGCGGGCCTTGATGTCCCCGCGGATCGGCGGCGTGCATCCCCGGCGGCAGCGCGCCCTGGCGCATTTGCTCCAGTTGTGCCCGCGCGGCCATCTGTTGGGCGAACAGCGCGGTCTGAATGCCGTGGAACAGACCTTCCAGCCAGCCGACGAGCTGCGCCTGCGCGATCCGCAGCTCGGCGTCCGAGGGCACCGTGTCGTCCTTGAACGGCAGCGCGAGACGCTCGAGCTCCTCACGCAGCTCCGGCGCCAGGCCCTGCTCGAGCTCGCGGATGGACGTCTTGTGAATCTCGCGCAGCCGGTTGCGGCTGGCGTCGTCCAGCGGTGCGGCGCGCACCTCCTCGAGCAGCTGCTTGATCATGGTCCCGATCCGCATGACCTTCGCGGGCTGCTCGACCATGTCGGCCAGCGTTTCGCCCTCCTCGCCGCCGGCGCCGGCCGCGGACTTCTCGGCCTCGGCGTCGAGCGCGACCGGCTGCCCGTCCGGGCCGATCACGATCACGGGATCCGATTCGAGTGGTGACTCACCGTTGCGCGTCATAGCTCCATCTTGTCGCGTCGCCGAAATTGCGCCACGCCGGGGGACGCTTATCCTGAACTCCGATGATCTCGCTGTACCCTCGCATCTTCGTCCCCGCGCAGCCTTTAGAGTGGCGGGCATGACTTACGACGTCGCACGCGTGCGCGGGCTCATCCCGTCACTCGGCGACGGGTGGATCCGGCTCGACCCACAGGCCGGGATGCTCGTACCAGACGTTGTATCACGTGCCGTCTCAACGGGTTTCCGCACCTCGGCGTTCTCGCACGTCGGCCCGTACCCGACCGCGCGGCGCAGCGCGCAGATTCTGGAAGACGCCCGCCGGGCCGTCGCGGACCTGGTCGGCAGCGATCCCGCCGGCGTCGTGCTGGGATCGGATCGGGCGCTGCTGCTGGCCTGGCTGGCCGAGTCGCTGAGCTCCCGGCTGGGCCTGGGTACCGGGATCGTGCTCTCGCGCCTGGACGACGAAGCCAACGTGGCGCCGTGGTTGCGGATCGCGAACCGCTACGGCGCGCACGTGCGCTGGGCCGAGGTCGAGATCGAAACGTGCGAGCTGCCCAGCTGGCAGTTCGAAGAGCTGATCGGGCCCACCACCCGCTTGGTGGCGCTGACGGCCGCATCGCCGATCGTCGGCACCGCCCCGGACGTCAAGGTCGCCGCGGACCGGGTGCACGAGGTCGGGGGCCTGCTCGTGGTCGACGCCGTCGGGGCCTCCTGCTATGCGCACATCGACATCGACGAACTCGAAGCCGACGTGGTCGCCATCAGTGCGCCGTCGTGGGGCGGCCCGCCCGTCGGCGCGCTCGCGTTCCGCGACCCGTCGTTCCTGGACCGCATTCCGGCGATGGCGCTCAACCCGTACGCCAAGGGGCCCGAACGGCTCGAGGTCGGCGGCCACCAGTACGCCATGCTGGCCGGGCTGGCCACGTCGGTGGACTACCTCTCTCGACTCGACGAAACGGCGACCGGCACCCGTCGCCGCCGGCTGGAGACGTCGATCAGCTCGCTGCAGTCCTACCTCGACGACCTGTTCGACTACCTGCTCGCCCGGCTGAACACGCTGCCGAAGGTGACGGTCATCGGCAAGGCGTCCAGCCGCATCCCGATGATCAGTTTCACCGTTGCGGGCGTGCCGGCCGAGAAGGTCGCCGCCAAGCTCGCCGAGAACCGGATCGAGGCCGTGTCCGGCAGCCACGGCGGCAGCCGGCTGCTCGATGCGCTCGGAGTCAACGACGAAGGCGGTGCCGTCACCATCGGACTGGCGCCGTACACGACGCGATACGAGCTCGATCAGCTGGTGCGGGTGCTCAAGACCATGTGATCCGCTCGTGTTCCCGCGTGCGCTCGCACGATCCGACAAGCGGGCATCCGAAAAGCGGAGCGCCCGGCTACCGCACCCGCAGGACCACCTTGCCGACGGTGGTGTCGGCGTCGAGCAGCCGGTGCGCGTCGCCGGCTTCGGTGATCGGTAGTTCGGCGGCGACGACGGGGCGCACGGTGCCGTCGGAGACCAAGGGCCACAAGTGTTCTCGGACGTCGGCGACGACCTCGGCCTTGCTGGAACGCCCGGTCGCCGGGCGCCCGCGCAGGCTGGTTGCCGTGACGGTGGCGCGTTTGGCAAGCAGCGTCGCGAGATTGAGTTCGCCCTTGATGCCGCCCTGCATTCCGATGACGATCAGACGCCCGTCGGGGGCCAGCGCGTCGACGTTGCGCTCCAGATACGCCGCGCCCATGATGTCCAGAACCAGATCCGCCGGGCGCGGCAGCGCCGCGACGAAATCGGTTGTGCGGTAATTGATCAGCACGTCGGCGCCGAGGTCGGCGCAGCGCTCCAGCTTGGCCTGCGAGCCCGCCGTGACCGCCACGGTGGCGCCCTTTGCCTTGGCGACTTGGATTGCGTGCGTACCGATTCCGCTGGCGCCGCCGTGAATCAGCAACAGCTGCCCCGAATGCAGGTGCGCGCCCATCACCAGATTCGACCACACCGTGCACGCGACCTCGGGCAGCGCCGCGGCCGCGTACAGATCGAGATTCGGCGGCACCGGGAGCACTTGCGTGGCAGGCACCGTCACCTCCTCGGCGTAACCGCCGCCGGACAGCAGCGCACACACGCGATCGCCCGGCCGCCACTGCGTCACCCCGTCGCCCACCTGCGCGACCACACCCGAGCACTCCAGCCCGAGGATCTCGCTGGCGCCGGGCGGCGGTGGGTAAAAGCCTTGGCGCTGTAGCACATCCGCACGGTTGACGCCCGCGGCAGCAACCTCGACAAGCACCTCGCCGGGACCGGGTTGCGGGCTCGGTGCCTCCGTCCAGTCGAGCATTTCGGGGCCGCCGAAGTCGCGCAAGACAATCGCGTGCATGTCTGGAACGCTAGCCGCTACGGTGCAACCATGACGAGCTTCGCGAACTTTCAGAACGAGATCTACCTCGCCGGGGCGATGGGTGGCACGCGGCCGGCGTTGCCGCTCGCCGCGGCCGGACTGGAAGCGCGCGCCGCCGCGGAATTGGCGCCCGAAGTGTTCGCCTACGTCGCCGGATCGGCGTCCAACGAGCGCACCGCCGCAGCCAACCTGGCGGCGTTCGGTCGCTACCGCATCGTCCCGCGCATGTGGCGCGGCACCTTGGCTGCGCGCGACGTCTCGGTCGAGGTGCTCGGAACCCGGCTCGCCGCACCGGTTTTGACCGCTCCGATCGGCGTGCAAAGCCTGCTGCACGAGCGGGGCGAGGCCATCGTCGCCGAGGTGGCGGCCGCGCTCGGCATCGGATCGGTGCTGTCGACGGCGGCGTCCACGCCCATCGAGGAGGTCGGCGCCGTCGCCGGTGACAGTTGGTGGTTCCAGCTGTACTGGCCCGCCGACGACGAGGTGGCCCGCTCCTTCGTCGAACGTGCCGAGAAGGCGGGTGCCAAGGCCATCGTCGTCACCGCTGATACACCGGGAATGGGCTGGCGGCCAAGGGATCTCGAACTCGGGCACCTGCCGTTCCTGCTCGGTAAGGGGATCGCGAACTACCTGTCGGACCCGGTGTTCCGGTCTCGGCTGCAGACCCCGCCGGAAGAAAGCGACGACGCGTTGCGGATGGCCGTGCTCACCTGGGTCGGCATGTTCGGCAACCACACGATTCGCCCCGAACACGTTGCGCGGCTGCGGGAATGGACATCGCTGCCGATCGCCGTGAAGGGTGTTCTGCATCCGGACGACGCCCGCGCGGTGGTCGAGGCTGGCGCGTCGGGGGTCGTGGTCAGCAACCACGGCGGCCGGCAGGTGGACAACTCGATCGCCGCCATCGATGCGCTCGGACCCGTCGTCGACGCGGTCGGCGACCGCGCGGACGTGCTCTTCGATTCCGGCATCCGCTCCGGGGCCGACGTCATGGTCGCGCTCGCCCTCGGTGCCCGCGCGGTGCTGTACGGGCGGCCCTGGGCGTATGCGCTCGGGCTGGCCGGGGCCGACGGTGTGCGGCATGCATTGCGCGCGCTGCTCGGCGACTTCGATCAGTCGATGGGGCTCGCCGGATTCGGCACCGTGGCCGAGCTGAATCGACAGATCTTAAGATGACGGCATGGAACCGCGCTGGCTCACCGACGAGGAGCAACGAGCCTGGCGTGCATACCTGGCAGGCAACCAGCGGCTCACCGAAAGGCTGAACCGGGATCTGGCGCCCTTCGACCTGTCGCTGGCCGACTACCGCATCCTCGTCATGCTCTCGGAGGCGCCGCGGATGGCGCTGCGCATGAGCGAGCTCGCCGACGGCGTGCTGTCCTCCCGCAGCCGGCTCACCCACCAGATCCGGCGTCTGGAATCCGACGGCCTGGTCACCCGCAGCAACTGCGAGGAAGACGGCCGCGGCGTGCGCGCGCACCTCACCGACGAGGGCATGGCCAAGCTGCGCGAGGCCGCCCCGGCCCACGTCGACAGCGTCCGCAGCGGCTTCGTCGACCTGCTCACGCCGGAAGACCTGCGCACCGTCGCGCGGATATTTGCCAAGGTCGACGCCGCGTCCGGCGACGCTGCGAGCTGAACGAACGCGCGCTTCGTACACTGCGCGCGCTAAGCTCTGCGACGGAAGCGTGGCAGAGCGGCCGAATGCACTCGCCTTGAAAGCGAGCTTGGGTAACACCAACGGGGGTTCAAATCCCTCCGCTTCCGCCACCTCGATATCCGATCCGGTAGTGATGCGCACGGCGCACCACTACCGGATTTCGTCTACCGCGGGTCTCGCTCGCAGGCGATCCCGTCGTTGTCGCGATCCAGATGCGGGGCGTACCCGGCGTCGCCGCGGCGCAGCGGTGCGACACCGGCGTTCCAGGCTTCGGTGCAATTGCGGTAGTACACGCCTGGCTGCTGCGCGGGCGGTGGCGGCGGTTGGTTGGCGGGCGGCGGCTGGCTCGCCGGCGGCGGGGGCTGGTGTGCCGGTGGCGGCGGTGCGATGCCCGGTGGCGGCGGGCACAACTGTGCCGACATGCTCGCTGAACCGCTGGTGCAGATGAAGTCGGTGATCGGGTCGGCGGTGGCGGCGGCCGGGAGAAGAATGGTGAACGTTGCTGCGAAGGTGCCTGCCAGACAGGCGAATTGCGTGTACCGCATGATTGTCCCTGCTCGATTGAAACGGACCTAACACCTCGCTATCCGGTGTCGATACCGTTTCGTTATCTACATCGACAGAGCTGAAATCAGACGATGCGGATCGGGCGTGCGGTGGGTGGCGGGGGTGGCGGCACCACGGCGGCGGCGGCGATACGCGGGATCGGCCGGGTCTCCTCGAACATCGAGGGGTCGACGTCATCCTGGCTCCACGGCCCCACCGACACCGATGCCGAGCGCACCTTCTGCAGCTTGTCGACGAACAGCACGGCCAGCACGATCGAGACCGCGAATGCGATGCGCTCGTTGTTGGCCGGGTGGTCGGCAAGGCTGATCACGGCGAAGCCCATCATTCCGGCCGCGGTGGCGGGTGCGGTGGGCGATCCGTTCTGGGTGGCCGTGATGGCCATCCAGATGGCGAGCACGGTGATCGCCAGCACCGCGAGGAATCCGACCATGCCGGTCTCGACGGCGTAGTTCAGCCAGAGGTTGTGGGTGTGCTGGAACGTTTCGTCGCTGGCAACGGCTTGTTCGACGAACGCGCCCGCGCGCCCCGGTCCGACGCCGAGCGGGTTGTTCGCCACGACGCGCGCCGCGGCCGCCCACACGTCTTCCCGGATGCCGATGTTGCCGCGGGTGACGAAGGCGACGAACAACGCTCCCAGACCCACGGCGCAAATGGCGGGCACCAGCCAACGACTGGGATTTTCGGCGGTGGCATGGCGCCCGGGCCGCAACCGGCGCAGCAGGACGAACGTGGCGAGCCCGGCCATCGCGGCCAGCATGCCGCCACGCGAACCGCTCAACACCACCGCGAGGTAGCCGATGACGACGAGCCCGCCGCCCAGCAACTGAGTCCAGCGGTCGGTGAACGCTGCCGCGCCGGCCGCGGCCAGCGGCAGCATCAGCACCAGGAATGCGGCCAGCAGGTTCGGGTTCGAGAACGTGCCGACGGCCCGGATCATCGTGTCGGGACCGCAGATGTCGTTGCTGCCGTCGAGCGCGCCGCGGCAGAAGCCCGTCGGGCGGTCCTCGGCGACCTGCTGAACGGCGGCCACGCTGGTGACGGTGACGCACACGAGGGCGAATATCGAGATGCCCGACCACGAGTCCGGGATCGCCCGGCGCACGCCTACGACCAGGTAATACACGACGATGACGGTGACCAGCCCGCGCCAGGCGGCCCACTGCTGGCCCGCTGCATAGTTCGCCACGGTCGCCGAAACCAGCAGTGCCGCGATCGGGATGTCGGCGGGCGTGCGGAAGTTGAACGTGCCGGTGGCCAGCACCGCGATCAGGCCGACGGCGAGTACCAGTCGCACGGGCGTGATCAGCCAGAACAGTGGACCGTCGGGAAGCATGTCGGTGACGCACTCGAGCAGGATCGCGGCGAGGCACAAAATGGCCACCGAACTCGCGACGACAACCCGCAACGATGCCGGATCGGTTGCCCCATTGCGCCCAGCGTCGCTGAACGCGGGGCGCACAGTACTCACTAGCTAGGTGTCTCCCATGCCGATGTCTATTGAGTCTCTACAAGGTAATGCGCCGGTTACATCTTGCTACGTCCGGCGGTCAACATGCGTGGATCTTGGGCTTTTGCCCCAGCTGTGAGCAACGTCGCGATGCGTTTGCGGCCCGCCCGAAGCAGCGAGTCGGTCGATCGTCGTGCCCTTATGTGCACAGTTGCGCGGAACACGCGCTCGCCGACGGCTTCCGGCGCAGTATCGACGTATGCGTACGGGGCTGGCCGAATCCGCGTTGTACTCACGTTTGCTGCCCGACCTGTCGGTCCGCAACAGTCTGGCGCTCGCGGCACTCGGGGCCTGCGATTCACTGTGGATGCCGGACCATCTGGTCGGGCTCTTCCCGCAATCGTTGTGGACTCCGGAGCGATCCGCCGGTGCGAAACTGATCCCGTTGGCCGACGCCTACTACGACGCGTGGACGTTGCTCGGTTACGTCGCGGCGAAGAACAGATGGCGACGGCTGCGCCTGGGCACCGGCGTCACCGATGCCGGCCGGCGCCACCCGGCGGTGACCGCGCAGGCGGCGGCGTCGCTGCATCAGCTCACGCGCGGGCGCGCGATCCTGGGCATCGGCCCGGGCGAACGCGAAAACAACGAGCCCTTCGGCGTCGACTGGAGCAAGCCCGTCGGTCGATTCGAGGAGGCCGTCGCAACGATCAGGGCGCTGTGGGACAGCGACGGCACCCCGATTTCCCGCGACTCCGACTACTACCCGTTGCGCGACGCCGTATTCGCCGTTCCGCGGCATCGGGGCACCCGGCCGCCGATCTGGATCGCCGCGCACGGGCCGCGGATGTTGCGCGCCGCCGGACGCTACGGCGACGGCTGGCTGCCCGCGTACGCGCAGGTGCCCGACGAGTATGCCGAAAGCCTCACGCGGATCAAGGATTCCGCGGCCACGGCCGGGCGGGATCCGGAGCGGTTCACGGCCGCGAAATGGTTCTTCGTGGTGACCGCGGGGTCGGACGAGGTGGTCGAGGAGGTGCTCGATACGCCGCTGCTGCGTGCGTTCGCGCTGTGCGTGCCCGCCACGCACTGGGCCCGGCACGGCGTCGAGCATCCGTTGGGTCCGACCTTCTCCGGCGCGCAGGACGTCTTACCGCAGCTGCTCGACGAGGAGACGGCGCTCGCGCTGGGCAAACGCGCGCCGATGTCGATGCTGCGTGAACAGATCCTGTCCGGTACCCCCGACGAGGTCGTCGACAAGGTGGCGCAGTGGCGCGACGCGGGGGTCCGCTACGCGGTGTTCGCCAACCTGACGCCGTTCCATCCCAAGCTGCTCGCCGGCATGGGCGCGGGCCGCGCGCTGGTATCGGTGCTGCGGCGCGTCAGGAAACTCGGCACGGATTAGCCGAGCCCGAAGCCAACGCGCAGATCAGTGCCGACAGCAATCCGGCGTGCGCACGGACCTGTTGGTCGTTGGCCAGATATCCGTTGGCCAGACCATGCACGCCGTCGACGATGGCGCGGTGCAGATCCGGTGGGATGACGAGTGGTGGGACGGAATCGACGACTACGCCCTCGGCTGTCGCGGTGCCGCTCGCGCCGAACAGCATCGCACCGACTGCAACGGCCACGATCGCAATTCTGCGCATTTGCCAAGCGTATCGCCGTCGCCGTGGTTACATAGTTGGATGCGGCATATCGCTTGGGACGCAAAGAGATTGCTTGCCAGGGTGGGACGTGTAGCCGTAGTTGCGGCGGTTGCTGCCACCATGGTCGTCGGGATTCCGGCACAGGCGGCGTCGGTGGTGGGGGTGACGCACCTGTCGCCGACGCGCACCGAGATCGCGGTGCACTCGCCCGCGATGGGCCGGGTGGTCCGGGTGCAGATCCTGCACCCAGCCGGGGGCGGTGCCCGGCCGAACTATTACCTGCTCGACGGGCTGTATCCCGGCGAAGAAGAAAGCACCTGGACCAGGGCTACCAGCGCCGAGCGGTTCTTCGCCGGCAAGCGGGTCAACGTGGTGCTGCCACTGGGTGGGCTGGCCAGCTACTACACCGACTGGCACCGCGCCGACGCCCGCCTCGGGAACTACAAGTGGGAAACATTTCTGACGCGCGAACTGCCGCCGATCGTCGACGGTCAGTTCGGCGGCAACGGGGTCAACGGCGTCGGCGGCCTGTCCATGGGCGGCAACGGGGCCTTCATTCTCGCGGCCCGGCACCCGCAGCTGTACCGGGCCGTCGCCTCCTACAGCGGCTGTCCCGACACGGCCGTGGCGTTGCCGTTGATTCTCGCGTCGATCGCGTTGCGCGGCGCCGACCCGGCGAACATGTGGGGTCCCGTCGGGGATCCGGCGTGGCGCGAGCACGATGCGTCGGCGCTGGCCGAGCGGCTGCGCGGCAAGGCGCTGTACCTGTCGGTGGCCACCGGCATCCCCGGCCCGCACGAATTCGAGCTCAAGCCGCAACTGGCCGAGAACATCTTCACCGGCGGCCCGCTCGAGACGCTGGTACACGGCTGCGTGAAGGCATTCGAGGGGCGGCTGGCGGCGTTGCGGATTCCGGCGCGGTTCGACTACAAGCTGGCGGGTACGCACTCATGGTCCTACTGGAACGATGCGCTGATCGAGTCCTGGCCGACGATCGGGCCGGCGCTCGGCGCACCATGATCGCGGGTCGTTCGGTTTCGGGATGCACGGTGACTGCGCTACGGTGAGCCCAGTCACAGCGGTTCCACACTAGTTCGACCCGCGGGAGTTGATTCGATGCGTCAGTGCGCCTCGGCGCTGCTCGCGCTGGCGTTGACGATTCTCGGGGTCGCCCCGGCTGTGGCACGCGATCCGGCGCCCGCCTCGATCCACCACATCGACGCCATCGGTCCGCAGCGTTCCGCCGTATACGTCGTGTCGCCGGCCATGGGCCGCATTGTGCGCGTCGACGTGCTGCACCCGCGCGACGCCCAGCCCCGGCCCACGCTGTACCTGCTCGACGGCGTCGAGAGCCCGCCCGCCGAATCGACGTGGACGGTGCGCACCGACGTCGAGCGCTTCGTCGCCGACAAAAAGGTGAACGTGGTGCTGCCCGTCGGCGGCAGCGGCAGCTACTACACCAACTGGCAGCAGCGCGATCCGATCCTCGGCACCGGAAAGTGGGAAACCTTTCTCACCGCCGAACTGCCCGCGTTGATCGACAAGACATTCCACGGCAACGGCCGCAACGCGATTGCCGGATTGTCGATGGGCGGGCAGGCCGCACTCACGCTCGCGGCGCGCAATCCGCGCCTCTACCGCGCCGTCGCGGCCTACAGCACCTGCCCGGACACCAGCCTGCCCGACCAGCGCGCGCTCGTGCGCGCCACCGTGGTCAGCCGCGGCGGCAACCCGTTCAACATGTGGGGCGCCGAGGGCAACCCGGCATGGGAAGCGCACAACCCGTTCGCGCTCGCACCGCGGCTGCGGGGGGTTGCGCTGTACGTGTCGGTCGGCAGCGGGGTGCCGGGCCCGCTGGACTTCCGGCTGGAGCCGGACGCGCCCACCGCGATCAGCTTCGGCGCGCCCCTCGAGTTCGCCGCGCGTGTGTGCACCGAGCGCTTCGAGCGGCGGCTGACCGATCTGAATATCCCGGCGCGGTTCGTCTACCGCCCCGAAGGCGTGCATTCGTGGCCACATTGGCAACTGGCGCTGCATGATTCGTGGCCGACGTTGATCGCGGGCCTCGGCAGCTGAATTACGGTGCCGGCTGCACCGTGATGCGGTCGGTGGCGGGCGGAGCGACCGGCGAGTTGCTGCCCAGGTAGGCGACCAGCGCATCGGTGTCCTTGCCGATCGCGGCGCGGTCGCGGCCCGCCCGGAAGACGGTGAACCCGTCGCCGCCGTCGGCGAGGAAGCTGTTCACCACCACGCGGTACTGGCCGTCCGGAAGGACCGGCTTGCCGTCGACGGCGACCGCCGCGATCCGGGCGCCGGGTGGCGCGCCGGGCCGCATGACGTAGCGGAGGTTGCCCGACGGAGCCAGCACCTCACGCGCGATCGAGCCGTCGTCCCGCGGCTGGAACTGCTGCTCGAGCACCTGGTGCAGCTGCGCGCCGGTGAGGGTCAGCAGGGCGAGCTGATTGTTGAACGGTTGAACCGCGAAGGCCTCGCCGAAGGTGACCGTACCGCGTTCGGGTTCACCCATCGCGGGCGCCACCGACAGGTCCGCGCGGACACCGCCGGCGTTGGTCAGCGCCAGCTGCGCGCCTCCCTTGCGGGCCGCCTCGAGCTGCGCGTCGGCGACGAGGTTGCCCAGCGGGGATTCGCCACTGCGGCCGACGTCCTTGGTGATGTCTGCGCTGACCCGGCCGACCACCCGCGACGCGATGGCCGCGGTCTTGGCCTGCGCGCGCCCGACGAGCTGCACGGTGGCGGGATCGGGGGCGATGTCGCGCCCGACGACCTGGTTGAACGTGCTGGTGCGTTCGCGCAGGACGTCGCGGGTGCTGCGATCGATGGCGATATCGGCCACCGACAGCATGCGCCCGAGGGACGCGCCCTGCATGAACACCCGTGGGTTGCCCATCGGGTCGGTGAACGAGCAGTTGTAGCCCTGGTTGCCGCCCGCGGTGAAGATCACGTCGACCTTCGGGCTGGCGCGGTCGGCGATGCGCCGCGCCGACGACGTGGTCAGGTTGCAGGCGTCCGGGCCGCCGGGCTCGGAGTCGTCGCCCTTGTGCAGCAGCACGGTGATGGCCTTGACGCCGAAGAAGTCGAGCAGATCCGCGGTGCGGTTGATGGCGTCGAGTTCGTCGTTGAACTTCAATCCCGCCGTGCCGTCGGCGGCGATCATGCGCGCCGCGTCGCGCGGGAGCACGCCGATCACGCCGATCGGGATCCCTTCGACGAAGTCGACGGTGAACGGCAGGGTGGCCGGGGTGCCGTTGGCCGTGTCGAGGTTGGCGGCCAGCAATGGGAAGCTCGCGCCCTTGAACTGCGGCTCGAAGTCGCAGCCGTCGACGGGGTGGCAGCCGCCGCTCTGCATGCGGCGCAGTTCCGCGTAGCCGGCGGCGAGCTCGAGGTTGCCGACGACCGAGGCGGAGACGCCGATCATGTTCAGGAACGCCACGGTCGGTTCGTCGTGGAAGGCCGACGACGCCAGACCGGACGCGCCCCAGTTGTCGCCCGCCGAGTAGAGCAGCATGTGCTGGGATTGACTGTGCAGCTGCTTGATGTATGCGGCCAGGTACGCGGCGCCGCCGGAGGGCACCACGGAGCCGTCCGCGCGCGTGACGTCGCCGGCGCGCCCGTCCGGCGGGACCAGGCTGCCGCGGAAGTCGTTGAACGACAGCAGCCGGATCTCGAGGATGTTCGGATCCTTGGCGTGCGCCGGGGCCACCGGCCAGGTGGCGGCCAGCACGACGAGCAGCAGCGCGACCGCCCGGCCCGAGAACCGCAGTGCCGTGGCGCCAGACGCCGACGTCCGCGGGGCGCTGGTCACGTGGCGGGTCCTCTACGAGTCGAAGTTTTTCGGGGCTTCGCTCATATTCGCTGGACCCGGACTAGACGGCAAATTGAGCGACCGTGTCCGGCGCGAGCGCAAAAGCGAGAAATGCGTCGTTCTCGTGCGGATCACCAATGGTCACGCGCACGCCGTCGTTTCCGTACGGGCGAACGATGACTCCGGCCTCCGCCGAATTGTCACCGAACCGTGCCGATTCCGAGCCCAACGGCAGCCACACGAAATTGGCCTCGGTCGTCGGCACGCGGTAGCCCGCGTCGAGCAGCGCGGTGCGCACCCGGGCTCGCTCGGCCACGATCTTGTCGGTGCGCTCGAGCAGTTCGTGTTGCGCCTCGATCGAGGCCAGTGCCGCCGCTTGCGCCACCCGGCTGACGCTGAACGGGACGTGCACCTTGGCCAGCGCCTCGATCACGTGCGGGGCGCCCACCGCATACCCCACACGCAGCCCCGCGAGTCCGTATGCCTTCGAAAATGTCCGCAGCACAAGGACATTCGAATGCTGTTTGGCGATCTCGATACCGTCGACGCCGGTCCGGTTGTATTCGAAGTACGCCTCGTCGAGCACGACGAGCACATCGTCGGGCACCTGCTCGACGAACCGGTTCAGCTCCGCGCCGTCGACCGCGGTGCCGGTCGGGTTGTTCGGATTGCACACATAGATCAGGCGGGTGCGATCGGTGACCGCGTGCGCCATGGCCGCCAGATCGTGGGTTTCGGCGGTGTCGAGCGGCACCCGTACCGACGTCGCGCCGGCAACTTGAGCGACGATCGGATACATCTCGAAAGCGCGCCAGGCGTATAGCACTTCATCAGTCGGTTCGAAACAGGTGATCTGTGCCAACTCTTGGCAAAGTGCGACACTTCCGCAGCCGACTGTGACGTTCGCTGCATTTACGCCGTGCCGCGCGGCGAGCGCCGCAATCAGCTCCGTGGAACGGTTGTCCGGATACCGGTTCGACAATTCCACCGCCTCGGCGACCGCTTTCGCGACACTCGGCAACGGACCCAACGTCGTCTCGTTGCTCGCAAGCTTGATTGCGCCCGGATAGCTCTTGCCGGGCACGTAGCGGGGGATGGTGTCGAGATCTGGACGGATGCGCGCGCTCACGCAGCAAGTATTGCGTGTGCCTGCCCGCGCACGGTCCCGTGTCGGCACCGAAGCACCTAGCCTGGTAGCTATGTCGGGAATCTTCCATGATCGAGCCGGCGACGTTCCCGTGACCGCAGTGCAGCCCGAGGCCCGGGCGCGTGGCGGGATCGTCGTGTTGCACGAATCCCGGGAGTTCGGCCGCGGGCTGCTGGCACTGTTGCAGGCGCTGGCCGACGAAGGGTGGATAGCCGTCGCGCCGCACCTGTTCCATCGCGACGACGACGCCGACGAGGTGTTCGGCGACAACTTGTTCGCCGACTTCGACGCCGCCGTCGCGTGGCTGCTGGCGCGCGGCGTATTTCCCGACACCGTCGGGGTTCTCGGTTTCGACGATGCCGGCACCGCCGCGTTCCTCGTCGCCACCGGGCGCTCGGTCGCGGCGGCGGTGTCCGTCGGGCCGGCCGGGCTCGTGCAGCCGCTCCAGGAAGACACTCCGGCGCTGGTAGATGCCGCCGCCGACCTGCAGGCACCCTGGCTCGGGTTGTTCGGCGCCGACGACGCGACCGCCGACATCGAGGCCCTGCGCGACGCCGTGGCCCGCGCCGCCGTGGCCACCAACATCGTCGTCTACGAGGGCGCCGAGCACCGCGCGGACACGACGGTACTCAGCGACGACGTCGACGCGCAGACCCGGATCTTCGACTGGTTCGACGGCAACCTCAGATAGCCGGGACAATGGATTTGGTTGTCCGGGGTCGCGGTGTGTAACCTTCTCATCCGGCGGTTCGAAAGGACCGGCACCCCTGGAGGCGTGCCAGAGCGGCCGAATGGGACTCACTGCTAATGAGTTGTCCCCCTTACAGGGGACCGGAGGTTCAAATCCTCTCGCCTCCGCCAACAACTGAACATGGATCTGCGCCCGTAGCTCAACGGATAGAGCACTTGACTACGGATCAAGAGGTTAGGGGTTCGAATCCCTTCGGGCGCACCAAGAAAACCCCCTCTGACGAGGGGGTTTTCGTTTTTCCGGTGATCATGGAAATCGGGCAAATCGGGCGCCGCTCAACGTATACTCAACGAAATCAGTTCTGGCGCGGTGCGAAAACGTTGAGCGCGTCGCGGTTGTCGCGTGCGGTGGTCATCCGCTCGACGTAGTGGAGCTCGGTGACCAGTGTCGTGTTGCCGAGCTGCTCGGCGGCGGCGTCAACGCCGGACTTCTCCTTGACCGTCGTCGCGACCGTCCGGCGGAAGCTGTGGGGCGTCAGCCACCCGAACTCGAAGTCTTCCCGGCCGATCGCCGCGCGGAGGTTCCGTCGGACGTTGGCCGGCGCCATCCAGTTCCCGGTGCTCGTCAGAAACAGCGCGTTGTGGGGATTGCGGTCGACACCGTCGCAGTCAGGGCCCGCCGGCGGAATCTCGTTCAGCCGGCGGCGCAAGCGGGCGACGACGTACTTTGGCAAAACGACAGTAAGAGGCGGGGCGTCGCCCTTGCGAAATTCCTGACGGAATAATTTGTCACCTTTGTATCTCGGAACAACCAAAGTGCCGTTGAACGTAACAGTCGGCCGGTCCCCTTCCAGGTTTAAGTCGTGTCGCCGCAGTGCCAAAACTTCGCTGATCCGGGCGCCTGTCTGAACGAGAAGTTCGATAATGTCGGGCAAATCCTGGCCTGGGGCAGGCCCCAATTTGCGTTTGACCGTCCCGTCTTCGAGCACGCGTTCGTGCCGGCAGTAGGCATCGACAAGTTTGCGGATTGCGTCGAGTTCTAGCGGACGTATCGATCGCGGGCGCTTCTTTTTGTCTCGCTTGACCTCTGTTTCGCGAAAGGGGTTTGCCTCGATCAGGTCCAGTCGCACTGCGGTTGCAAACATGCTTCGGCCGATCACTTGGACACGTCGGGCAGTTGCGCGCGAACGGATATCGGCAAGGAATGCGTCGGCAATTCCGGCCGTCACGTCGCGTATCTGGAGGCTCCCGATTCGTTTAGTTCCTTCACGCTTCCACGACTGCTCGTATTCGGAAAGGGTCTGAGAGGTCAGGCGCCCCGCGGCAACGTCGGGCTTGCGTAGCTCAAACCAGTGGTTGGCCAACGCATCTACCTTGGAACTGCTCAGCAGCTGACCCGCGCGCCGGACCCGCGTGCGGCTTTTCAGCTCCTTTTGGAGATTGCGCGCAGCGTTCTCGTCAGACGTGCCAGTCCGTTCGACAAGCCGGATAACCCCGTCCTGGTCGCAAATCCGTGCCTTTGCGACTATTTGGCCGTCACGTTTCGTGACGGTAATTTTCCCCCATTCGCCCGGCTTCAAGCGTTGTCGTGGCATGCTTCCGTCCTCATGCAGTTCAAATAATCTTCGGTTAGCTCGCGATGGCTTCGGGTTCGGTTCCGCCCGACTCAAGCTTTTCGACATACGAAACGAGAGCGCTTTCGGGAACATATCGGCGTCGGCCGATTTTCACCGAGCGCAGTTCGCCGGAGTTGATCAGCTCATAGTACTTGCTGTGACCGATCGGGATCAGTTCTCGTACTTGGGCCTCGGTGTACAACCTGGGGTTCGTCATGTCAGGCACCTTTCAATACGAATGAGTGGTTGTGGTCACGGCTTTCGGCTGGCTCATCGCGTTCGCGTTCGGGTTCTTCCGAGCGTTTGCGCAGGATGCGGCTGACGGTGGATGGTGCGAATTTGTCGGCGCCGGGGACGTGTGTACGGACATGTTCAGCGATGGCGCGGTGGGTGAAGCCCAGTTCGGCGAGTTCGGCGACGAGCTGGTCGCGGTCGACATCGGCCGCGGGTTCGGTGTTGGGTTCGGCGGGGTCGTCGAACGCGGTTGCGGTGCGGGCCGGGTTGGTGGTGGGTGTGCGGACGAGGATGGCGAGTCCGTGGGTGGCTGCAAGCAGTGAGACCGGGGCGACGGTGGCGACCAGGGCGGCAATGACCGGGTCGAGGGTGGCCGCGCCGGATACGGCGGCGTGCAGGGCGTTGCCGGCGACGGAGACGGATGCGGCGACGGCGAGCACGGCCCAGAAGTAGCGGCGTGCTGCACGTGCTGTTGCGCGTGGTGCGAGCGCAACGACGGAGACGGTGGCTTGCAGGATGGTGCCGTCGACGATGACGGGCCAGAGCCAGGCGAGTTGGCGGGGTTGTCCGGCTTGGTGGGCGAGGTCGGCCAGTGCGGCGAAGGACATGACGAAGCTTGTTGCGCCGATCGCGAGTGTTGATGCGAGCGCGCACCAGGTCGCGGCCCGCATCGCCGCACTACTGCTGGTGGTGGTCATCGGCTGCGCTCGATTCCGCGGCGCTGGCCCGGCCGCTCGGTCGACTGGTCGTGTTCGCGCTGGCGGGTGATGGCTTGGTTGTCGAGGGCGACGAGCTGCCAGGGGTCCAGGCCGGTGTTGAGTTCGCGGGTGCGCAGGGCGGCGAGGTCTTCGCGGCCCCAGTCTTCGACCGGTTGCCAGGTGTCGCGGTCGACGCGGGCGATGGACCATGTGCCGTCGGGGTGCAGTCGGCGTGCCCTGTGGGAGAGTTGGTCGGCGGGTTCGTGGCGGTAGCCGTAGACGTCGGCGCTGGGGATCGGTTGGCCGGCGGGGTGGTTGGCCGGTGGGATGGTGGCGCGGTGGCGGGCGGCCTGCGCGGCCGGGTCACGTGGTGTTGCGCCTGCTGCACCGTTGGTGCCGGTGTTGCGGTGAGTGTTGCCGTGGGGTGCGGTCGGCTCGGTCATGAGTTATCGGCTCCGTTCGATGCGGCGGCGGGCGCGTGTGGGCGGGTTGGGTTCGGCGTCGAGGTCGCGGGCCGGGTCTGCGCTGTGCACGGTGCGGTGGTGTCGCTGGTGCTGCGGCGCTGCCGGGTCGTGCGCGACGCGGCGGGGTTGTGTGGTCATGGCTGCGCTGCCTGGTCGGGCGGTGTCTTCGTCGTGGCGCTGCTGGCCGGGGTGAGGGTGGCGGTGAAGTCGCGGGCTTTGCCGGCCATGCGGGTGTGGGTCACGGTGATCTGGTCGCCGCGGCCGATGTGGTCGCGGCGGGCGAGCAGTGCTGCGCGCTGCAGCGCTTGCTGCATGCGGGCGGTGATGTAGAGGCGGCGCAGTCCGTCGTCGGCGTCGTCGTCGCGGAGGCGGGTTTCGAGGATGAACACCGGCTGGGTGACCGGGTTGCCGTTCTTGTCGACCAGTGGTTTGCGGGTGTCGAAGTCGCGGCGTTGTTCCTCGGTTTCGGCCAGGATGGTGCCGGTGATCGACGTTCCGGCGGTGGGGAATTTGGCGGCGCGGATGCCGGCGCCGATGTAGGGGTTGTTGCTGCTGGTCATGGTGGGGTTCCTTCGGGTTCGGGTGTGTCAGGCGGCGGTGTGCAGTGAGTCGGCGACGACGGTGACCAGGTCGCGGGCGGCGGGTGGGGTGACGGCGTTGCCGGACATGCGGACTTGTTCGCGCCGGTTGCCGAGGAACTGGTAGCCGGGCGGGAAGTCCATGGCGGCGGCGATTTCGCGGGGTTCGAGCATCCGGAAGCGGACATCGTCGAGGTCGACCGGCAGGTGGTCGGCGCTGATGAGGGATTGGTGGCCGGCGGTGGTGACGGTCCGGATCGGTTCGTCGGCGGGTGTGGTGTGGCGTGCTGGATGCCCGCCCCGCACGCCGTTGTTGCGCATGATCAGGCCATGCCGGTCGACCGTGGTGACGGTCGTGAGTGGTTCGTCGGTCGGTTTCGCGCTGCCGTTGCCGTAGTAGCTGGTGACCAGAGCGTGGTGATTGCCCGATGCGGTGACGGTGGCGAGCGGGTCGCTGACCGGGCGGGCGATGCTGCCGCCGCCGCGCAGCTCGGCGATGAATGCCGGTGCGTCGGTCTCGCGTGTGGTGCGCGTGGACACCGGTTCGTCGAGTGGTGCCGCGTCGGTGCGCCAGGTGCTGCCGCATGGGACCAACAGGCCGGTTTCGTTGCGCGTGGTCATGGTCCGTAGGGGTTGGTCGACGGGCGCCGCAGTTTTGCCGTCGCGGCCCTCGACCGGCACCGCGAGTCCGAAGTGGTTGCCCGACGCGCGCACCGTCTGCAACGGCTGCGTGATGTCGCGTATCCGGTATTCGTGGGTGTGTTCGGTGATGAACGGTCCCCAGTAGCGTTCGATGCCGGCGCGGATGCGTGCCATGGTCTTGGCGGCGAGCGGTTTCGCGCGGTCTCCGATGCGGGTGGCGGGCAGGGTCCAGTCGATGATGTCGGCGGCGGGGCGCACCAGCGGTTCGACGGTCTGGTTGCGGCACGTGATGTTCGGGCAGCGGTAGAGGTATTGGGCGCGGTAGCGGCCCCACGGTGGGCGGTCGGGGTTCTTCCAGGACTGCATGGCACGCACCGGGCCGCAGGTCGGGCAGACGGCGTGCGGTCGGGTGATGCGGTGCAGGTCGGGTGCCGGGTTGCCGGTGCGCCAAAACACCACGTAGATGCGGTCACGGGATTGGGGTGCGCCGGGGCCGGCGAGCTGGGCGTGCATGCTGTTGAGCCAGACGATTTGGTGGGTGTAGCCGAGGGAGTCCATGGCCAGCAGCCAGGACCGGAACGGCGGCCAGGTGGCGACTTCGACGACGTTTTCGACGATGACCGCGTCGTAGGCGTGGTACTCGGAGAACCGCACCACGTCCCACATGGTGGCGCGGGATCGTTCGGCGGCGGCGTCGGGCAGGATGTCGCCGAACAGGTCCGGTTGTGTGTCGGCGCGTTTCTTGCCTTGCGCGATCGAGTGTTTGGTGCACGACGGGGAGAACCAGCCCAGATCGGTGCGCGGGAAGTAGGCGGGGTCGATCTGGGACAGGTCGGCGCAAATGTGGTCCGCGCCGGGGTGATTGGTGTTGTGGGTGTCGACGGCGAGTTGCCAGTGGTTCGAGGCGACCCGGACGGTCACGCCGGGCACCAGGATCGCGCCGCTGCTGGACCCGCCGGCACCGCAGAACAGATCGGTCAAGGTCAGAGTCATCGCATTGTGTCCCTTCACGATTCGGTGGTTGAGGGGCGGTGCACCGCGGGGTGCGGTGCACCGCCACAAGGGGGCTGGTCGGTGTCAGCGGGTGCGTTCGCGGGCGGGTTGGGTGCGCGGGTGGGCGGTGGTGAGGCGCTGCGCGATGGCGGCGGCGTGGTGGTTGTCGCGGTGTTCGAGCGGGGTGAACTCGGGTTCGATGGATGCGGGGTGCTGCTGGTAGGCGGCCAGTAGTGCGTGCATCTCGTCGGGGTGGTTGATGGCGGCCTCGACGGTGGCGGCGAGGGTGTTCCAGTGCTGGGCGTGCGGCCCGGTGGTCCATTGGTTGGTGATCCGCATGCCCTCCTGCTGGATGCGGTCACGCTCGTGTGGGTCGCTGGTGGCGCTGTGCTGGATTTGCAGGTCGGCGACGGTGTCGAAGTCGCGGCGCATCGCTTCTTCGTGTTCGGCGGCGAATCCGGCCTGCTGGTGGGTGCGCTGCGCGATGGCCAGGTGGGTGGCGGTGTCCAGGGTGTTGTCGGGGACGGGTTGTCCGAAGTCGACGGCCGTGCGGATGTCGCGGGCGACCGATCCGGCCAGCAGGTGGTCCACGCCGTCGTTGGGCAACCGCAGCGACGAGGCGGGCGGGGTGCGTAGCTGGGTGGCCAGGGTGGTGTAGCGGGCGGTCAGCTCGGTGGCGCGTTGGTGGTATTCGCGGGCTAGTTCGTTGAACTCGGCCAGTTCGGTGGCCAGCTCGGTTGCGTCCACCCGCTCGCTGCCGTCGTGGTGGGTGTTGTTGTGGTTCATAAGGTTTCGGTTCCTTCCACGGTGTTGGGGCGGGGTTATCGGGTGCGTGTGATACCGCCCCGCGCGGGGGTGGTGTTCTCGCTGCGGTGGGTGTGTGCGCGGTAGGTGGCCGGGACCAGGTGCGGGTAGCGGTCGGCGAATCGGTCGGTGAGGGTGTGCCAGCGCACGGCGGCGTCTTCGCCGCTGAGCCCGCAGGATTGGCCGATCTGCGCCCAGGTGGCGCCGTGGACGCGGGCGTTGATGACTTCGCCGGTCACGTCGAGCCCGGCCCGCGCACTCAGCTGTGCGCGGGTCAGGTGCCAGTCCCGGATTTTCGTGGCCCGGTCCGCGCCGTCCGGGTCGAGCAGCCACCCCGGCTGGTAGCCGAGGATCCGGTCGGCCAGCTTCCCGGTCGCGCGGGAGATCTCGGTGCGCAGCTCGTAGACCGCGTCCTCGACATCGATGCCCGCGTCGTTGTCGGGGCCGGTCACGACGCATCCCCGGCCACGGAGGCCCGCGCCGCCGGCTGGGCGGTGATGCGGGCGCCGGTGAGCTGGTCGTGGGCGTGGTCGGCCCACGACTGGCAGCGCCAGCAGGTACGCCGGTCGTCGGCATGCATGCCCAGTTCTTCGAGCACGTCGTCCAGGCGCAGCGTGGAGGCCACATCGCGGCGGGTGGCGGCGTGGTCGCGGCGCGCGGTCAGCCACTCGAACGCGGCGGCACCCAGCGAGACAGCGGTATGGGTGGTGGTGTCGATCATGGTTATCGGTCCTTCCGATGTCGGGGAGAGTTGTTGGCGTAGAGCGGGTTTCGGCTTCCCCGGCAGCCGCGGCGGCGGCTGCCGGGGAAGCGGGGTCAGCGGCTGCGTTCGATGCCGCTGCGGCGCTGGGCTTGTTCACGCAGGTCGGCGGCCTGTCGTTCGGGGCTGCCCAGGCGCTGTTCGGGTGGGGTGAGTTCGTGGAGCTTGTGCACCGCTTGGTCGCGTTCGATGCGGTAGTCGTCGGCTTGGGCGCGGGCGGCGTCGCGTTCGGCGGTAACCGCGGCGAGCTGCTCGGACAGCCCGCTGGGCTGCTCGCGCAGTTCCCGGATTTCCGCGGCCAGGCGCAGGTTGCGGTTCTTCAACCCGTCCGCCGTGCCTTTGACCTCGTCGAGTTCCTTGCGCAGCTCGGCGCGGTCGGCCTTGACGGCCTCGAACCCATTGGCGAGCTGGTCGGCGCGCGCCTTCTCCCGGTCGCGCTCGGCGGTCAGCGTCGACAACTGCCCGGCCAGCGCATCGACGCGGGCCGCCAATGCCTCGATGTGTTCGTGCTGCTCACGCAACGTCTCGGCCGTGTTCCCCGGCACTGCGTCCGCGGCGTCGGGCCGCTGCGGTTGCGGCGACGGGTTCGCGCCGGCGGCAGTTGGGTGGCCGAACCCGCGGGCAAGGTTGGCGTCGATGCGGGCGCGTTGTTCGGCCTGGCTGGCGCCCTTGGTGGCGCCGCGGCCGCCGTTGGCCTGGTAGCGCTGCACGTCCTCGAAATCGGCGGCGACGCCTTCCCACAGCGCTTCCATCTCCTCCGGGGACTCCGCATGCCCCGCCGCGGGCACGGCCGGGGCCGGTGTGCCGGCGGGCTCGCGTGCCGGCGGCTCGGCGGTAGTGCGGGCGGCCTGGTCGCGGTCACGGTCGGGCTGCCGGGTGGCCGAATCGGTGTGAGCGGGTGCGTGTTTGGCGAGAGCGTCGCGCAGGCGCCGGTTTTCGGCGACAAGTTCGCTCAGGTCGGCGTCGTGGGCGCGGCGATGCTCGACGTGGCGGGCGAAGTCCTGATCGCGGCGGGTGTCGCGGTCGGCGAACCGCTCGGCGTTCGCGACCGCCACACCGGTGAGGTGACGCTCGCGGGCGGGGTCGGTGACGGGCACGAACACCCCGTCACGGGTGAGCCATTCCCGCGCGGCGGCCGGGTCGCGGTCGATCGCGTGCAGCGCCTCGACGAGCTGGCCCTGCTGCACCATGCTCAAAGGTGTCGTGCGCGCGGTGCCGGCAATGTGGTCACGGATCGCCGACAGCCGCGTCATGTGCTCGATGTGTTGGTCGTCGGTGAGTTCGCCCATCTGCTGTTTGGCCTGCACCCAGCGGGCGGCGTCGAGGTAGTCGGCCAGCCGCTTGCGGTACCACAGTTTCGACAGCTCCTCACCCTGGAACTGTTGGGCCAGTTGGGTTTCCAGCTGGCGGCGCTGCTGGCGGCGCTGCCACCACGACAGTTTCTTGCCGCCGTTGCGGGCCAGGTTCGCGGCCACGATCGGCCCGACGATGTTCATCGCCTTGCGGGCGGCTTGCCCGAACTCGCGGCTGATTTCGTCCATTTCGTTGTCGGACATGATGATTCGATTCCCTTTCTCTATCGGTGGCTGCCGGCGGCGGCCCGCCCGGCGGGGTGGTTGGAGACCGCGGCCAAACCGGTCGCGGTCAGCCGGTACGGGACCGGGCGATCGGCGTCGGCGGCGAAACCGGTTGCGGGAACGGCGTGGTCGGGTGCGATGAGCAGGCTGGCGCGCGTGTCGGCGGGCAGGCTCCAGATTCCTTCGTCGGTGGCTGCGAGGATCGCGGCCAGTCCCGCGGTCAACAGCCGGGTGTGGTTGTCGGACAACGGTCTTTCCTCTCCTGTGGTGGGCGGGTTATCGGGTGACGAGTGCGTGGTGGTCGGCAGGGTCGGTTTCCATCCAGGCGGTGTGCAGGTTGGAGAACTCGGCGCACACGGCGAGCACGGCCGCGACGGGGTGGCCGTGGGTAATCGCGTCCAGCAGTGGTGCGGCGTTGGGGCGCTCGACCCACAACTGCCGCAGCCGCGGGTAGTTGAGGCGCAACAGGAATTCCGCCCAACTGGTCGGCGGCCCCGCGGGTGCGTCGATCGCCAGCCCGATCACGGTCTTGCGCAGCTCGAGCATGTACGGGTCGACGAACCCGGCAGCGTCGCTGCCACCGATTCCCATGCCGTGCAACCGTTTACGCATCAACGGCACCGGCAGCGCGAACACCGCGGCCAGCTCGCTCGACGTGGTCGCCACCGCGCTCACCCCCGACCCGGCTCGGCCGCCGCCGGGGCGGTGGTGCGGGTGCGTTCGAAGCGGGCGCGCCGGCGCGCCGGCACCGACACCAGCACCCGGACCCCGAGCACGATCGCACCGAGAACGGTGGCCGCGCCGCGTGTCACGGCCGTCCACACGGTGACCGCGACTTGCAGCAGCGGTGGGCGGGCGTTGACGTGCCACCACACGAACCCCGCGAACGCGCCCGCGTAGGCGAGGATCGGCACGGCGACCGCCCACGGCGCACCCCACGCCGCCACCACCCCGACCGCGGCGATGACGGCCGTGGCCGGCACCGCGGTGCGCCACATCGCCGGCACCGGCTTGGTCTTGCCGATCGGCGCACGCTCCAACTCGCCGGGCAGACTCTCGGCTGCGGTGGCGGGTTCGTCGTCGTTTTTCACCAGCCGCAGAACCGGTTTCGCTGGTGCCGCCGGACGCGACTGCGGTTGCGGCTGCGGCTGCGGCTGCGGTTGCGGTTGTGGTGTCGGGCGGTGCCCGGTGGCCGGTTTCGGGGTGCGGTGGGTGGCGGCGGCTGTCAGCAGCGCGGTGATCGCGTCGTCGTCGGCATCGGTCCACAACTGACGGTCGACACCGGCGCCGGCGCCGTCGTCGGGTCCACCGGCACCCCCACCGCCCGCGTTGCCGGGTGCAGCAGCGTCGGGTGCCGTGTCGTCGCGGTCGTCGTCGTCGGGGTTCGGGGTGGTGTTGTAGCGTCCGAATTTCATTGCTGTTCAGTTCCTTTCAGTGGGTACGACCGGAGCGGCGGCGCGAGTCAGCCGTCTTTTCGCGCTGCGCGGGCGTGTTCTCGGTCGTGGTCTGCGACCGGCGCAGCCGCGGCGGGTAGAACCGCGCCGCCATGCTCGCCGTGTGCACGAGAGAGCGGTCAGCGTTGTGGAGTGCCTGTTCGGCGGTGCCGAGGCTGCGCCGAAGTTCGGCCATGGTCGCCTCAACGCTGGTGTCGGCGGCGCCGGGTCCGTAGACAGACAGCGACTCCAGCGAAGTGCCGAGCTGTCGGTAGCGCGCCTGCAACACCGCAGCCGCCGCCTTGACCTGCTCGACCCTGTCGACCAACTCGCACACGTCGCGGAACAGATCCGCTTCAACAGGCCGAGTCGTGGTTTCTCGAATTTCGTTGTCGGACATTCCGATTCCCTTCGGTTGTGATGGTTATGCGGTGACGGTGCTGGCCTGCGGCGCTGCGCTGGTGTCGGTGCGGGTGCCGGGTAGGCGGGTGATGGTGGAGGGGGTGACGGGTACGACGCGGCCCCAGACGGCGCGTCCGCCGCGCACGTAGCAGATGTCGCCGGTGTCCATGGCGCGGATGCGGTTGGGGTCGACCAGCCACTTCTCTTCGACCTGGGATTGGCCTTCGTCGCCGTGTCGCTGACCTTTGATCAGGTGCCGGGTCGAGGAGACCGACCGGATGGGGCCGTAGACCTTGCACATGAAGTCGGGGTCTTCGGTGTAGCCGAGCAGGCTGCCGCCGGCCGAGGATTTGATCAGGCGCCGTTGGGATTGTTCGTCGGGTCCCAGACCTTCGACCGACTGCGCGGAGAAGATGACCGACACCCCTTGCGAGCGGCCGCGTTCGGCCACACCGATGAGATCGATGCCACCGGCGCGGGTGGCCACGGCGGAGGCTTCGTCGACGATCAGGGTGATGGAGCGTCCGTGTGTGCCGGATGCGTACTGCATGACCATCGCGATGACGGCGGCGACCTGCGCGCGGGCTGAGTCGGGGTCGACCGTGCCGGGCACGGTCACGTAGAGCATGTCCAGATCGGCCAGCGACACCCCGCCCTCGAACAGCCCGCGGCCCTGGGTGTCCTTCAACGTGTCGAACAGGTTGGAGAACTTGATCAGCGCTTCGTCGAGCTGGGGCACCTTTTCCTCTTGCAGGGCGTCGATCTGCCGCTTGATCTGCGGGTCACCACCCCATGCGGCCAGCAGCCGGTCGGGGTGCAGCCGGTCCAGCAGTTCCGCGGTCGAGCGCGGCGGCCCGGCCGGGGCGTCGACAACGAGCGACGTGACGCGTTTGCGGAGTTCTTCGAAGTGCTGGCCCTCGCTGGTGGCGCTGGATTCGCCGACACCCATCAGGGCGGCGACGACGGCGCGCATGTCACGCGCACCCATGGAGAACATGTCGAGGCGGTCATCGGCGGGGACGGAGGCGGTGCGGTCGCGGTCGATGCCGGCGGCGATCATCGCCTGACGGAGGTCGGTGCCGAACTCGATGTCGGACTGGCCGCCCTTGCACGACAGGACGATCAACAGCGGGCGCTTGCAGGAGTTGCGGGCGCCGGGCACCAGCCGCCACCGCCACCAGGCGCGCCACTCGCTGGAGAACATGGCCAGCGCCAGCCGCAGCAGCAGCGTGGTCTTACCCATACCGGTGGTGCCGACCACGCACACGTGGCGGCGGCTGGCCTTGTGCGGCACCACGATCCACGACTGATGCCGCGCGGTCAGCTCCGACCAGAGCCCGCGCGGGCGTTGGCTGGTCTGCTCGGCATGCACCCCCAGGACCACCCCGTCCCCTGCGGACATGGGCGCACCGAAGCGTGCTGCGCGTGCAGCAGCCGCGTTGCGGCGCACCGTCATCCGGTGCCGCGCACGCTCGTTCGCAGCAAGCGACTTCAACCCGACCGTGGCGACCTTCAGTTCGTGATGCGCCCACACCAGCGTCGAGACCGTGAACGCGGCCGGTACGACGGCGGCCAGCATCAACCGCACTCCGGACCAGTCCCCACCCGCGACGGCGTGCGCACCGGCCGCACACCACTCCAGCGGCGCGACCGGCGACCACGACGCGAGCATCGACACCGCCGGCAGCAGCAGGGACCCGACCGTGTAGTTGCGCAGCGTGCGCCCGTCGGTGGTCCACCACGTCGCCGCGGACCCCACCATCCCGAGCGCGAGGACCGCGACCGCGGCGGCGGTCGTCGCGACCGGCGCCACCCACGCCAACCACGCCGTGAGGTCGAGCCAGCCCAGATCGAAACCACCCTGCTGGTGGGTGTCATCCAGCGGATTCAACGGTGGGGTCTCGATGTGAAAGCGGTCCGACGGTGGCGGCCCCGCTGTCGTGGCCGGCGCCGGCGGCGCCGGCAGCGCGGGGGCCGGTGGGTGGCAGTCCGGGCGCGGGTCGATCGGGCTGCACCCGACCGGCGGCGTGAACGACGGCCGCGGGGCCGGGGCCGGTGTCGGGGTCATGACATCTCTCCCAAAATCATCTGAAAGGTGTTGGCCTGCTTGGCTGTTTGCGCCGATGTGCGGGGACGTTTGAACCCGCGCGGGGCGTCGTCGATGCCGTGCGACGCCAAGAACTCGGCGTCGAGGTCGGCAAGTTCGAGCTGAAAACCGGGGCGGTCGGGCAGCTTCGCGGCGGCGCGTTCGACACCGCGCAACACCGCGCTGGTGCGGCACAGATACAGCAGCCCGGCGCAGCGGGCGTTGATCGCGGTGTCCACGGCGGCGGTGAGCACGCGCGGCAACCGTTCCGGGTCTTTCGGGGTCAGCTCGACTTCCAGCGCCCACCACTCGTTCGGGTTACGTTCGAAACGGCCGTCGTGAATGTGTGCATCGGTCGCACCGGTGGCGTGATGCCGCAACACGCGCTCGGACACCCAGCGATGCGGGTCACGCCCGACCAGCAACGGCCGCACCAGCGCGACCGCCCGGTAGTGCTCGGCCAACCCCAGCGGCGGCGTCCAGTCCTGCGCCCGCCACCCCAGCACCCGAGACGCGACCGCCGGCTTCGGCACCACCCACCCGCGCCCGTGCTCGGCCTGCACCTGCCCGAGCGGATACACCAAACCCGCCGCAAACAGCCGCGCCGCAACTTCGTAGCTTCGGCTCATGCCGATACCGAGGTAGCGGGCCAGCACGTCGACCTGCATGCCGTACTGGTGCACCGCCACGTGCGTGGCTTCGGTGTCACGTGACGTCAATGCCAGCACAGTCGGCGCGGGCAGCAACCGCCGGACCGACCCGCGCGGCACCCCGGTCAGTTCACCGACCTCGGCGTAGGTGTAGCCATCCGCCCTTAGCTGCTGCGCCTCCCCCAGCAGGGCTTCGACTCGCGGCAGCGAGATACCCAACTGCTTGGCGATGCGCGGATAGCTGCACCCGGCCGCCCGCATCGTCTGCGCCAGCTGAGCGCGATTGAGCAGGGCGTCGGCGTCGGTGAGCTTGCGGGGTGTGGTCATCGGCTGCGCTCGATTCCCCGGCCGTGGGGCCGGTGCTCGGTGCGGTCGGAAACGACTGATGGGTTCGGTGACGGCCGGAACCACAGCTGCGCGCTGCCGCTGTACTGGCCCTCGGTCCATACGCCCGCGGACAGCAGTTCGCGTTCGGCGCGGTGGAAGCGCTTGCGGGCGTCGCTGGCCTCGATGTGGTCGAGGTCTTCGGCCAGCCCGCGGACCATGTCGACGTACTCGCGGGTCACCACCTGCCCGGCGCGGATAGGGTTGCCCGCAACGATGCGGCGCAGGTTCTGGTGCGCGGCAGCGACTTCCGCGGCAGCCTCGTCCCATTCCTTGCGGGCATCACGCACCAACCGGGCGGTGTCGGGGCCTTGCGCGGTCAGTGAGTCGGCCATTTGGGTGTGGCCGCGTTCGCGCCATGCCTGCGCCCGGACGGGCAGGCTCGCGGCGACGGTTTCGGCGTTACGCAACGCGGTGTCGGCGTCCTGCCACGCCTGCACCGCAGCATGCACCCGCACCTGATGCGGGCGCTGCCGGTCTGCTTCCAACCCCAGCGCGGTGATGCGCGGCAACGCGGCTCGTTGATGCCGCCCCGCCCGCCCGGTGCACTGCTGTGCCGGATCGCGCAATGGCGTCACCAGCGCCCGGTACTCGGCCCACGCCGCTTGCACGGCGGCCTGCAACCCTGCGATGCGGTCGGCGTGTGATTCGTCGGCGCTCATCGCGACCGCCCCTCCCGCCGGCGCACCGGCCGTGCCGGCGCGCTCGACGGCGGCCGGGGCGCGGTGTGCTGCTGGTGTTCGCGGTACTCGGCGGCCAGCTCCATCGCCTGCGCCGTCGACACCCCCAAATCGCGGGCGACATCAGCGAACGACGCACCCCACGCCTGCGCGGTCGAGGCGACCTGCCCGTACCCCAACCGCTCCGCGGCCGGGACCTCGGTGCGGTCATCGCCGTACTTCTCGCGCCAATCCGCACCCAGATTGCGTTCGAGCGCGCGCTCGCTACGCGCCTGCGTCGCCTTCGCCAACGCGGCCAGCTGCGCCGGGGACGCATCCCGCTTCGGCGCCGCCTGCTCAACGTCGTACAAATACGCCACCAACGGTGTGCGGTGCCGACGCAACCGGACCAGCTGTCCCGCGATGTCCTGGCCGTTGGGCCGCAACCCCAGCGCCCGCAACTGACGCACCGTACGCAAGTGCTCCGGCGCGCTGCCATGGAAGAAAAACGTTGGGACACCGAACCTTTCACCGGTAGCGTCCTCGCGCAGGAAATCGGCACCGTCACGCGGCGCCGGCCCGATCACCGCGCCACCTCAGGTGCGGGCCGGTTGCTACGGCCACCAGGAACAACCACTCGGATCGCGCGGCGTTCCTGCCGCGGCGGTGCTGGCCGACCAGCGATACGCGCCAACTCCGCGCGCCCGGCACGTAGCTCGGCGGTCCTGTGGAACCCGCGCAGGTCTACCGTCGCCCAGACACCGTCGGTGGCGTCGATGTCGAGGGCGTAGCCCGCGCAAGTGGCCAGCACCGGGCATCCGACGCACAAAGCCTTCGCTGCCGCAACCCGCTCAGCTCGATCAGGAACACGATCCGGCGGGAAGAACAACTCGTCCGGGTCACCCGCGCACGGCAACTCCCGCCGCTGCCAGCCCGCCCCCTCCACATGCCAGCTCATCAGCGCACCGCCCCAGCTGAGCCCGGGCAAAAGGGCGCGCAGGCACCAGGCCGCCACGACGGATCGGCCGGCACCGACGAAACCGTTGTCGATGTCGACGACGGACCCGAACCGGCGCCAGAAGACACCAGCAGCATGAGCACAAGCGACACCAGCGCCGTCCCTAAGACGGCGGTGATGGCTCCTATCGCCGCAGTAACGGTCGGATCGACCGCGATAACGACTCGTGATTTCATTTGGTTCGCCTCCCCATGGCCAGGTGCAAATGTCCTGGTAGAAGGCTCGCGCCGAATCCCCGTCGCTCCCGTTACACGGAGTTACTGCGCAAATCTCGACGCACCGTTACAAGGAGTCACGCTCCTGTCGGTGCGATGTGCGACCGTAGATCTATGAGAGGCGCAGGGGATGAACTCACGATCAATCAACGAGTCGCGTTCTATCGCAAGAAGCGCGGCCTGACGCAGGCGGCGCTAGCTGAACTTGTCGGCAAAACGGAAGTCTGGCTGCGATTCATCGAGAGCGAGCGACGCGAACTCGATCGCCTGTCGGTGATCCGGGATCTCGCCGACGCACTCGATGTCACAGTGGCTGACCTCATCGGGTACCCCACGATGCTCCAGTGGAAGTCGCACAACGAGCGAGCGTCGGTTCCACGCGTTCGTTCTGCTCTGACCAGCGCATTTCTGCCAGAAGCGCGTGAGGCCGCCGCTATCGACCTCGACGGTCTACGCACTCGAATCAAGCACGCATGGACCGATTGGCAAGCAAGCGATTACCACCGGTTGACGAACTCGCTGCCTGACCTCATCACGTCCACGGCTGTCGCCGCGCGAAGCCTTGACGGCGAGGCGCAGCGGCGCGCTCAGCGCCAAGCCGCAAGCGTCCACCAACTCGCTGCGGTGTACCTGCCGAAGCTTGGCGAAACCGACCTCGCGATGCTCGCCGCTTCTCGCGGACTTGAATTTGCCCAGCTATCCGGCGCACCAGCCAGTTTGGCTGCGCTCTACCGGATCTTCGCCTACGCATTGGGCAGCCTTGGCGAGTACGAGCAGGCGGTATCCGTGATCGAGCGGGCTGTATCCGAGCTGGAGCAACCGTTGACCGACACCGATGCCGGCGGCGTCGAGCTGAGTGTCTACGGCATGCTGTTTCTCATCGGATCCCGCGCGGCAGCTCAATCCGGCAACCGAGAGCAGGCCGATTCATTTTTGGCGCAAGCCGATCGGGTCGCCCGCCAGCTCGGCGGCGATCGAAACTACGCCTGGACGGCGTTCGGACCGACTAACGTCGCGATCCACCGCACCGTGGCTGCGGCCGAAACGGGCAACCTGCAGCTGGCCACAGACATCGGGCTGGGTCTCGACACGTCGAATCTTCCAGCTGAGCGCCGCGGTCGGCACGCGCTCGAGACTGCTCGGGCACTGTCCGGCCTCGGCCGGATGGAGGACGCTCTAGACGTACTGCTCGATGCAGAGGCCTACGGCGCTGAGCAGGTCAGACATCATGCCATTGCCCGCGAGGTTGTTCGGCGAGCGCTTCGGTCACGCACGCCCGGCGAGGCTGCAACGGGCCTTGCTGCAAGAATGGGTATAGCCGAACTCTAGATCTGACGGAGGTTTCGCGATGGGACGCCGGTACCGCGGGCCATATGCAGAGGAAGTCAACGCTGCACACAAGTTCCAGATCGTCTCGGTTCAGTCCGACGGTAACGAGACCATGGGCTTCGATCCCGACGCTAGCGGTTATCGATCGTCGTGCACATGTGGGTGGCGCAGCGACGGCATTGCGCGCGGCGCTCGCGACGACGAAGCCAATTGGGCAGAATGGCGGATGCTGCACCTACTCGACATGGTGAACCAAGCGGAGCTCGCAAATACGCTGCACGACTAGAGACGCGCGCCAGTTGCCTGGCAATAGACAGCGAAAATCGACTGTCAGAGGCCCCTTATCCGACTGAGTCGGTGAGGGGCCTCAGCTTATCGTTCTAGGTTCTGGCAGCGTCCGGCTGCACTGTCTGCATGCCGCGATCGACGACCCACGCCCCGGCTGGCCTACACCGAAGCCTTCGGGTTGCGCGTTTCCGCTCGACGGTGTGTGAAGATTGAAACTTGTGGGACACATCAGAAACTGGCACGGGACGGACATCAACCTTCGCGCGGAAATCAACGCTGCTGCGGAGCGATTCGAAGTATCACCCGACTTCGACCGAGTTCGCCGTTCTCTGGCAGCTGAAATTCGCGACGCATTCAACATTGCAGACGCCGAACAGATACACATCATGGCCTCCGGTCCGATCAATGCAACAGTCGCGAAACCAAGCGAAGTCGACGCAGACTGGCTTCGTGACGCCGTGACTCGGATCGTTTCTGAGTTTTAGAACGGCAATCAGTTTTGATTAGAAATCCAGCGATGGCCGAAGGAATGCGCCAGAGCCGAGCGTTCCGCTCTACATCGAGCATTGATTCGATTATCGAGCTCGCTGCCAACTTCCAAGGTAGCTAGGCGATTCGCAAGATGATGGAACCGACCAGGCTGTTAACTGCGTCATACAGGACGTGTCTACTCAATACGACGGCGGCAACGAAATCGGCGACCGGACAGAGTCGCTGACGCCCACACAATGCGAGGTCCGGCAGCTGCTGGCGTGGTACGGAACCGCCACAGGCCGCCGGCGACCGAACGCGATGCGTCCGACGCCGTCGTGCGCCGTCTGTCGCGCGCCGACGTCGCCGTGGTGCCCACCCTCCTCGTCCAGGCTTCGGTAGACGCGAGGTTTCGGTGGCGACGTTTCCAGCTCGAACGGTGCGGTTTGCGCGCCGTACGGCGGCGTAGCCGCCGCGGCCCTGGACTGCCATCGATGGCCTGACCGGTCCACGCGGGCTCGAAAACTAGGCGTGCTGTTCGGTGTGGCGACAAAGGCCCCTTGGGGCCGACTCGACACTCCGAACAGTCGCGCCGGTCTCGGCTCCCAAGGTGACCTTCCTGCCCCTTCTTTCCCCCTACTTCCTGTTTCTTCTTCTCTCTCTCTTTCCTGACTTGACTTGCCCTTCTCTGCTTGTTTGTTTGCTTGCTTGGCTCCTCCCGCTCCCTACTCCCTCTTGTTCTCTTTTGAGAGGGAGTAGGGAGCGGGAGGAGCCAAGCAAGCAAACAAACAAGCAGGTCGGGACCCAAAAATGACAAAGTGGATCGGATTCTCAGTCCTGAACCAATCCCGAGCAAGTCCCGATCCAATCCCGATCCAATCCTGACGCAAATCTGAAGCGTCGTAGAGGTTTGAATCGGACGGGGTTGCTTCGATGACATCTGGGCAGTCGCCCCACGGCTCCCTACGATACAGCCCAACACTTACTCAACGAATTCGTCGGGAACGACGCTGTACATGGCCGGATGGCGCCATACACTCGAGCCACCGAAAAGGCCAGGTAGAAGCCACTTTTAGAGCGCATAAGCGGACGATGACGTACGGCGTCATACGCACCGAACTAGTTCAAGAGGTTAGGGGTTCGAATCCCTTCGGGCGCACCAAGAAAACCCCCTCTGACGAGGGGGTTTCCGCTTTTCGGTGACCTTGTCGGGCGTCGTTTCTAGATCAAACTCCGTACTTTCAGCGCAGAAACTGCTGCAGCAGCGGGATCGTCGCGCCCGGGCAGTCCTCGTGGACCGTGTGTCCGCACCCGGGCAGCACCGTCGCCCGGGCGTCAGGGATGCGCGCGGCGAGGCGCTCGGCCTGCGAGGCGGGCAGCCATTCGTCGTTGCCGCCCCAGACGACGAGTGTGGGCGCGCGCACGGCACCGAGCCCGGCGTCGGTGACCCGGAAGTCGAGGTTGCGCCACTGCGCGAGGAACGCGTCGCGGTTGCGCGAGTACGGCGGCCACAGCTGGTCGATCATTGCGGGGGTGACGAGCTGCTTGTTGTAGAACGTGCTGCGGATGCTCTCGGTGAAGAGTTCGCGGGTTGTGAACCGGGTGACGACTTCGCCGACCAGCGGCGTCGTGAACATCGGGGTGGACGGTGCCTTTTCGGCATTCAGGCCGGGGGAGTCGAGCAGGACGAGCCGCTCGACGCGCTCGGGATGCTGCTGGGCGAAGTGCAGGCTGAACGCGCCACCCCACGAGTGCCCAACTACCGCAGCGCTTTTCAGCCCGACAGCATCGAAGAAGCTGCCGATGGCGGTGGACATCGCGGGCAGGTCGTAGGCGAATCCGGGGCGGCGCAGATCGGTGTAGCCCTGGCCGGGCAGATCCACGGCATACACGGTGTGGTTGCGGGCGAGCGCGGGGATCACCTCGCGCCACGAGTAATGCCACAGTCCGCCGCCGGCGATGAGCACGACGGGCGATCCCTGACCGGACACGGTGTAGTGGAAGCGGGCCAGGTCGGTGTCGACAAAGCTGTCGGCGTTTGCGGTCGGTGCGCCGAAGAGCAGCGCGAGGGCGGCGAGGCCGGCGGCCAGCACTCGGATTGGCATGGTGCACTCCTGGGTTGGCGACGGGGTGTCGGATCTTCAGACACCGGCCGCACCGGCAGTTGTGACGGACTGTGCCCGACGCGACAGCCGCTAGGGTGACCTGATGCGGCGGGACGAAGGACGGCGGATCGCGCCGGAGCAGATGCGTCAGCGCCTGGTGACGGCCACCGTCGACTGTCTGGTCGAGTTCGGCTTCGCGGGCACCACAACGCAGCGGGTGCAGTCGCGCGCGGACGTGTCCAGAGGCGCACTGCTGCATCACTTTCCGAGCAAATCGGATCTGTTCGTGGCCGCGATCCGACAGGTCGCGCAGCGGCAGGTGGCGCGGATGCGCACCGCGGCGACGCACGCACCGGCGGGCGCCGACCGGGTCGCGTTCGCGGTATCGGTGTTGCGGCAGGCGATGTCCGGGCCGGAGTTTCTGGCCGGGCACGAATTGTGGATGGCGGCGCGCACGGACCCCGGACTGCGGGAGGTGCTCGGCCCCTACGAGCGCGAGGCGGGCCAGGTGCTGCGCCAGGTAGGCGCCGAGCTGTTCGGGCCGGAATACGCGCAGCTGCCGGGCTTTCCGGTGGCGTTCGAGTCGCTGCTGGAGCTGTTGCGCGGGCTGGCGATGACGAGCTTGCTGCGGGCAGGCGAGGCCAGGGAGCAGCGGGTGCTGGCCGCCTGGCAGTCGGTGTTCCCCGACTTGTGCCAGGCGGCCGGGTAGCTCAGCCGACCAATCCGCCGCTGCAGGCCAGCACTTCGCCGGTGATGTAGTCGGATTCGGGCAGGCACAGCAGGTACACCGCCCCTGCCGCGTCCTCGGGGGTGCCGATCCGGCCCAGCGGTGCGATGTGCTGGGCGGCCTGCAGGATCATCGGGTTCACGCCGACCTTGATGGTGCGGCCGTCGATGTCGACGGTCTGCTCGTCGGTGGCGGCGGCAGTGAGCCGGGTTTCGATGATGCCGAAGGCGACGGCGTTGACGGTGACGCGGTAGCGGCCCCATTCCTTGGCGACGGCCTTGGTGAGGCCGAGGATGCCGGCCTTGCCGGATGAGTAATTCGCTTGTCCCGCATTGCCGTACAGGCCGGCGAGGGAGGAGATGTTGACGACCTTGCGGGTGACGGGGGTGCCGGCCTCGCGTTCTCGCTTGGCGGCGGCGCTGATCACCGGTTGCGCGGCGCGCAAGATTTGGAACGGCGCCTTGAGGTGCACGTCGAGGATGGCGTCCCAGTGCTCGTCGGTCATCTTCTGTACGACGGTGTCCCAGGTGTACCCGGCATTGTTGACGATGATGTCGAGTCCGCCGAAGGTGTCGACGGCGGTGTCGACGAACCGTTGCGCGAACCCGTCTTCGGTCACGCTGCCCGCGCACACCGTGGCGTTGCCGCCCGCGGCGGTGATCTCGTCGGCAACTTCCTTGGCCGCCTCCGGGTCGAGGTCGTTGACGACGACGTTCGCGCCGTGCGCGGCGAGCTTGCGTGCGATGGCCGCGCCGATGCCGCGTCCGGACCCGCTGACGATCGCGGTCTTTGCCTGCAGTGTGGTCATGAATGGTGCCCCTTTCTAGGCGAAGCTGCCGTGCCGTCCGGCGCCGCCGGCGAAACGGGCCGCTCCGGCCAGCGTGTCGGTCTGCACGGACGTCATGCCGTGGCTGAATTCGTTTGCGAGCGCGTCGGTTTCGGAGTAGCCGTCCTGTTCGAGCAGGGACAGCCGGTCCTGGCGCATGCAGGTCTGCGGGAATGCGCTGAGCTGCCGGGCGAGCTCCACCGCGGCGGCGTACGCCTGGCCGGCGGGCGCGATCCGGTTGACCAACCCCATGCGGTGCGCCTCGTCGGCGGTGACGGGGCGCCCGGTCAGGATCAGGTCCATGGCGTGGCTGGTGCCGATCAGCCGGGGCAGCCGGACCGTGCCACCATCGATCAGCGGCACTCCCCACCGCCGGCAGAAGACCCCGAGAATGGCGCCCGGGTCGGCCACCCGCAGGTCCGCCCACATGGCCAGTTCCAGGCCGCCCGCCACGGCGTGGCCGTCGATCGCGGCGATCACCGGTTTCGACAGCCGCATGCGGGTGGGACCCATCGGGCCGTCGCCGTCGGGGTCGAGCCGGTTGCCGCGCTCGGTGCCCACGGCTTTGAGATCGGCTCCCGCGCAAAAGGTTCCGCCCGCACCGCGCAAGATCGCGACGGCGGCCTCGGGGTCGGCATCGAAGTCGCGGAAGGCGGCGGCCAATGCGGCCGCGGTGGCCCCGTCCACGGCGTTGCGGACCTCGGGGCGGTTGATGGTCACGGTGGTGACGGGCCCGTCTCGCTCGACGAGCACGGTGGTCGGTGTCATGGCGCTACTTTCCCTCGGCGACACGTGCGGACACTACAGTCCGTCCAAACGGACTGTCGAGGGTGCAGGCAAGTGACGTGCGAATACGGCTCCGGCCGCTCGGCCGAATCGTCCGCTTCGCAGCGCGGTACCCGAAGCCGACCGTCGGGTCGCGCGCTTAGTTTCCGAACCGGAACGGATCCCCGCCGGCGTCGTTGTGCGCCCACAGCTGGTCCGTAACATCGTGGAACGCAACCAGATTCAGCGGATCGTCGGCACGCAGCAGCAGCGATCCGCTGACGATGGCGCGCACCACCGAGCCGTCGCTGTGCCGCAGTGCGATCACCTTGCCGGGCTCGTCGATGGCGTTGGCGAACAGCGCATCGGCAGCCATGCCGGTGACCACGTCGTAGCCGAGCATGGCCGCGAACGCGGGATTGCTGTACACGACGACGTTGTCTTTGCCGAGGCTGAGCAGCGGAATCGGCATGCGTTCCATCAAAATCCGGGCCGACAGGTGGTCCAAGTGGTCCAGGAGTGACGCCGCGGTGCGGGTGCGGCGCTCGGTGGCGGTAATCCCGTTGTCGCTCATGCGCGCCCCTCGCAGGCTCGGGGTCCGCATGACGTGTCGAATGGTCGCTCGCTGCGCTCGCTCATGCGAATTCCTCCGTCGGCCCGACCCAAATGTGTTGTGACAAGGAGATAGCGTCGTTTGTATAGAGCATGTCGTGACCGTCGCCCCGCCGCAATCTGTGACACCGGTCACAGATGATTACTGTTGCAATCTACAGTTTAGCGTTGAGTGCGGCAATGAACTGGGGTAGCTGCTGTGTGAATCGTCGCAGGTCACGATCGCGTTCGTAGCCGCCGAACCAATCGATCCGGCCCTGCGTGTTCGCGAACGCCGACAGCCAGTAGTCGCTGGTGCCCAGCGCAACCGCAAACGGCAACGACCGCGAGAACACCAGCAACCGGTCCGGCGGCGGCACCTGCTCGGCGGTGGCCGTCTGCAGGTAGTTGAGCAGCCCGCGTATTTGTCCGACCAGCTCGCGGCCCTTTTCCGTACGCAACGGCAGCCAGCGCGGCGCCAGCAGCAGCGCAATTCCGCCGAACAGCAGCGCGACTCCGACGAGGGCATGCCCGATCGTCAGCGCCAGCAACGGGATCGCGACGAGTCCGGCGACGACGAGCGTCACGCCCAGCCAGAACGCCAGACCGCGACGCTTGCCCAACCAGCCCTTCGCCTCCGCGTCGGCCACCAGCGCCCGGCGCAGCGACTTCGGTGAGATCTGCAGGTCGGCCAGCCGCACCGCGTCGGCGGGCGCCACCGCTTCGTATACCGTGCGTTCGTAGGGGCTGAGCTGGTCGTCGGCGGGGTTCAGCCGGCGGATCTCCCAGCCGTCCGCGATCGTGGTGAACCACAAGTATTTTCGGACCGCCAGATCGATCACTGTCGCCGTGACGTCGTGCGCGTCACCGCTCTCGTCGACGACCACACCGGCCTGTCCCGGCAGCAGCCCGGCCGGCGAGGCAAACGACACCCGATTGCCGTCGCGCACCAGCACCTCGGCCGTGCCGGTAACCGCCTGGGCTGCGGTGTCGCGTCGGCGCGCGGCGCGCAGATAACCCGCCGCGGCCAGCAGTCCGACCGCCAGCACGCCGAAGGCCGCCCACACCGGCGGCGTCAGCGCGAACGCCGACCGCTCGATCTGGACGAACTCCGCGTTCGGTGCCGGGATCGTGCCCGGCGGCAGGGTCATCGTCGCCTCGACCCGCTCGCCGGGGTTCAGGTTCGAAATCGCCACCCGCAGAATGCCGTTCGGCAAGACGCGCGCTTCGTCGCACGCGGTGTCGGTGCCGAACGCACCGGCCAGGCAGTTCGAGATGCCCATGCGATACGACGGACTGTCCACGTACGCCTGGAACCGCGCGACCGGTGTGGTGACTACGCCGACGTACCGGAACAGTTGCGCCCCAGTGGTTTCCGAGACCGTGCCGCTGACCTTGAACTTCACCTGCGACTTGCCCGGCTTGGCGTCGATGCGGAACTGATCGTCGACCACCTCGGCCTTCACCTCGCCCGTGGTCTGCACATCGGTGACCCGGAAGATCCGCTCGCGGTCCTTGCCGGCCTTCACCTTCAGCGGCACCGCCGTCTGAAAGTTGCCGCCCTGCGGTACGTCGAGATCCTGTGTGACCGCGAGAATTCCGTCGTCGCTCAGCGACGCGTACACCTCCATCCCGACACCAGGCTGTTCCTGCGCGCCTGCCTGCGGCGCCGCGACGACCCAGAGTGCGAGGACCATCGCCACGGCGATGCCCACCCGTTTCCTCAGCATGACTGCACACTCTAAGTGCCGCCGCGCAACGTCGCTTCGGCACATTTGAGACGGGTCGCAGCGCGCACCGTCGCTGCCATACCGGGCTGCGACCGCGGATGAGACTCGTCGCCGGGCCCGGCGCACGTTGATAGTGTGCGCTTCGCCAGTCATGTCAGAGGGGGAGCAGACAGTCGTGACGTATCCGCCGCCCGGTTACGGGCCGCCGCCCGGCTATCCGCCGCCTCCCGGATTCCAGCCGCCTCCGCCGTACCCGCCGCCGGGCTACCCGCATCCGGGCTACGGTCCGCCGCGGGTCGCGCCGCTGCCGCCGCCGGTGGTATTCCAACCGCAGTACGGACCCGGGTATCCGTACCCGCCGCCGCGGCCGTCCGGAGGTGGCGGTGGGATCTGGATCGCGCTGGCGTGCCTGGGCGTGATCATCGTGGTCGGCGCGCTGGCCGCCGCTGCGGTGTCCGACCTCGAAGACAGCGACTCCTACGCCTACGACACGCCGCGCTACACGTATACGCCGACGCCGGAGTCGTCGGCCGAAACCACCACCTCCGAACCGTCGTCCACAACCCGGCCAACTGCCCCGTCGGCTACCCGATCGGCGGTGGCACCGCCGCCGACCCGATCGGCCGCCCCGCCCACTCGGTCAGCTGCGACCACAACGAAACCAGCTGGGCCGCAGCCAGTTGTCGCACTCGGTGACAATCCGTTGTTCGGCGACGTGAACACCGGGCTGAACAACCTCCGCTGCGCTGCCCCGCAGTGGGGGCGCTCGTACCCGGCGGTCAAAGCGTATCTGGAGGCATGGAACGAATGCCTGAACAAGATGTGGCTGCCGAACTTGGCGTCGCGGAACCTGCCGTCGCGGGCGCCGACGCTCAACGTCATCCCGCACGGCGGTAGCCAGAATTCCCCGTGCAGTGGCGGCAGCTCGAACAATTACGTCGCCTTCTACTGCTCGGTCAACGAGGCGATGTACATGCCGTTCGACAACCTGCAGCTGGACAAATCGAACGTCGCGATCGACATTCTGGTCGTGCTCGCGCACGAATATGGGCACCACGTCCAGGCGCTGTCCGGCATTTCGGAGGCCGACCATCGGGCCACCCGAGCCGCCGGCGGATGGAACACCGTGCAGGGATTGGAAATCTCGCGGCGCACTGAACTGCAAGCCCAGTGCTTCTCGGGCATGTGGCTCGGATCGTCCACCGCGGCGGGTGCGTTTCCGGCGAATATCGCTGTCGCGACGGTCAACAACGAGCGCGGACGCGGTGACGACCCGGGCGAGGACCCGGACCACGGCTCCCACGACAACAACTACGCGTGGTACAACCAAGGCTACAAATTCAACCGGAATTTCCAGTGCAACACTTGGAAGGCGCCGGCGAACCAGGTCTCCTGAAATCCGAACTGTGCCCTCGGCATGGCACCGCGCACCGCGCGGCGCATAGTACGCTGCGAAAAGTGTTGGCGCAGACGAGGGGACCGCAGTGACGTACCCGCCGCCGCCCGGCTACGGCCCGCCCGATCCACATCGTCCCGGTCCGCCGCCCGATCATCCGCAGCCAGGTCGTCCGCCATCTGGTTACCCGCAGCGGGGGCCGTCGCCGTCTGGTTATCCGCAGCCGGGGTCTTCGCCGTCTGGTTATCCGCAGCGGGGGCCGGTGCCGACTGGTTACCCGCAGCCGGGGCCGGCGCCGACTGGTTACCCGCAGCCGGGGCCTCCGCCGTCCGGGTACCCGGCGCCGGGGTACGGAGCCCGCCCGCCCGGCTCTCCCGCGCAGCCGTACCCGCCCAACTCGTTCCCGCGCGTGGCCGGCGCGCCGCTACCGCCGCCCGCCTACTTCGCGCCGCCGCCCGGCTATCGACCGCCGCCCCGGTCCGGCGGCGGGGGCGTATGGCTCGCGCTGGGACTCGTCGCGGCGCTCGTCCTGGTCGGGTTGGTCGGCCTGCTCGGGCGCGGCCCCGATGCCGGTGGCGACGACGACCCGGGCTTCGCCTACGAACCCGAGGACGGCGGCAACAAGGACAGCGGCCTCGAAAACAACGTGCTGTTCGCCGATCAAAACATCGGGCTGACCGAGGTCGCCTGCACGTATCCACAGTGGAGCGCCGACTACGCGCAGGTCAAGCCGTACCTGGAGGCGGCGGTCGCCTGCCTGGACCGGATGTGGCAGCCGGTGCTGCGAAAGGCGAATCTCACCTTCTCCCCGCCCGCGCTGCAGGTGATCGATCGGGGCGACACGCCGTCGACGCCGTGCACCGGAACCACCGGCAGCTTCGCGGCCTTCTACTGCTCGGTGAACAAGACGATCTACATGCCGCTGGACAATCTGCAACTCGACCGTTTCGGCGCCAGCCCCGTGGTCACCTTGAACACGCTGGCTCACGAGTACGGCCACCACGTGCAGGCGCTGTCCGGGCTCAGC
Source organism: uncultured Nocardiaceae bacterium (assembly GCA_936936565.1). GTDB lineage: Bacteria > Actinomycetota > Actinomycetes > Mycobacteriales > Mycobacteriaceae > CAKZIX01. Next base: position 32,401 of record CAKZIX010000031.1, on the reverse strand, counting down.
CAGGCCCGCATCGCGAAGGTGCGCGCCAGCGGCGGCGCGAATTCCGCTGCCGGACTAGAACTTTCCCGTCGCTTCGAACTCGAGGCGCAGTGCTTCTCGGGAATGCACCTCAACGCGTCGACGACCGTCCCCGCGCGCGACGAGCAGCAGGCGGTGCAGGTGGAGTTTCGCCGCGGCGATCAGCCCGGCGACACGCGCGACCACGGCTCCACCCGCAACAGCGGCACCTGGTTCGAGGTGGGTTACGAGAAAAACCTTACGGCACAATGCAATACGTGGACGGCGCCCGCGTCGGCGGTGAGTTGACCGCACCCCCGTCAAGCACCGCGCCGGCTTCGATCGTCGGCCGGAGTTGACCGCAGCGTCGTCGAGTACCGCGCCGGCTTCGATCGTCAGCCGGAGTTGATGGCAGCGTCGTCAAGTACCGCGCCGGCGTCGATCGTTGGCCGGAGTTGATCGCAGCGCCCGTCGAGCACCGCTCCGGCTTCGATGCGAGACGCGCTATGCGCCGAGTACTGCGTCCGCTTCGATCTCGATCAGCAGATCCGGGCTGATCAGTGCCGACACCTCGACCATCGTGGCGGCGGGACGGATGTCGCCGAATACTTCGCCGTGCGCCGCGCCCGCCTGCGCCCAGCGGCCGATGTCGGTGACGAACATGCGGGTACGCACCACGTCGCGCAGCGTGGCACCCGCCTGCTCGAGCGCGATTTCGATGCGGCGCAGGGCTTCTCGCGTCTGCGCCGCGATGTCGTCCCCGCCGATGGCGCCGCCGGGGGCGGCCGCGGTGGTGCCCGCGACGTACACCTGGTTCCCTACCCGAACCGCGCGCGAATACCCAACGGGGCCTTCCCATTCCCCGCCGGAGCCGACGTTCAGTCTCATGACAGCGACATCGTGAGCCCGCGACGAGTCGGCAAGCGAATTGGCTACGGCTGCGCTGCGGCCAACGCTTGCTGGACCCGGTCGGCGGCCGCCGCCGGGACCTCGTGCTCCCATACCCGGACCACCACCCAACCCTGCGCGGCCATCGCGGCGTCCGTCTGACGGTCCCGGGCGACGTTGCCGGTGAGCTTGTCGGCCCACCACTGCGCGTTGTTCTTCGGGTCGGTCGCGTGCTCCGGGCAGCGATGCCAAAAGCATCCGTCGACGTAAACGGCCACTCGCCGACGCGGAAACACGATGTCGGCCTTGCGGCGCACCCCGCGCAGCGGCGCGCGATCGACGAAGAATCGCAGCCCGCGCCGATGCAACTCCCGCCGCAGCGCGAGTTCGGGCGCGGTGTCGCGCCGCCGCTGCCGGGACAGGCGTGCGCTGGTGATCGGGTCGGTCGCGGGCACGGCTCGAACCTACGCGTACCTGGGGCCGGTGAGGTAGGCGCGGGACTCAGCGCCCACTTTCGGCGGATTCATGGCAGAAGCAGCCACGCAATCGACGAAAGTGGACACTCAGTCCCGCGCAACCCGAGTCCAAGTCCCCGGTTCGATGAGTGTCCGAGGTCGCCGTGGCGGTTGCGCCTACTCGTCCTCGGGCTCACTCCAGGCCGGAGCGAAACGATTGCGCCGCTCGACCTCGGCGTGCACCGCCGCGACGAACTCGTCGAACGAGAGCGTCGCCGATTCGGGCGGGCGCCCGTTCCGCGGCGGCGCCTCCTCGACATCGAAAAACCTTACGGCGCCGTCGGATTCATACAGTCCGATGTACACCTTCTCGAACAGGTCGTAGCGGGTGTCTTCGGCGCCGAGATCGACCCACAGGCGTTCGTTGCCGCCGTGCACCGGGCGCTTGCCCCGCCCGGCCCGCTTGGACAGCGTCGTAACGTGGTGTGCGAAGGAGGATTTCGCGACGTCGCTGGTCTTGTTCGGGTCGCCGTCCTCGCACGTGGCGTACGGCTCGAACAGCACCGCGACGAGCACGCTGTATGGCTGACGCTGATGCAAAACCATTGCCTCGCCGCGTAATTCGTGATCGTTGCGGACGATGTTCTTGGTCCAGCGGCCCAGCTTGCCGGTGGTGGGCGAGTAATCCTGAAAGCTGTAGGTCTTGATCGACACCGCTAGCACCAGGCCCAGCGTGGGATCGAGCGCCTTCACATCCAAGCGCTTGCGGCCCTTGGCCACATCCACGGCGGCCTCCTGCCCGGCCCCGCTCGCAGTCGGCGTGATGTCCGGATAGTTCGGCCGCAGCGCGTCGGCCACCGCCTGCGCGAGGTGGTTGCTGAGCCGTTGCGCGTAGTTCTTCTTCTCGGCGCGATCGGCGTTCGCGCCCGGCCGCGCCCCCGCCATCCGCAACGCCTTCGCCAGCGGCTTCGGCGCCGGCAGCGCAAACAGTCCCTCCGTCACGCGCCCGCCTCGCGGGCTCGGCCGACGCGTGCCTGCGGTCCGGCAAACAGTCCCTCCGTCACGCGCCCGCCTCGCGGGCTCGGCCGGCGCGTGCCTGCGGTCCGGCAAACAACCCCTCCGTCATGCGGCCAGCCCCTGCATTCGATCCAGATGCAGCGCGACGCCGTCGAGGAATCCGTCGGGGAAGCGCAGGCTACTGCGCTGGGTGCGGCTCAGGAAGCCGGCGGTGGCGCGCGCCGACAACAGCTGCGACTCGTCGAGGAAGCCCGACAGATCTTCGTACGGCTCGGCCACGGGCCAGGTACTCACCGGTACCCGGTGGGCTCCGCGAGCATCGCCCCAGGCGGCCACCGGCCAGCGCTGACCGGGCAGCAGGGGCTCGTCGGCCAGCTGGTAGGGGACCGGATGTGCGAGCCGGTGCCCGACCCAGGAGGACATCCGCACGCTCACCGCGTTGCCGACGAGCTTCCAGCGGTGCCCGCCGCGGGTGACCTCGCTGGCGGGCCGGGTCCACTCCGGATCGAAGCCCTGCAGCCGTTCGGCGTCGGTGATGCCGGGCGTGCGCAGCTCGCCGGACGGCAGCCACACGGCCGGCGGACTGGGGATCCCGATGGTTGATCCGCCCTTCAGGGTCGGGACGGCGTTGACCGCCCAGCCCAGCCCGCGAATACCCTCGGTCCAGTAGAACCCGCATGGTCCGGCGCTCGGCAGCGCCGGACCGGCGTCGTCGCCGAAGAGCACGGCACGCGGATCCTCGGTGCGCGAGGCGAGCATGAGAACCCGCTGCCGGCGCTGCGGGAGCCCGAACGCGCGCGCATCGACAACCCGGTATGCCCAGCGGTAGCCGAGCTCTTCGAGCGCGTCGGTGATGTGGCGCATGGCCTGCCCGCGCGCGAGCTGCAGCATGAACGGCACGTTCTCGATGAGCAGCCAGCGCGGCCCGCGGCGCCGGCGCACGAGCCGGAACACCTCGTCGACCAGGCCCGAACGCTGGCCGCTGATGCCGGCGGTGCGGCCTGCCTGCGAAAGGTCCTGACACGGAAAACCTGCGGCGACCAGCTCGGTACCGGCGGGCAGCGCGCGCAGTGTGGTGACATCCGCATGCTGCGCGGCATCGAAATGAGCGGCGAGGACGGCGCGGGCGCCTGGATCGATCTCGCACAGCAGCTCGCTGTGCCAGCCGTGTTCGGCAAGACCGAGCTCGAGCCCGCCGATCCCGGCGAACAACCCGACCATCGCTTGCCCAGCCACCCGTGTCCCTTCCTCTGCGCGTCCCCTGAAACGTACTCGAGCCCTGAGACAAGTTGCGGGATCGACATTCTGACACGTCGGGACCAGCAGGAATGCCGACGCCGGAAATTCGGTTGGACGTGTCGGTACCCAGTGAGACCCTGGAAGTCCGCCGCAGTAACCGCTCGAGACGCCGTACTGGCGTCCGCGCTGCGGCGGGTGTCTGTCACGGGGAGGTGATCATGACTGTGCAAGTTTCGGAGCGGACCGCCGTGGATGCGCCGGTCACCTCCGCCGAGCCGTACGAAAAACAACCACAGAGAGATTCGTTGCTGCGCTTCTGGCCGGAGCTGCGTCCGTTCCGTCCGACGATCTTCGCGTCGGTGCTGGCCGCGCTGGTCGCGGTGCTGTGCGGTGTGGCAATTCCGTTGCTCACCAAGCGGATCATCGACGGACCCATCGCGCATCGCGATCTGGACGCGCTCTGGGTGCCCGCGCTGATCGTGCTCGCCATGGGCATGCTGGAAGCGGCGGGCATCTGGGGCCGCCGGTGGCTGGTCGCCAAGGCCGCGAGCCAGTTCGAAATCAGCATGCGGGCCAAGCTGTTTCGCAAATTGCAGTCGCTGTCCATCGGGCGGCACGACGGCTGGGACTCCGGTCAGCTGCTGTCGCGCGCCATCACCGACATGTCGACGGTGCGACGGTTCGTCGCGTTCATCGGGCCGTTCATCCTGATCAACACCGTCACGCTGATCCTGGGCTTCGCGGTGCTGGTCTGGTTCAGTCCGGTGCTCGCGGTGATCCAGTTCGTCGCGTCGATTCCTTTGGTGTACTTCTGTATTCGGTTCGAGGCGGCCTACGGTGTGGCCTCGCGCCGGGCCCAAGACCAGTCCGGCGACGTGGCCACCACCGTCGAGGAGTCGGTGCAGGGCATCCGGGTGCTGAAGGCGTTCGGCCGCAGTCCCTTCGCCGGTTCGCGGTTCGGCCGTCAGGCGCGGGATCTGCAGCTCACCGAGCTGTTGAAGGTCCGTTACGGGGCTACGCTGTGGGCTGCGATGGTGGGGGTGCCGACGGTTGCGGGCGGCCTGATCCTCGGTGTGGGTGGCTACCTGGTGGCCACTGGATCGATGACGCTGGGCACGCTGGTGGCGTCGATCACGATGGCGACGTTCCTGCACTGGCCGATCAACGCCTACGGCTTTCTGTTGGCCGAGATGAACAACACGCGCACTGCGGCAGACCGGTTCTGGGAGATCATCGACACCCCGGTCGACATCGTCGAACCGGACCAGCCGGCGGAACTGCCCGTCCCGCTCGCCGGCGAGCTGCGGTTCGACCGTGTGTCGTTCACCTTCCCAGAGAGCAATCGGGAACTGCTGCATGGCATTTCGCTCAAGGTGCATCCGGGGGAGACGGTCGCGCTGGTCGGGGCGACGGGTGCCGGCAAGACGGCCCTGCTCAACCTGGTGCCGCGCCTGTACGACGTCACCGCCGGTGCCATCACGATCGACGGTGTCGACGTGCGAGACGTGCGGCTGGCCGACCTGCGTTCGGTGGTCACGGCGGCCTTCGAGGATCCGGTGCTGTTCTCGGCGAGCGTGCGCGAGAACGTCGCGCTCGGGCACCCGGACGCCACCGACGCCGACGTGCGTCTGGCCCTGGAGGTCGCGGAGGCAACGGAATTCGTCGACAAGCTGCCCTGGGGCATGGATACCCGGGTCGGCGAGCAGGGCCTGTCGCTGTCCGGCGGCCAGCGGCAACGGCTGGCGCTGGCGCGGGCGGTGCTCGGCGCGGGTGCGCAGCGGGGCGCGCGGATCCTGGTGCTCGACGATCCGCTGTCGGCGCTCGACGTCGAAACCGAAGAACGGGTACAGGCGAACCTGCGCCGCGTGCTCAAACGATCCACCACGCTGCTGGTCGCGCACCGTCCGTCGACGGCCGCGCTGGCCGACCGGGTGGTGCTGCTGGAGCACGGCCGCATCGCCGCGCAGGGCAGCCACGAACGGCTGCTCGGCACCAACGCCCGCTACCGCGAACTGATGGGAGGTGAACACGATGGCTGAACAAGCTCAGGCCGACGTCGACAAGTGGCGTGGCGTAGCGAACGAAGACAAAGAGGTGACGCACGAGGGAAACCTGGTGCTGGCCAGCCGGTCTCGCCGGTTGCTGTTTTCGTTGCTGCGCCCGTACCGGCGCCTGACGGCGGCGGCGCTGACGATCATCGTGCTCGACAACCTCGCCATGGTCGCGGCCCCGCTGTTCGTCGCCTACGCGCTGGATGTCGGTGTGCGCGAAGCGCTCTCGGGCTCGTGGCTGCCGCTGCAGGGGGCCGTCGCCGGCTACGTCGGCACGGCCCTCGTCGGGTCGATCACCACGTACACCTTCCTGCGGGTGTCGGGCCGGCTGAGCCAGGGCGTGCTGTTCGACCTGCGGGTGCGGGTGTTCGAGCACGTGCAGCGACTGTCGGTGAGCTTTCACGAAAGCTACACCTCGGGCCGGATCATCTCCCGGCTCACCAGTGATCTGGAATCGCTGGACGACCTGCTGCAAAGCGCGCTCAACGACGCACTGTCGGCCATCCTGTCGGTGGTCAGCATCGCGATCATCCTGGTGTACCTGGATGTTCCGTTGGCGCTGGTGGTGCTGGCCGGGTTCGTGCCGCTGGTGTTCGTCACCCGTTGGGCGCAGCGCAGCCAGCGTGCGCAGTACCGGCGCACCCGCGGCACCATCGCCAAGGTCGTCGTGCACTTTGTGGAGACCATGGGCGGCATGCGTGCGGTGCAGTCGTTCCGGCGCGAGCAGCGCAACGAAACCATTCTCGCCGCTGACGATTCGCGTTACAGCACCGCCAACGCCAAGGCCGTAGAGGGCATGGCGCTCTACACCGGGCTGGTCAAGCTGATCGGCAACGTCACCACCGCGGTGATCATCGTGGTCGGCGCGTGGCGAGTTGTGCACGGAGACACCGAGATCGGTGTCCTCGCGGCGTACCTGCTGTACCTGCGCAGCTTCTACGGCCCGCTCGACGAACTGGCACAGGTGTTCAACTCCTACCAATCCGCCGCCGCGGCGCTGGAGAAGATCTCGGGCGTGCTCGAAGAGGAGCCCGCGGTCGCCGAGCCGAAATTTCCGGTGCCGCTGGGTAAGGCTACGGGTGCGGTGCGCATCTCCGATGCCTGGTTCGGGTACGGCGAAAAGCCGGTGCTGCAGGAGTTTTCGCTCGACGTCCCGGCCGGTCAGGTGATTGCGCTGGTCGGTGCCACCGGGGCCGGCAAGTCCACCCTGGCCAAGCTGCTGACGCGGTTCTACGACCCATCGGGCGGGGAAATCACGCTGGACGGGGTAGACCTGCGAGACCTCTCGGACGCGGACCTGCGCCGCAACGTCGTCATGGTCACCCAGGAGCAGTACCTGTTCTCGGGCTCCATCGCCGACAACATCCGGCTCGGCAGGCCGGATGCGACGGACGCCGAGATCGAGCAGGTGGCCCGGGCCGTCGGGCTCTGGGACTTCGTCGCCACGCTGCCCGAGGGCCTGGACACCGACGTCAAACGCCGCGGCGGGCGGCTGTCCGCCGGGCAGCGGCAGCTGGTCGCGTTTGCGCGGGTGTTCCTGGCCGCCCCGGCGGTGGTGGTGCTCGACGAGGCCACCTCGAGCCTGGACATTCCGGGCGAGCGGATGGTGCAGGAGGCACTGGAAACGGTGCTCGAGGGCCGCACCGCGGTCATCATCGCGCACCGGCTGTCGACCGTCGCCATCGCCGACCGGGTGCTGGTGCTGGACGGCGGGCGCATCGTCGAGGACGGTTCGCCCGACGAGCTGATCGCCGGTACCGGACGCTTCGCCAAGCTGCACTCGGCATGGCGCGAGTCGCTGGTCTGACGCCGGCACGGGTGCCCTGGAGTCGCCCAGCGCGACGCGGGGGCTCCCGTGTCGCACCGCCTACTGCGCTGGTGGCGTCGGACGGACCGGCGTCGATTACGGTTATAGCCGTGACAAATCCAGCCCCGTGGCCCGCCATACTCACGTGGCACGCCCATCAAGCTCCACGCATGGAGTCGGTGCGGGTGCAGCTCAACGGGTTTCGAATTCGCGCCGCCGGGCGCATCATCGGCGGCGACTGCGACGACCATCCGGCGTTCAGCGCTTCCTACGATCTGGTCACCGACGACGAAGGTGTCACCCAGCGGCTGTCGCTGCGCACGCTCACCGCCACCGGAGAACGGCAGGCCTCCATCAGCCGCGACGAAGAAGGCTACTGGAGCGTCGAAACGCCCGCGGCCGGGCGCACCCGCTCCACCTTCGGCGGCGCGCTGGACGTGGACGTCGTGCTCAGCCCGTTCTTCAATACGCTGCCCATCCGGCGGTACCACCTGCAGACCGACACCGAGGATCGCCAGGTCCCCGTCGTGTACGTCTACCTGCCCGAGCTCCGGGTCGAGGAGGCCACGCTGGTCTACTCCAGCGGCGTCGACGGAATCAACGTCCTCTCGCCGGTCTCGTCGGCCAGCGTTCAAGTGGACCCGGAAGGGTTCGTCCTCGATTACTCCGGTCTCGCTGCGCGCATCTGAGCTGCCCACCCGGCGTCTGGCAAACAGACAGCCCCGCGTGGCGCTGACGAGTCAGGGCAGGGCGCGCAGGACGCCGCCGCGGCGCCCGGCGTCGCGCAGCGCTTCCAGCCAGCCGTCCGCTCCGGGCGCGATCCCCGTGATGTCCCAGCGCGCAACCGTCTCGTAGCGCCGGCGCGCGGCATGTCCGGCGGTGACGAGGTCGGCCAACGATCCGTCGGCGAGCGCGTCGCGCGCGTGGCTCAACACGTCGAGCGTTTCGTCGAGCGCGGCGAGCAGCGCGTCGGCGTTGGCCTCGCACATCGCGCGCACCAACGCGGGCGCGGTCCCGGCGACGCGCGTGCCGTCTCGAAACGATCCGGCGGCCAAACCGAGCGCGAGCTCGCCGCCGCCGGCGCCCGACAGCGCCAGCGATTCCGCCAGCACATGCGGCAGATGCGAAATCCGCGCCACCGCACGATCGTGTTCACCGGACTCGGCGGGCACCACGACCGCGCCGACGTCCAGCGCCAGGCGCGCAACCCGGGTCCAGGTGTCGGGGTCGGTGCCGTCGTCGCAGGCCACCACCCACACCGCGCCCCGGAACAAGGTGGGATCGGTTGCCTCCCAGCCGGATTCGGCGGTACCTGCCATCGGATGCCCGCCGACGAAGCGCAACTCGTGCGCCGCCGCCGCCGCCGCCACCGGCGCCTTCACGCTGACCACGTCGGTGACCGGGCAGTTCGGGGCGTGCGTGGCGATCGCGCCGAACACCGTGTCCACAACCGGCATCGGCACCGCAACCACGATCAGCGCTGCCGTCTCACGGGCGCGTCTCAGCACCTGCGGCAGGTCGGCCGAAACGTCGAACTCCGTGGTATCGATGACAGATCTGTTGTAGCCGAACACGTTTCGGCCCGCAGCGGCCGCCGCGCGGAGCAGGGAGCCGCCGATCAGCCCGAGGCCGAGCACACAGATGTCAGACACGACTTCATCAAACCGCATGACGCGGACTACCGTTGCGGCCATGGCACAGCGCTCCGGCAAGAACAGCGTGGCGTCGGATGAGAGCGTTACATCCAACTACGACGACGACCTCGAAGGTTTCGCCATCGCGGTCGTCCGCGAGGACGGCAAATGGCGGTGTAGCCCGCTGTCGTCCGCAGCGCTGAGCAACTTGCGTGCGGCCGAAACCGAGCTGCGTGAATTGCGTAGCTCCGGTGCGGTATTCGGGCTGCTGGACGTCGACGACGAGTTCTTCGTCGTGGTGCGCCCGGCTCCGTCCGGAACTCGGCTGCTGCTGTCGGACGCGACCGCCGCCATCGACTACGACATCGCCGCCGACGTGCTCGATGCACTGAACATCGAGATTCCGGATGTCGATCCCGACGACCTCGACGACGTCGAGCCGTGGGAAGAGGGCGATCTCGCGGTGCTGTCCGATCTCGGGTTGCCCGAGCCGGTGCTCAGCGTCATCGTCGCCGAAACCGACCTGTATCCCGACGAGCAGTTGGGAATGATCGCCCAGCGGCTCGGCTTCGCGAACGAGCTCTCGGCGGTGCTGGACAAGCTCCCGCGGTGACGTGAGGTGACCGCCGCCGGCGACGAGGCATTGATCCGTGCGGCGCTTGCCGCCGCGGCGGCCGCGGGCGCGGCCGACGTGCCCGTCGGCGCCGTCGTCTTCGATGCCGACGGCCGGGAGTTGGCTCGGGCCGCCAACGCGCGCGAGGCCCGCGCCGATCCCACGGCGCATGCCGAAATCCTCGCGCTGCGCGCGGCCGCCGCGAGACACGGCGACGGCTGGCGGCTGACCGGCACCACCCTGGCCGTCACCTTGGAACCGTGCACCATGTGCGCCGGCGCCATCGTCGCCGCCCGCGTGGAGCGGCTGGTGTTCGGTGCCTGGGAACCGAAGACGGGCGCCGTCGGCTCGCTGTGGGACGTGGTGCGCGACCGCCGGCTCAACCACCGGCCCCAGGTGCGGGGCGGCGTGCTCGCCGACGAGTGCGCGGCAGTGCTGGAGCGCTTCTTCGGCGCCGAACGCCGCCCCCAGCCCTGGTGATCGTTGCGATTACCGATCGGGGCATCTGTCCGGTAGCATTCGTCGCGGTGGCGTGTCCGAGCGGCCTAAGGAGCACGCCTCGAAAGCGTGTGAGGGGTAACCCCCCTCCGAGGGTTCAAATCCCTCCGCCACCGCCAGAGCACGACCACGATGACCAGGCGTCTACGCCTGGTCATCGTGCTTTCCGAGTGCCGCATTTCGGTGGAACCGGAATGCGCTGCTGTTGCGTGGGGATCGCGGTCGTTCAGTTGTAGCCGAGTTCGATGTGTGTGTCGTCGTCGCCGATCAGCACCGCGACGGGGTCGACAACGGCGAGGCGGGCCAAGCCGGCGACACGCACATCGCGGATCTGCTTCTCGTCGGTCTGTGGAAGCCGGAAGGTCGGGTCCTCGGTCATTTCACTCTCCCGTTGGGTTCTTGCTGATGAATATTCATCGCGTGGGACTTGTGTGACGTAACAACATGGCCCGATCGCTGGACGCTACACAACCCAAAGAACCGCCGAAAGGGTAACTGACCAGTAGTTTTCGGCTCCGGACAACTTTGTGGGCAACGCACAGCGGCCCCCAGCTGTCGCTGGAGGCCGCTGTGATTGCGCCGGAATTACCGGGCGTGCACGAGCGTCTTGTCGTCGTCGACGGGCGCGAGGTGCCGCAGCTTCTCGCCCTCGATGTCGACGTTCGGCACGATCTTGTCCAGCCACTTGGGCAGCCACCAGGCCTTGTCGCCCAGCAGGGCGAGCAGCGCCGGGATGACGATCATGCGCACGATGAAGGCGTCGAAGAACACGCCGGCTGCGAGCGCAAAGCCCATGGTCTTGGCCGTGACGTCGGACTCCATCATGAAGGCGCTGAACACCGAGATCATGATGATCGCCGCGGAGGTCACGACGCGGGCGCCGTGGTGGTAACCGCTGATCATCGCCTCGGTCGCGGACTTGCCGTGGACGTACTCCTCACGCATGCGCGTCACGAGGAACACCTGGTAGTCCATCGCCAGGCCGAACACCAGACCGATGAGCATGATCGGCAGGAAGCTGACGATCGGCCGCGGCTCGGAGATCAGGCCGAACGCGCCCTCCTGGAAGATCAGCACGGTCGCGCCGAACGTCGCCGCCATCGACAGCAGGAACCCGAGGGCACCGATCAGCGGCACCAGGATCGAGCGGAACACGAGGATGAGCAGCAGGAACGCGGCCCCGGCGACGATCGCCAGGTAGGGCACGATCGAGCCGAGCATCACGCCGTCGATGTCGGCGTAGATGGCGGTGGTGCCGGTGACGCCGTACTCGAGGCCGTACTGGTCTTTCAGACCGGACTCGGCGTCGCGGACATCCTTGACCAGATCCTTGGTGTCCTGATTGTTCGGGCCGTTGTGCGGCACGCCCTCGAAGGTGGCGCCCAGGCCGTTCTCGCTCTTGGTCGGCCCGACGACATAGTCCATGTCCTCGTAGGACTCGAGCTTGCCGCGCAGCGCGGACAGCGCCTCGTCGCGCTTGTCGGCCGACACCTTCTCCAGATCGACGGCAACCTGCAGGACGCCGTTGCTGCCCTCACCGAAGCCGTTGGTCCGGATGTCGTAGGCCTTGCGGATGGTCGAGGTGGTCGGCATCGACTCCTCGCCGGGCAGACCCAGCGACAGGTTCACCGCCGGAGCGGCCAGCGCGCCGAGCACCACGGCACCCGCGACCAGCGTCAGGATCGGGCGCTTGCCGATGAAGCGCGCCACCCGCATGCCGTTGGTGACGTGGGTGTCGTCTTCCGGGTCGTACTTGGCGACGAACGGCAGCTTCGGCTTGAACAGGATCTTGCCGAAGGCACCGAGCAGCGCCGGCATCAGCGTGAGCGCCACGATCACCGCAAACGCCGCGGCGATGGCACCACCCAGGCCCATGAACGTCAGGAACCGCACACCCACCACCGACAGGCCGGCGAGGGCGATGATGACGGTGAGACCGGCGAACACGACGGCCGAACCCGCAGTGCCGAGCGCTTTACCGGCGGCTTCTTCGGGGGTGGCCGAGACATGCAGCTCGTGTTTGTACCGGGAGACGATGAACAGCGCGTAGTCGATGGACAGCGCGATGCCGATCATGGAGGCCAGGAAGGTGGTGAAGCTGGGCACCGAGATGATCGACGTGCCGGCCATGATCAGCATGGTCGCGGCGGACAGGCCGAAGATGGCCGTGACGATCGGGATGAACGGCGCCACGAGCGCACCGAACGCGATGATCATCACCAGCAGCGCGACACCCATACCGATCAGCTCGGCGGTGCCGCCCGGCGCGGCGTTCTCCTGGGCGATGGAGCCCGACATCTCGACCTGCAGGCCGGCGGCGCGGGCGTCCTTGGCCACGTCGTAGGCGGCCTCGCGATGCTCGGCCTTGACGTCCTGCCACTTGGCGATGTTGAACGGCACGTTGAGCACCGCGACCGTGTCCGGCGAGCGCTCGCTGAGGACGTTCACCGGTGCGCCGCTGCAGTTCTCGGCGAACTCCTTGGCACCCCGATCACCCTCGAAGCAGCCCATGTCCAGGGTGGTCTTGAGCGGGTTCTCCAGCGGCTTTTCCGGATCGTTGACCTTGGCCTTGTCGACGATCGACAGATCCTTGATCTTGCCGACGAGTGCATCGACGGCCTGCACGTTCTTCGGGTCCGTCAGCTTCTCGCCAGCGGGCGCGGCGATGACGTATGTGCCCGTCACTGCGTCGAAGTTGAACGCCGCAGAGGCGCCGGGGAAGTGCTTGTCGAGGATCTCGGTGGCACGTTCCGACGGCAGGTTGGGCATGGTGAAGTCGTCCTGCATCGGCTTCTGGATGGCGGTAGCCAGCGCACCCAAACCAACGAGGAGTAGCACCCACACGGGTATGACGATCCATTTTCGCCGGAAAGCAAACTTTCCCCAGCGATATAGGTAGACGGACAACGGATTTCTCCCCTCGGACGCCGTCACGGCTAGACTTTCTGGGATAGCCTACCTACCGCACGGTAGGTAAAGTCAACTGAGATTTCTATGAGAAGCAGAACATCCACCAAAGACGACATCCGCGCCACCGCGATCCGACTGATCGCGGAAAAAGGCTTCGAGCAGACCAGCCTGCGCGAAGTCGCCGAAGCGGTCGGCATCACCAAAGCATCGCTGTACTACCACTACGCCTCGAAGCGTGATCTGCTGATCGCGATCGTCGAGCCAATCTTCGACGAGATGCGCGCGGTGGACAACGAGTTATCGGCCACACCGCACACCCCCGACGGGGTGCGGCGGGTGATGCAGCGCTACCTGGCAGGGCTGATCCGCCATCGCGAGGTCGGCGAGCTGTTCACCCGGGACACGGTCGCCATCGTCAACGCGATCAAGGACCAGTACCCGGAGTTGATCGAGCTGAACCAGCGGCTGCAGGAGTGGCTGGCCGGACCGAACGCGCCGGTGGAAGCGCAACTGCGGGCGACGGCGACACTGCAGGTACTCGGCGTCGCGCTGCATTCGGGCGAGGTACACGGAGCCACCGACGACGATGTCGCGCGGGTGCTGCTCGCGTGCGCGATGGCTGTGCTGGGCGGTAGCTAGTGCACGTTTCGGCGAAGTCCGACTATGCGATCCGGATCGCGGCCGAGCTGGCCGGTGGGCCGGCGAAGGGCGACGCACTCGCGGTGCGGCAGGGCATTCCGCTGCGCGTGATGGAACCGGTGCTGGGGGAGTTGCGCCGCGCCGGCATCGTCGGCAGCCGGCGCGGACCCGACGGCGGCTACTGGCTGACCCGCCCGCCCGCGCAGATCAGCGTCGCCGACATCGTGCGCGCGATCGACGGTCCGCTGGCGTCGGTGCGCGGGGAACGTCCGGAAGACGTCACCTATCCCGGTGCGGCGCAACCACTTCAGCAGGTGTGGCTGGCCATGCGAGTGAACCTGCGTGCGGTGCTGGAGCGCGTGAGCATCGCCGACATCGCCGCCGGCGCCCTGCCCGACTTCGTCGCCGAGTTGATCGCCGAACCCGCGGCCTGGCAGCGCCGCGAGTAGCTTCGCCGGGGTAAACATTGTTGTGCCGCACCCCAATTCGGCGCAGATTCGGGGTGCGGCTGCGTAATCGGGGTGCGGGCCTCCGCGGACGTCGTGCGGTACGGCCGCTGCCGCGGCGCGTCACCGGGGGGTGCCTGCGTCACATCCGCGCGGCGACTGTGCTCGAGAACACCAACCTGCATTTCTCTGCAATATTGCAATAGCACGCAACTTTCTCCAAAGTGGAGGCATGTCCTCCGAATCTGGCCTCCGGGAGCGCAAGAAGGCCGCCACTCGCGCGGCGCTGAGCTCTGCAGCGATCCGCATCGCCGCCGACCGCGGACTCGATGCGGTCACCGCCGAGATGATCGCCTCGGAAGCCGGGGTGTCCACCCGCACCTTCCACAACTACTTCGGGTCCAAGGAAGAAGCGGTGGTCTACGAGTTCGAGCGGGCCGCGCACGCCTGGGTGCAGGCGCTGCGCGAGCGGCCCGCCGACGAGCCCATCTGGGCCTCGCTCGAGCACCTGGCCGTCGCATTCGTTTCCGACGGCGATCGCAGTTTCACCGAAATGTGCGCGGTCGCAAAGCTTTTCGAAGAGTCGCCCGCGCTGCTCGCGCAACAGCTGACGATGGCAAACAACGTCACGACGGCGCTGGCCGCCGTCATCGCCGAACGCACCGGCACCGATGCCGACCGCGACCTCTACCCAGTGCTGCTGGAGAGCGTGATCGGTGCCGTCGTCAAGAACGTGATGCGGCTCGTCGTCACCGGAAACAACGGTGACCGGACCGCACCCGAGCTCGTCCGCGAAGCCATTGCGCTGATCCGCAACGGCCTGACCCAGGAGAAATGAACCCATGGCCACCTACCTCTATCGGATAGGCAAGTTCGCCTACCGGCGAAAAGGCGTCGTGCTCGGCGTCTGGCTCGCCCTCGTCGTCCTCGTCGGGATCGGCGCCGCCACGTTGTCGGGCCCGACCAGCGATTCGTTCTCGATCCCCGGCACCCCCGCCCAAGAGGCGCAAGACCTCATGGCCGAACGGTTCCCGGGCGCACCCGACCCGATGCAGTCGCTGTCGGCGCGATTCGTCTTCGCTGCCCCAGACGGGCAGACCCTCGACACGCCCGCCAATCAGGCGGCCATGGACGCCGTCCTCGGTGCGCTGGCCGGTAACCCGGACGTCGAGCGGACGCCACAGCCGCTGGTGAACCCGGTGGTCGCGGATCAGAACATGCCCGACAAGGCGCTCTCGCCGCTGAGCCCGGACCGGACCGTCGGCTACCTCGACGTGCCGTTCAACGGCGCGATGGGTGACGTCGACCAGCAGATGCTCGACGGCATCGCGGCCGCCCAGCACGCCGGCGAGCAGGCGGGCCTGCGGGTCGAGGTCAGCGGTAGCGCTGCGCAGGAGCAGGCACCGCCGGGCGGCACCGCCGAACTGGTCGGCATCGCCGTCGCCGCCGTCGTCCTGATGATCACCTTCGGTTCGCTCGTCGCCGCGGGTCTGCCGTTGCTCACCGCGATCATCGGCATCATGATCGGGTCGCTGGGCATCACCATCGCCACCGGCTTCATGGACCTGTCGTCGATGACACCGACGCTGGCCATCATGATCGGTCTGGCGGTGGCCATCGACTACTCGCTGTTCATCGTCTCGCGCTACCGCCACGAGGTCGATGTGCACGGCAATCGTGAAGAGGCCGCGGGCCGGGCCGTCGGCACCGCCGGCTCTGCCGTGGTGTTCGCGGGGCTGACGGTGATCATCGCGCTGGTCGCGCTGCGCGTCGTCGGCATCCCGTTCCTGTCCGACATGGGCGCGGCCGCCGCCTTCACCGTCGGAATCGCCGTGCTGATCGCGCTCACCCTGCTGCCGGCGCTGCTCGGCCTGTTCGGCCGCAAGGCTTTCGCGGGCAAGGTGCCGTTCTTGAAGCCGCGCGACCCCGAAAAGGCGCAGCTCGCAACCCGGTTCGCGCAGCTCGTCACCCAGCGTCCGGGCACCATGCTCGCCGCCGGTGTGGCGCTGCTCGCCGCCCTCGCGATCCCGGCAGCCGGGCTGGCGCTGGCGTTGCCCGGCCAGAGCTCGGCGGATCCGGCGACGAGCGCCCGCCAGGCCTACGACCTGATCGACGAGTCCTTCGGTCCCGGCCGCAACGGCCCGCTGCTGGTCGTCGTCGACGCCCGCCACAGCTTGGCGCCGCAGCAGCAGGCTTTCGGCGACGTGCTCGCGATGATCAAGGGCCAGCCCGACGTCGCCAACGCGCAGATCGTCGGCGTCAACCAGGTCGGCGACACGGCGCAGATCCTGGTGACCCCGCAGTCCGGCCCGAGCAGCGACGCAACCAAGGCGCTCGTCGAGCACATCCGCGACGCCGAGGCCGGCCTGCACGACACGACCGGCGTGACCTACGGCGTCACCGGCCAGACGGCGATGGAGATCGACATCTCCGACACCCTGGCCAGTGCCCTGCTGCCGTACCTCGCCGTGGTGGTCGGGCTGGCGTTCATCCTGCTCATGCTGGTGTTCCGCAGCATCCTGGTGCCGCTGACCGCGACGCTCGGCTTCCTGCTCAGCGTGGTCGCCACCTTCGGCGTGACCGTCGCGATCTTCCAGGAAGGCTGGTTCGGCCTGATCTCGAACCCGCAGCCCATCGTCAGCTTCATGCCGATCTTCCTGATCGGCGTGGTGTTCGGGCTGGCGATGGACTATCAGGTGTTTCTGGTCAGCCGGATGCGCGAGGAGTACATACATGGCGCATCCGCACGTGCGGCGATCGTCGCCGGCTTCGGACACGGCGCCCGCGTCGTCACCGCGGCGGCGATCATCATGATGGCGGTGTTCGGCGCCTTCATGGCAGAGCCCGACACGTTCATCAAGGCGATGGGCTTCGCGCTCGCGGCGGCGGTGTTCTTCGACGCGTTCATCGTGCGCATGGTGATCATCCCGTCGGTGATGGCCGTGCTGGGCGATCGGGCCTGGTGGCTGCCGGCGTGGCTGGACAAGATCCTGCCCAACGTGGATATCGAGGGCAGCAAACTCGAGCGTGAGTTGGCCCGGCCCAAGGAACTCGTTCCGGTCGGCTGACGCCGTCGAAGAACCCGAAGCGGCCCGCGCGCAAGCTCGCGCGTGGGCCGCTGCGGATGGGCCCGAGTGGGCGCGCTGGCGAACTTTCTGCAAAAATTGTCGTGTTACCGGCGCTCCGAATGCGCTGCCGCCGATCCCGGACACGACCTGCTACCCAATGTTGCCAGCGGGCCTGATCGGTGTTGAGATCGACATCGTCGCGCGGTTGATCGTCATCGGAACTACAGGCGAGGCCGCGGCCGACGAACACGTACGCGACGCCGTTGCGTTCATTCGCAACGGCAGGGGGAATAGATAGTTCGTGGCCCTGTACTTGTATCGGATAGGGAAATTCGCCTACCGCCGCAAGGGCGTCGTGCTGGCTGCTTGGCTGGTGCTCGCGGTGCTGTTCGGGCTCGGCGCGAGCCTGCTCGCCGGGCCTACCAGCGACAACTACTCCATTCCTGGCACGCCCGCGCAGCGCGCCCAGGACCTGCTGGCCGAGCGCTTCCCGGCCAAACATGCCGATCCAACGGCGTCGACGTCGGCCCGCTTCGTCTTCGCGTCCGCACCCGGGCAAACTCTGGACACCGCGCCGAATCGGGCGGCCATGGACGCGGTACTGGCGACGCTGACCGCCGACCCCAACCTCAAGCCGTCGCAGTCGCTGACCAATCCTGTCGTGGGTGATCAGAAGATTCCCGATCGGGCGTTCACGCCGTTGAGCCCGGACAAGACCGTCGGCTATGTCGACGTGCTGTTCGACGGCGCCACGAGCAGCGGCGACCGGCTCGACAGCATCGAGGCCGCCAAGCAGGTGGGCCGCGCCGCCGGGCTCACCGTCGAGGTCAGCGGCACCGCGGCGCAGCAATCCGCGCCACCGGGCGGCACCGCCGAAGCCATCGGCCTGGCGGTGGCGGCGGTCGTGCTGATTCTCACGTTCGGGTCGCTGGTCGCGGCTGGTCTGCCGTTGATCACCGCCGTCGTCGGAATCGCGATCGGCGCGCTGGGCATCGCCATCGCCACCGGGTTCATGGAACTGTCCGCGATGACGTACACACTCGCCGTGATGATCGGTCTCGCGGTCGCCATCGACTACTCGCTGTTCATCGTCTCGCGGTATCGGCACGAGGTGGTTGTCCATGCCGACCGGGCCGAAGCGGCCGGGCGGGCGGTCGCAACCGCGGGGTCGGCGGTCGTATTCGCCGGACTGACGGTGATCATCGCGCTCGTCGCGCTGCGCGTGGCGGGCATCCCGTTCCTGTCCGACATGGGCGCGGCTGCCGGGTTCACCGTCGCGGTTGCCGTGCTCATCGCGATCACTCTGCTGCCCGCGGTGCTGGGCGTGTTCGGTGCCGCCGCGTTTGCCGGCCGGGTGCCGATGCTGCATCAGCGCGATCCCGAGGTGGCGCCGCGGGCCGAGCGCTACGCCCGTTTCCTCACCCGGCGCCCGCTGCTCACCCTGGCGGCCGGGGTGGCGCTGCTCGCCGCGGTCGCGGTTCCGGCGCTGGGCCTCACCCTCGCCGTTCCCGGTCAGGCGACGTCGGACCCGTCGAGCAGCCCGCGCAAGGCCTACGACCTCATCGATGCCGAATTCGGCCCCGGCCGCAACGGTCCGCTGCTCGTGGTCGTCGATGCGCGGCACGCCACGGTGCCGCGCGAACAGCTGCTGGGCGCCGTCGTGTCGACCATCAAGGACGAGGGCGATGTCGAGCATGCCCAGGTCATCGCCGTGAACGGCGAGGGCGACGCGGCGCAGGTGGTGATCACCCCGAAGTTCGGTCCGCGCAGCGCCGAAACCAAGGCCCTCGTCGAGCGCATTCGCGACGCCGAATCGGAGTTGCGCCGCACCACGGGCGTCACCTACGGCGTCACCGGCCAGGCGGCGATGGAGATCGATATCTCCAACACGCTGGCCGACGCCCTGGTCCCGTACCTCGCGGTCGTCGTAGGGCTGGCGTTCGTGCTGCTCATGCTGGTGTTTCGCAGCGTGCTGGTGCCGCTGACCGCGACGCTCGGCTTCTTGCTGAGCATGGCCGCGACTTTCGGCGCGATCGTCGCGATCTTCCAGGAGGGTTGGCTCGGGCTCGTGTCCAATCCGCAGCCGATCGTCAGCTTCATGCCGATCTTCCTGATCGGTGTGGTGTTCGGCCTGGCGATGGACTACCAGGTGTTCCTGGTGAGCCGGATCCGGGAGGAATACATCCGGGGTGCGTCCGCGCGGCAGGCGATCGTCGCCGGCTGCAGCCATGGTGCCCGGGTGGTCACCGCCGCCGCGCTCATCATGATGTCGGTGTTCGCGGCCTTCATCGCCGAGCCCGATACTTTCATCAAGGCCATGGGCTTCGCGCTCGCTGCCGCCGTCTTCTTCGACGCCTTCATCGTCCGCATGGTGATCATCCCGTCGGTGCTCGCCGTGCTCGGCGACCGCGTCTGGTGGCTGCCGCGCTGGCTGGACCGAGTGCTGCCGGACGTGGACATCGAGGGCCGCAAGCTCGAGTGCGAGTTCGTCGAGCAACGCCGGGAGCTGGCCTCGGCCGCTTGAACCCGCTGCGTCGAGCGCGCAGTTGTGCACGCATTTCAGTTCGAAAGTGCATGAACAACCACGCGCTCGGCGCAGTCACCAGCCGGTGTCCCACCCGGACTTGCCGCATTCGGTTGCGGTGAAATGCCCGAAAAGTGTGGTTGCACAAGTAAATAGGGACCGCCGGCGGCACGCCGAGACAGCCGTGACACCACCACGAATCGGGCAGACTTCGCAACTTCAGACCGCGCAGTGTGTGCACGCCCATATCGCGGCGACAGGCACGTGTTTCAGACGGTAGCCTGCGATCAAGATGTTGATCCGGCTGCTTCGTGAGTTCCTGCTTCCCTACCGGCGTGAGCTGGTCGGGGTCGTTGTGCTTCAACTCATCTCGGTCATCGCGAACCTGTATCTGCCGAGCTTGAACGCCGACATCATCGACAACGGTGTCACCAAGGGCGATATCGGATACATCTGGTCGACGGGCCTGTGGATGCTCGCGGTGAGCCTGCTGCAGATCGGATGTTCGATCGCGTCGGTGTATCTCGGGGCGCGGGCGGCCATGGCGGCCGGGCGCGACATGCGCGGCGCGGTCCTGCACAAGGTGAACACCTTCTCCGCGCGCGAGCTCGGGCAGTTCGGCGCGCCGTCGCTGATCACCCGCAATACCAACGACATTCAGCAGATTCAGCTGCTCGTGGTGATGAGCTGCACGGTGCTGGTGATGGCGCCGATCATGTGTGTCGGCGGCATCGTGATGGCGTTGCGCGAAGATTTCGGGCTGTCCTGGCTGCTGGTGATCGCGGTGCCGGCGCTGGGGCTGTCGATGGCCTGGATCATCGCGAAGATGATTCCGGGCTTTCGCTCGATGCAAACCAAGATCGACGCGGTGAATCGGGTTCTGCGCGAACAGATCACCGGCATCCGGGTGGTGCGCGCGTTCGTCCGCGAACGGCACGAGACGTGGCGCTTCGGCGTCGCCAACGCCGAGCTCACCGAGTCGGCGCTGTTCGTCGGCCGCATGATGGCACTGATGTTCCCGACGGTCATGCTGATCTCGAACGTCACCTGCGTGGCGGTGATCTGGTTCGGCGGGCACGAGATCGACAACGGCACCATGCAGATCGGCTCGCTCACCGCGATGCTCAGCTACATCATGCAGATCTTGATGTCGGTGATGATGGCCTCGTTCATGGCGATGATGGTGCCGCGCGCGTCGGTGTGCGCCGATCGTGTGGCCGCCGTTCTGGACACCGAGTCCTCGGTCGCGCCGCCGCGCAAGCCCGAGCCGTTCCGGTCGAATCCCGGCAACGTGGCCCTGTCGGCCGTCGAGTTCGCCTACCCGGGCGCCGAAGAGCCGGTGCTGCGCAACATCACGTTCACCGCGCAGCCGGGCGAGACGACGGCGATCGTGGGTGCCACGGGCTCCGGCAAGTCCACGCTGCTGAACCTGATTCCACGTCTGCTCGATGTCACCGACGGGGCCGTCTACCTCGGGGAGACGGACGTGCGCACCGTCGATCTCGAGGCGTTGCGCGGCGAAATCGGGCTGGTGCCGCAGAAGCCGTACCTGTTCTCCGGGACGGTCGCGTCGAACCTGCGGTACGGCAAGCCCGAGGCCACCGACGAGGAGTTGTGGCTCGCACTCGAGATCGCGCAGGCGGCCGACTTCGTCCGCGAGATGCCGCAAGGCCTGGAAACGCCGGTGGCCCAAGGCGGTACGACAGTGTCCGGCGGGCAGCGCCAGCGGCTGGCCATCGCCCGCGCGCTGGTGAAGCGACCGCGCATCTACCTGTTCGACGACTCGTTCTCGGCGCTGGACATGGCCACCGACGCGCGGCTGCGGGAGGCGCTCAAGCCGGCCACCAGCCAGTCCACCGTCGTCATCGTCGCGCAGCGCATCTCGACGATCATCGACGCCGACCGCATCGTGGTGCTCGACGACGGCGCGGTGGTCGGCGTCGGCAAGCATCAGCAGTTGCTGGCCGACTGTCCCACCTACGCCGAGATCGTCGATTCGCAGTTGGGGGCGAACGCGCGATGATATTGGCCTCGCTCCGCTCGGTGGGAGCGCCCAGATGACCAGACCAGGACTGGGTGCGAACCCGCAGGCTCCCGGCACCAAGGCGAAGTCGTTCAAGCCTTCGCTCAAGCGGCTCGTCGCGCGGCTGTCCAACGAGCGGCTGCCGCTGATCATCATCGGCACGCTGGCCGTGGCCAGCGTCGTGCTGATGACATTGGCGCCGAACGTGCTCGGCCACGCCACCAACCAGATTTTCGACGGCGTCGTCGGCAAGACGCTCGAGCCCGGCCTCAGCAAGGAGCAGGCCGTCGCCGACCTGCGGGCCAACGGTCAAGACACCGTCGCCGACATGGTGTCGAGCATGAACGTGGTGCCCGGCGTGGGCGTCGATTTCGGCGCCGTCGGCACGACGCTGTTGATCGTGCTGGCGCTCTACGTCGGCTCGTCGCTGTTCTCCTGGATCCAGGGCTACCTGCTCAACATCGTCATTCAGCGCACCATCAAGCGGTTGCGCGCGGAGGTCGAGGAGAAGCTGCACCGGCTGCCGCTGAGCTACTTCGACGGCGCGCCGCGTGGCGACGTGCTCAGCCGCGTCACCAACGACGTGGACAACGTCTCGCAGTCCATGTCGCAGTCGATCAACCAGTTGCTGCTGTCGGTGCTGTCGGTGATCGGCATCTTGATCATGATGATCTGGATCTCGCCGCTGCTGTCGCTCATCGCGATACTCACCGTCCCGGCGGCGGTGTATGTCACCACGCAGATTGCCAAGCGCTCCAAGCCGCACTTCGTCAATCAGTGGAAGCACACCGGCTCGCTGAACGCACAGGTGGAAGAGGCCTACACCGGCCACGAGCTGGTCACCGCGTTCGGCCGCAACCGCGAGGTGGAGCAGGAGTTCGACAAGCGCAACCAGGATCTGTTCGAGTCCAGCTTCCGGGCACAGTTCATTTCCGGCCTGATCATGCCGGCGATGATGTTCCTCGGGAACGTCAACTACGTGGTCATCGCGGTGGTGGGCGGCTTGCGGGTCGCATCGGGCTCGTTGTCGCTGGGCGAGGTGCAGGCGTTCATTCAGTACTCGCGTCAGTTCACCCAGCCGCTGACGCAGATCGGTTCGATGGTGAACCTGCTGCAGTCGGGTGTCGCGTCGGCCGAGCGCATCTTCGAGATTCTCGACGCCGACGAGCAACTGCCCGATCCGGTCGGCGAGCCCGCGCTGCCGGTGGAACGCGGCCGCGTGGAGTTCGAGCACGTCTCGTTCCGCTATTCCGACGACGTGCCGCTGATCGAAGACCTGAATCTCGTGGCCGAACCCGGCTCGGTGGTGGCCATCGTCGGTCCCACCGGCGCCGGCAAGACCACGCTGGTGAACCTGATCATGCGGTTCTACGAGGTGAACAGCGGCACCATCAGCATCGACGGCGAAGACATCACCGCCATGAGCCGCGCGCACCTGCGTTCGCGGATCGGCATGGTGCTGCAAGACACCTGGCTGTTCGGCGGCACCATCAAGGAGAACATCGCCTACGGCAACCCGCTGGCCAGCGAGGCCGAGATCATGGAGGCGGCGCGCGCCGCCTACGTCGATCGCTTCGTGCATTCGCTGCCCAACGGCTACGACACGGTGATCGACGAAGAGGGCGGCGGCGTGAGCGTCGGCGAGAAGCAGCTCATTACGATCGCGCGGGCGTTCCTGTCCAAGCCGTCGATCCTGATTCTCGACGAGGCCACCAGCTCGGTGGACACCCGCACCGAGCAGCAGGTGCAGCACGCCACCGCGGCGCTGCGCTCCGATCGGACGAGTTTCGTTATCGCGCACCGACTTTCGACGATTCGCGATGCCGACGTGATCGTTGTGATGGAGCACGGCAAGCTCGTCGAGCAGGGCAACCACGAGCAGTTGCTCGCCCGCGACGGGGCCTATGCGCGGCTCTACAACGCCCAGTTCGTCGGTGCCGTAACGTAGCCCGCGGGCGGGGCTCGTACGTTTCTTGGAGGCACGTCATGGCTGTTCGGTCGCTCGCTGGATTGGTGCTCGGTGGCGCCTGTGCGCTGGGCTTCGCGCTACTCGTACCGGGGGCGGCGTCGGCCAAGCCGTACGGCACGGTGAGCTGCTTTGCCGCCAACGAGGGTTCGCGGGTCGTCATGACCTGCCACAACGAGGACGACGCGGCCGGCTATGGCCACCTGCAGGCGGTGTGCTCGAACGGCAAGGTGCTGTGGCCGGTGTTCGGCGTGGCAGCCAACTCGACGCAGCGCTTCTCCGACGACTGCGGTGAGGGTGCGTTCCCGATCGCATCGAACGCCGTCGGCACCGCCGAGTGGCAGAAGCAGGAGCGCGAACGCATCGAGCAGGGGCAGCCGCCGGCGTGCCCGCCGGGAACGCCGAAGGGCACCATGATCCCGGGCGCCATCTGCTGATTGCCCCTCCGGCGCACCGAGTAGCCTGCCGAACGTGCCATTTTTCGAGGTGACGGCCCAGATCCCGGGGGAACTGGGCCGATCCGGGGTCATCCACACCCCGCACGGCGAGATCCGAACGCCCGCATTCATTCCCGTCGGGACGCAGGCGACGGTCAAGGCCGTCCTGCCGGAGACGATGAAAGAGCTTGGGGCACAAGCGTTGCTGGCCAACGCCTACCATCTGTACCTGCGGCCCGGTCCCGATATCGTCGACGCGGCAGGCGGTTTGGGTGACTTCATGAACTGGGGCATGCCCACGTTCACCGACAGCGGGGGATTCCAGGTGATGAGTCTGGGGGTGGGGTTCAAGAAGGTGCTGGCGATGGAGTCGGTGGGCGTGCAGTCCGACGACGTGATCGCCACAGGCAAAGAGCGCCTTGCGGTTGTCGACGACGACGGCGTCACCTTCACCTCGCACATCGACGGCTCGCGGCACCGGTTCACTCCGGAGATCTCGATGCAGATCCAGCATCAACTCGGCGCCGACATCATCTTTGCCTTCGACGAACTCACCACGCTGTTCAATACCCGTGCATACCAAGAAAATTCGGTGCAGCGCACGCACGAGTGGGCGATCCGGTGCGTCGCCGAACACGAGCGGCTCAATGCCGAACGCACGCACCGGCCACCGCAGGCGCTGTTCGGTGTCGTGCAGGGCGCACAGTACGAGGACTTGCGCCGCAAGGCATGTCGCGGACTGGAAGAAATCGACGGCGGCTCCGGTGTGCTGGCGGGCTACGGGATCGGCGGCGCCCTGGAAAAGCACAACCTCGGCACCATCGTCGGCTGGTGTTGTGCGGAGCTGCCCGACCACAAGCCGCGGCACCTGTTGGGCATCTCCGAGCCGGAAGACCTGTTCGTCGCGGTGGCCAACGGCGCCGACACCTTCGACTGCGTGAACCCCTCACGTACCGCCCGCAATGGCCGGATCTATACGCGGGCAGGGCGATTCAACGTGGACACCGCCCGCTGCCGCCGCGATTTCACCCCGCTCGACGACGAATGCGACTGCTACACCTGTGCGCACTACACGAAGGCGTACGTGCACCATCTGTTCAAGTCGAAGGAGATGCTGGCGAACACGCTGTGCACCATTCACAACGAACGGTTCACCGTTCGCCTCGTCGACGACATGCGAGCGCACATCGAGGCGGGCACGTTCGCCGAGTTTCGCAACGACACGCTGGGCCGCTGGAACGCCGGCCGCGGCAATCCCCACGGGTAAGGCCGGCCGCGGCAAGCCGCACGGGTGAGGCCGGCTGCGGTAATCCCCACGGGTAAGGCCGGCCGCGGTAATCCCACCGGGTAAGGCCGGCTGCGGTAATCCCCACGGGTAAGGCCGGCCGCGGTAATCCCACGGGTAAGGCCGGCCGCGGTAATCCCCACGGGTAAGGCCGGCCGCGGCAATCCGCACAAGTGCGGCAATCCCCACGGGTGCAGCAACCCCCCCGGAGTGAATGGCACCGTTCATCCGCTCAGCGAGACGAACGGCGCCATTCATTCCCGGCTGCCGGTTAGGTGACGGCCGCGTAGCTGGGCTCGTGGCGCTTGAGCTGGCCGATGACCTTGTAGGTGACCGGCATGACCGCCACCTCGACCAGTGTCTTCCAGACGAATCCGACGATCACGTAGTTCACGAAGTCCTGCCACGTGGTGATGCCGATGGCACCGGCGGCGATCGAGCAGAAGATGAGGGTGTCGGCGAACTCGCCGACCACGGTGGAGCCGAGCAGCCGCGCCCACAGATGCTTTTCCTTGGTGCGCTCCTTGATCAGCACCAGTACCTTCGAATTGAGCAGCTGCCCAACGAAATACGCGATGAGCCCGGCGGCGACCAGGCGCGGCACCACGCCGACGACGCTTTCGAAGGCGGCCTGGTTCGGGTAGAACGCGGCGGCCGGTAGCTCGGTGGCGATCCAGAAGCACAGTGAGCCGAGCAGCAGGGCACCGAAACCGAGATAGATGGCGCGGCGCGCGGCCCGGAAGCCGTATACCTCGCTGAGCACATCGCCCAGGATGTACGCCAACGGGAACAAGAAGAACGCGCCGTCGGTATTGATCGGCAGGATCTGCACCGGGCCCAGTTTCACGTCGTGGCCGGAGAAGAAGGCCACGCCCTTGGTGGCGCACACATTGGAAATGATCAGCGTGGCCGTGAAGAAGGCGACGATGATGGGGTAGTAACTGCGCCCGATCTGCGCAAACGACGGTTGCTCGGCGTTCTCGATGTCTGTCACGCGCTACATCCAAGCATCGGTGTGCCTAGTCTGTCCCTATGACGCAATCCGGGGGTTCCGAGCCGAAAGATCCGTACCAGCAGTATCCCAGCTATCCCGGCGGTGCGGCGGGGGAGCCGCAATACCCCACCTACGAGCCCACTCAGCTCAACCCGGCGTCCGGCGGCCAGGCCGAAGCCACCCAGCTCAATCCGAACGCGGGTGCGGTCGAGCTGTCCAAGCGCGCCACGCCGGCGCCGGAGAACCCGTACGCCAACCCGGCTGCCCCGAATGCGACCGCCGCCGATTCCTCCGGGGATCAGCCGAATCCGTATGCGGGCCAGGCTAATCCGTACGCCGCGCCGAACCCGTCCGCGGGTGGGCCGGATCCGTATCCCGGCCCGGTGAACCCGTATGCTCCGCAGACGGAACCCTATGCGGGGCAGTCCAATCCGTACGCGGGCCAGGCGAACCCGTATGCCGGTCAGTCGGATCCGTATGCGGGCCAAGCAAGCCCGTACGGTGGGCAGTCGGATCCGTACGCGGGCCAAGCACGCCCGTACGGTGGGCAGTCGGATCCGTACGCCGCGCAGGCGAACCCCGTTACCGGACAGCCGAATCCGTATGGTGGGCAGTCGAATCCGTATGCGGTACCGCAGAATCCGTACGGTGTGCCCGGATATCCGGCGTACGGCGCCCAGCCCGCCGGTCCGCGGACGAACCCGATGGCCATCGCCTCGATGTGCACGTCGATCGCCGGGATCGTGTTGTGCTGGTGCGCCTACGGTGTGCCGTCGATCATCGGCATCGTGCTCGGCGTCGTCGCGCTGAACCAGCTCAAGCAGAATCCGCAACAGCAGGGTCGCGGCATGGCGCTGGCCGGACTGTGGGTCGGGATCGCGGGCGTTGTGATCGGACTCGCGTTCGTCGCGCTGTTCGTCGTGGCAGAAGTAAATCGCTGGTAGTCGCTACGCTTACGCAATGACCTATCCGCCTGGATCCGGGGGCTACAAACCGGAAGAACCGCCGGGGCAGCAGATCTACCCGCCCCCCGAGGAATCGCAGCCGCAGTACCCGCCGTCCGCCGATCCGTACGCCCAGTACGGCCAGGGTGGGCAGAGCGGTCCGTACGTCCAGCCCGGGTCCTACGGTCAGCCCGACCAGTACGGCCAACCGGCAGCGCCGTACGGACAGCCGGCCGATCCGTACAGCCAACCCGGTGCGGCCTACGGGCAGCCCGCCGATCCCTACGCCCAGCAGTACGGGTACCCGCAGGCCGGGGCGTACCCGCAGCAGCCGTATGGGTACGCGCCCCAGGGCGGCAACAACGGCCTGGCCATCGCCGCGATGATCTGCGGCCTGCTGGGCTGCTTCACGTGTATTTCCGCGGTCGTGGGCATCGTGCTCGGCTTCATGGCGCTGAACCAGCTCAAACAGAATCCGTATCAGACGGGCCGCGGGATGGCGCTCACCGGCATCATCAGCGGGTTCGTCGCGATCGCGGGGTATCTCATCTACATCGTGGTGCTCATCGGCTTCGCACTCGCCGGCAGCTAGCGGAAAAAACGAAGGCGCGCAACCCTTTCGGGTTGCGCGCCTTGGTGTTTGCGACGTCAGACGGCCGGGGAGACCGGGCCCTTGACCGTGACGCGGTAGGCGTAGGTCGACGCGATGACGCTGACCGGGATCGTGACGAACAGGCCGAGGCCGCACAGGATGGCACCGACGATGTTGATGCCGACGATCGCCAGCGCCAAGATCAGGAACTCGCTCACGTGCGCCTTGACCAGATTGAAGCTGGACTTCAGCGCGTCCACCGGCTGCTGGTTCTGATCCAGCACGAAGGTGTAGGCGTACCAGAGCAGGAACGTGGCGATGATGCCGGGGATCACGCACAGGATGAAGCCAACGGTCGTGATGACGAACACCAGGACGCCCGTGATCAGAATTGCGGCGACATTCGGGAAGTTGAAGAACTGGCCGATCGCCGGCTTGGCGCCGTTCACCTCGCCCAGCGCGCCGTTGACCAGCGCGGTCGCGAGAATGATCGACGCCGCACTCGCCAGCAGCTGGCCGAGCAGGCCGACCGCGACGCTGTCTGGGGCAAAGAATCGTGGCGACGAGAAGATCAGCGTGACCACGAAGTAGATCAGCACAGCGATGATCCAGGGTGCCGGATTCGCCTTGAACTTGTTCCAGCCGTAGCCGAGTGCATCGCCGACGGAGAAGCCGGCACCGCCGGTGGGCTGCGCGCCGAGCGGCGGGGGCGGCGGGTAGCCGCCCTGCGGGGCGCCGTACGGGTCACCCTGTGGCGCGCCGTAGCCGCCGGGCTGCCCGCCGTAGGGCTGCCCACCCTGGCCGCCGTAAGGCTGGCCGCCCGGCTGGTTGCCATACGGCTGGCCGCCCGGCGGAGGGTACTGATTCGGGTCGTATCCACCGGATGTCATGAAGGATCCCCTTGAGTCGTAGATCATTCGGTCGAATGCACCTTACGGCGAAACCGGACACTCGGACAGACCTGCGCGCAGGCGATTCACGAATTCGTGATCGGCACGAACGTCCAGGGAATTTTCGGTAGTCGGCCAGGTTCGAACGCCGCCAGCAGTTCCCGCGGGTGGGTGCCGGACAACCCCAGCGATCCGGCCAGCAACGCGACCGCGGCCGCTGGCGAGGGCTGCTCCGAAAGTGTCACCGCACCATCGCGTTTGGCGAGACGTTTGCCCTCGGCGTTGAGGACCAGCGGCACGTGTGCGTACTGCGGTACCGGCAGGTCGAGCAGGTTCGCCAGGTACGCCTGGCGCGGTGTGGAGGCCAGCAGATCGTCCCCGCGTACGACCTGATCGATGTCCTGCTCGCCGTCGTCTACGACGACGCACAAGTTGTAGGCGGGGACGCCGTCGTTGCGCCGGAGCACGAGGTCGTCCACCAATCCGGTGTAGTCACCGTGCAATTCGTCGTGCACGGGGTATTGGGTGCGTTCGGCACGCAGGCGCAGGGCGGGCGGACGCCCGTCGGCCCGGTGGGCCGCCCGCTGCGCGGCGGTGAGCTCGCGGCAGGTACCGGGGTAGGCGCCTAGCGGTGCGTGCGGCGCGGCCGCTGCCTGCTGGATTTCTCTTCGGGTGCAATAGCATTCGTAGACCAGACCGGCGGCACGCAGCCGGTCGACGGCGGCGGCGTAGCGGGGTAGCCGGTCGGTTTGGTGTAACACCTCACCGTCCCAGTCGAGGCCGAGCGCCGCCAGGTCGGCCACCTGACGGGCCTCGGCGCCGGGGCGTACCCGGTCCAGATCGTCTACGCGCAGGCGAAATCCGCGCCCGGAATGGCGCGCGTACAGCCACGCCACCAGTGCGGTGCGCAGATTGCCCAGGTGCAGATCGCCCGACGGGCTCGGTGCGAACCGGCCGTTGCCCAACTCAGGCCGCCGCGCGCTCGGAGGTGACGAACAGCGGTGCACCGCCGTGCCAGTCCGGTGCCTGGCTCGCCAAAAGTTCGGTGGGCGTGCGACTTCCGATCCGCCGGCATTCGCGCGACAGGTGCGCCTGGTCGGCGTAGCCGGCCGCGACGGCCAGCTCGGCCAGGCCGCGTTGCGGGGCGGCACGCGCCAGCCGCATGAAGCGCTGCAGCCGCAGAATCGAGCGCAGCGTGGCCGGGCTGTACCCGAAGGCATCCTGGCAGCGCCGCTGCAGGTGACGTTCGGTCATGGCGGCGGCATCGGCGAGTGCGGCCACCGTCCAGGACCGCTCCTCCAGCGCGGCACCGAGCCTTGGTGCCAGCTCGTCGACGATGGTGGCACGGGCGCACCAACCTCGAACCGCGTTCTGTAAGAGCATGATTCGATCTTCGGCGGAGGTGGCATGGTCGAGCCGGTCGCGCAGCAACCGGTTCTCGCGGGCAGCACAGACATCGGCGAGATCGATTCGGGTGTCGCGGATGTCGCGGGCGCGGGCCCCGAGCAGCGCGGGCGCGGCTCCGGGGCGGAAGCGCACGCCGACCGCCGCGGTACCGGGCGGGCGGGTGAATGTCCACGCCGACGTTTCGGGGCCGCATACCCGGATGCCCACCCCGGCCAGCCACAGCACGTCGATACAGCCGTCCGGTACCAGCACGTGCGTGCCGGCGACGTCGGCCGTCCACGCACAGACCAGCGCGCCGCGCAGATCGGCAGCGGCGGGAACCGGCGTGTACCAGGGCACGCATCCAGTTTAGGAGCGCGCGGCGCCGGCACCCTCGCGCCGCCGGCTACCGGGGATGCGTAGGCCCCGGCGGTAGGCGCAGTGCGGGGCGCAATTGCTCGGGCGGCACTGCGCGATCGGCCTCGAGATCGGCGAGCAGCGCGCGCGCAAACTCGATCAGTCCTGGTACGTCGATGCCGTGCGTGCGGTACCCGTCGATGCGCACCATCGCGCGGTGCAGCAACGTCTTCGCGCCCTTCGGATTGCCGCGTTGCACGTGCGTGATGCCGACGGCGAGCTGCGCCAAGCCCTGCCACAGCTGCCGATCCGCAGGTGGGGCCTGTTTCCATGCCGCTTCGAGTACCTCGTGCGCATGGAAGGCGAGGCCCTCGTCGAGCAGCCGCTGAGCGAGGTCGAGTGACTCGGCGGGCGGCAGCTCGAGGTCGTCCGGAATGCGCGGCACGCCCACGCTGCCGGGCGGCAGCGGGCGCCCGAGCGCATCGCGGGGCCGGGCGTTACGCGCGCGCCCCGACTCGTCACGATCGCGGTCGGTCATGCCACCAGAATGCCTGCCGCTGCCGGGGCTCAGTTGCACGCATTTGCGACCGCGCGCTGGCGGGCCGCGTACCGGGACAGATACATGGTGAAATACGGCAGCCGATCCGGTGCCACGACGGCGCCGAGTACGAAACGCAGCAGGAATTCGATGCGCTCCGTCAAATCCCTGCGCGCACATGTCATATCGGAAACGACGTAGGCGCCGACCCAGCTGTCGAGGATATGCCAGGCGAGTTTCTCGGGATCGACATCGGCCGCGATATCACCCGAGGCCCGCGCATCCTCGACGTGCTGTGCAAGAAAACGGTGCCATTTTCCGAGGCCGCGCAGTTCGCGACTGGGCGCGCGATACAGCTCCAAGGTGAGCAGCAGTGCCGCGTGCGTCGTCGGTGAGGCGAGCTGATGGTGCGTGGTCTCGAACATGATCGCGACGATCATCTCGACCGACGGCGGCAGATTGGCGATCCGTTCCTGCACGTTGCGCAGCAGGCGTTCGTGTTCTTCCTCGGCGAGGAACGCCGCAGCCTCCTCTTTGGAGCTGAAATGGGCATAGAAGGAGCCCTTTGTGACACCCGCGAGTTTGACGATCTCGGACAACTGGATGAGCACCAATGGACGCTGGTTGGCCAGCGTGGCAAGTGCCGCCAGAATGTCCTCACGAATATCTTGGCCCGGTCGTTTCCGAGACAAGCCGACACCTCCCGATATTCATTAACCCGGCCCCCGGGGTTTAGCGACAGACTCTACGTTGGAAACAGACCGCCGGACGGGAAGATTCCCCCGATATGCGTGAAGCGACTAAACACGCCGAGCCAACACGCGGCAACTCCCCGAACCGTAATTCTGTTACGCGGGGCACGACTGTCCCCGGAGGGTGTTGCGCGGCCGGCAAACCGGGAACCGATACGGTTCCCGGCCTGCCGTGCGCTGGCGGAGGATAGGGGATTTGAACCCCTGAGGGCGTTAACCCAACCCGCGTTCCAGGCGAGCGCCATAGGCCACTAGGCGAATCCTCCGTGAAGGAGTGTAGAGGATCAGCGGCGCCAAAGCCGATTCGCCCAGCTCGCCACCCATGGCAAGGGCACCCCCGGCGGGGCCGTACACTGGTCTACGGATCCCGCGCGGCGCGCATCCTGTGAACCCCCCCAGGGCCGGAAGGCAGCAAGGGTCAACGGGCTCTGCCGGGTGCGCGGGGTCCCCT
>CAKZIX010000030.1 GCA_936936565.1 uncultured Nocardiaceae bacterium | reverse complement strand
CCGACACGGGAACATGGTGCGGTTGGATGGTCAGAAGATTCACGTCAACATGTTGCGCGTCGGGTTCGACGCCGACGGTGCATGGCGGCTGTTCTCGTTGCGTCACGACTATGCACCAGCTGTCAAGGTGCAGACCGAGGATGACATGACTGCCTCCGTGGTCACCCCACCCGGACTCACCACGGGTCCGACAGGATTGTCACGCAAACTCGTCAGAAATTGTGAGCTGCTGCTGTTCCAGCGTTCCGATGACGCCATCGTTCGTGGCTATGACTCCCAGACCGAGATGGACATGTCTGGTGATGACCTCTTCATCTCCAACTATCAACCTCTCACTCGTGACGAGGTTCGGCAGATGTGCGACGACGTCGTCCATTTCTCCGAGTTCACCGATCCCATGGCGACATTCCTGTCGGACTTCGCGCACGCCGAGCCCGGATCGACTCCGGCATTTGCCGTGTCGAGTGCCAATCCGCGCCTCATCGACGGGGTGCCGTCGCGCAATCCACGTTATCTGCAGAAACGGCCCGACATTGCCAAACCGCGTCAGACGCAGCTGGCGGACCTGGCGAGCCACCTGCACCACCGGGTGCCCATGTATGAGGATCTGCCCCTGCCGGTCGATGTCGTTGCAGCCGGGCGTCGCAACAATCCCCCGGAGGGGCGCATCCCGGCCCTGTGTGCCTACAATCCACTGCACTACATGGAACTTCCCGAGCTCTTCATGGAGTTCATCTCGTCGATGACCGGCAAGAGCCCCTCGACCACTGGAGCCGGTTCGGAGGGAGCGCCCACCAAGGCGCCCTTCAATGCGATGCCCGCGGTCTACGACCTCAATGCGTCGTTCCTCTCCTTCGTGCTGGGAGGATATGACGGGTGGCTGTCGTCGGCCGGTTTCATCGGGCCGAACGTTCGGGTGGCCCATGACATCTCACTGCTCGTGCCAGAGGTCTTTGCCCGCATGACACCTGCAGAACGCGATGCCGGTACGCTCATCGCTGGTGGGTATCTGGAGAAGCTCGAGGACTATGAGCTCGACGGTGACCTCATCCCTGCCTCGCGACTGGGCTATCGGATGACCGATCACTTCATGAAGCGCTACTTCGGGCGCATCTTCATGCATCCCGACACGATCTTCACCGACGAGATGCTGCGTCCCGAGCTGCAGGACGAGAAGATCTTCGCCGATTCGGTGCGTACCATCGCCACGACGCATGCCAGGGTTGCCCAGGCCTACTTCGACGACGACACGGCACGTCTGGCGGTCCCGCCGCTCAAGGCGCTGCTGGTCGATTCCTGGTACGATGTCTATCTCGGCGTCGTGGTGCTGGTGCGCATCGTCGACGGCGTCCTGAAGAAGGGCCAGCGCATCCGCCTCATGGGCACGGGCGCGGCCTACGACCCGCGACAGCCCCGGCATCTGCGCCTGAACGTCACGGCGGGGATCGTCGACGCCCATGAGCCGGGGGCCGAGGACCGCGTGGTGCAGCCCTTCCGGCAGTGGGCGCTCGAACAGGGCCGGGACGATGCCGCCGAGGACTACCCGCCCCGGGCGCTGATCGGAGACTACCTGGAGCACGCGTGGTCGCAGGTGGTCGCGGCACTGCCCGAGCGGGCCCGGGTGCGGGTGCTCCGCGGCCGCGCCGAGCAGCTGCGCCGCCCTGCGCTGGAGCCGCGCGCGCGAGCAGGACCAGGCCGCCGGGGAGGAAAGCTGATGGAACTCGTCCTGTCCGGCGCCATCGGCGTCCTCGTCGGCTCGGGGGTGTGGCTGCTGATGCGGCCGCGCACCTATCAGGTCATCATCGGCCTCGCGCTGCTGTCCTACGGGGTGAACCTCTTCATCTTCTCGATGGGCCGGCTGCGCGTGGGCGCGGCCGTGGGCTTCTTCGGCGACGGCTTCGAGCGCGTCGGTGCTGAACTCGAGCTCCACGCCGTCCATCTCGAACAGGCGGGTGTACTGCTTGACCAGCGCGTTCTTCGGCTCGGAGAGGATTTTGACCAGCGATTCCTTGTCCAGGTTGGTCACCGAGGCGACGACCGGCAGGCGGCCGATGAACTCCGGGATCAGGCCGAACTTGATCAAATCTTCCGGCATGACATCGGCGAAGTGATCGGCGGTGTCGATCTCGGCACGCGAGTGCACCTCGGCACCGAAGCCCAGACCACGCTTGCCGACCCGGTCCTGGATGATTTTCTCCAGCCCGGCGAACGCGCCTGCCACGATGAACAGCACGTTCGTCGTGTCGATCTGGATGAACTCCTGGTGCGGGTGCTTGCGCCCGCCCTGCGGCGGCACGGAGGCCTGCGTGCCCTCCAGAATTTTCAGCAGCGCCTGCTGCACACCCTCACCGGACACGTCGCGCGTGATCGACGGGTTCTCGCTCTTGCGGGCGATCTTGTCGACCTCGTCGATGTAGATGATGCCCGTCTCAGCGCGCTTGACGTCGTAGTCGGCGGCCTGGATCAGCTTGAGCAGGATGTTCTCGACGTCTTCGCCGACGTAGCCGGCCTCCGTCAGTGCGGTGGCATCCGCGATGGCGAACGGCACGTTGAGCATCTTCGCCAGCGTCTGCGCCAGATACGTCTTGCCGCAACCGGTGGGACCGAGCATCAGGATGTTCGACTTGGCCAGCTCCACCTGCTCACCGCGGGTGTCGCGGGCCTTGTCGCCGGCCTGGATGCGCTTGTAGTGGTTGTAGACGGCCACGGCGAGGGTGCGCTTGGCGGTGTCCTGACCGATGACGTAGTTCTCGAGGAAATCGCGGATCTCGGCCGGCTTGGGGAGCTCGTCGAGCTTCACCTCGTTGGACTCGGCGAGCTCTTCCTCGATGATCTCGTTGCACAGGTCGATGCACTCGTCGCAGATGTACACACCCGGGCCAGCAATCAGCTTCTTGACCTGCTTCTGACTCTTTCCGCAGAAAGAGCACTTCAGCAGGTCGCCACCGTCTCCGATGCGTGCCATCTCCTGCGTCCCCTACTTCCTGTCCACCGGTGCCGTAGCACAGGCCCGTAGTTGTGACCGTACCCGCAGATCGGGATGCAGGTCGACTCCTTGGCGGCGATTCGCGTAGCGCCTCGTCGCACAATCATCGCCCACTTTTCCGAAAGGGTTACGTTTCGGGTGTCCCGTCTCAGGGTGAGGGTCTCAGCCTGCCCGGTCCCTGCGCCCCTGTCCCGGAATTGACCACTATCCGCGTGTCGAACGCGAAACGTCAAAACCGTTAGCGGCGTTTACTTTTTCTTGGCGCTCAACTTCCGGTAGTCGAACACGGTGTCGACGATTCCGTATTCCTTCGCCTCTTCGGCGGTGAGGAACTTGTCACGATCGGTATCGCGACGGATGACGGCGGCGTCCTTGCCGGTGTGCCGAGCGAGCGTCTCTTCCATGGTACGGCGCATCCGCTCGATCTCGGCGGCGGCAATTTCCAGGTCCGACACCTGCCCGCGAATACCGCCCGAGGACGGCTGGTGGATGAGCACCGACGCGTTCGGCAGGCAGGCGCGCTTGCCCGGCGTACCGGCGGCCAGCAGCACCGCGGCGGCCGAAGCGGCCTGGCCGAGGCACACGGTGGCGACATCGGCGCGCACGTACTGCATGGTGTCGTAGATCGCCATCAACGACGTGAACGAGCCGCCGGGCGAATTGATGTACATCGTGATGTCGCGATCCGGGTCCAGCGACTCCAGGACCAGCAGCTGCGCCATGATGTCGTTCGCCGACGCGTCGTCGACCTGCACGCCGAGGAAGATGATGCGCTCCTCGAACAGCTTGTTGTAGGGGTTCGACTCCTTGATGCCGTAGCTCGAATGCTCGATGAACGACGGCAGGATGTAGCGCGATTGCGGCGCGTAGAGCTCAGTCATCGATATGTTCCGATTCTTTCGAAGGTGGGCAGCAGGTCAGTTCGCGGACACGTCGCGCGTGCGCGTGATGACGTGGTCGACAAAGCCGTACTCGAGCGCTTCCTGCGCGGTGAACCAGCGGTCGCGGTCCGCATCCTCGGTGATCTGCTCGATCGATTTGCCGATGTGGCGCGCGTTGAGCTCGTGCAGCTGCCGCTTGCTCTTGATGAGCATCTCGGCCTGGATGGCGACATCCGCCGCGGTACCCCCGACACCGGCCGACGGCTGATGCATCAGGATCTGCGCGTGCGGCAGCGCGTAGCGCTTGCCCTTGGTGCCTGCGGTGAGCAGGAACTGTCCCATCGATGCCGCCAGACCCATCCCATACGTGGCGATGTCGCACTCGACGAGTTCCATGGTGTCGAAGATCGCCAGGCCCGCCGTCACCGACCCGCCGGGCGAGTTGATGTACATGGCGATGTCCTTGGTGGGATCTTCGGCGGCGAGCAGCAGCATCTGCGCGCACAGGCGGTTGGCGATCTCGTCGTCGACCTGTGTGCCGAGGAAGATGATGCGTTCACGCAGCAACCGCTCGAACACCGAGTCACTCAGATTGAGCCCAGCCGACGTCATATCTACCTGCCTTCTCCTCGCTGGAGGTCGGGGTACATCAAATTAGCTACACAAACACTAACGAAACGGGGCGGCACCAGTTTCCCGGTACCGCCCCACTTCGCTCAGAGCGCAAAGATCATTCGGCGTCGGCGGCGTTCTTGCCGAGCAATTCGGCCACGTCGACCGCGTTGCCCGACTCGTCGGTGACGGTGACCCGCTCGACGATCGAAGCCAGAGCCTTGCCGCGGCGCACGTCGGCGAACACGGCGCCCAGCTGCTCACCCTGCTGCAGCTGCTGCATGAACTGCTCCGGCTTGATGCCGTACTGCTGCGCCTGCAACACGATGCGCTGGGTGAACTCTTCCTGGCTCACCTCGGTGTTCTCCGCCTCGGCGATGGCGTCGAGCAGCAGCTGCAGCTTCACCGAGCGCTCGGCGGCCTCCTGCGCGTCGGCGTCGAACTGTTCGCGGGTGGTGCCCTGCTCCTCGAGCGCGGCGTTCAGCTTCGCGTCGTCGTGGTCGAAAGCGTGCACGATGTCGTGAGTCTGGGCGTCGACCTCGGCCTTGACGACAGCCTCGGGCAGCGGCACCTCGACGGTCTCGAGCAGCTGCTCGAGCACCTTGTCGCGGACCTGGCCGGCCTGCTCGACCTTGCGCACCCGGCCCACGCGCTCGCGCAGGTCCGCCTTCAACTCGTCGAGCGTGTCGAATTCGCTTGCCAGCTGAGCGAATTCGTCGTCGGCCTCGGGCAGCTCGCGCTCCTTGACGGTCTGCACCGTCACCGTGACCTCGGCGTCCTGGTCGGCGTGCTCGCCGGCCACCAGCTTGGTGGTGAACTGCTTGGTCTCGCCGGCACTCATGCCGACAACCGCCTCGTCCAGGCCGTCGATCAGCTGACCCGAGCCCACCTCGTGCGACAAGCCGGTGGTGGCCGCTTCCGGGACGTCGTTGCCGTCGACGGTGGCCGACAGGTCGATGGAAACGAAGTCGCCGGTCTGCACCGCGCGCTCGACGCCGGTGAGGGTGCCGAAGCGCTGGCGCAGCGACAGCAGCTGCTCCTCGATGTCCTCGTCGGTGATGGTCGGCGTCTCGACGGTGACCGCGATGGTGCTGTAATCCGGCAGCTCGATCTCCGGACGCACGTCGACCTCGGCGGTGAACGCCAGTTCCTGATGGTCCTCGATCTTGGTGATCTCGATCTCCGGCTGCCCGATGACCTTCACCTTGGACTCGACGACGGCCTCGCTGTACTTCTTCGGCACGGTGTCGTTGACGACCTGCTCCAGGATGGCGCCGCGGCCGACACGCGCTTCGAGCAGCTTCGCCGGCGCCTTCCCGGGACGGAAGCCCGGGATGCGGACCTGCTGGGCGAGGGCCTTGTACGCGCGGTCGAATTCACCCTCGAGCTCCTCGAAGGGCACCTCGATGTTGATCCGGACGCGCGTCGGGCTCAGCTGCTCGACGGTGCTCTTCACGAATACTGCTCCTTAGTTTCCTGGATTCCTCGGCTGGTCGGGGTGACAGGATTTGAACCTGCGGCCCTCCGCTCCCAAAGCGGATGCGCTACCAAGCTGCGCTACACCCCGTGCACGTAAATCGCCTGGCAATCGTACGGTGAGCCGGTTACCGTTTCCAACGCGAGGGTGATCCGATCCGAGTCGGCGCCGTTCGGAGCCGGTGTCTCGGATCTGCTATTGTCACTTCGCATCACGGCACCAGTGGCGATCCCTCAGGTGTCGTATGCCTGCCGATGTAGCTCAATGGTAGAGCCCTAGTCTTCCAAACTAGCTACGCGGGTTCGATTCCCGTCATCGGCTCCATGCCTGACCAGCAGTTTCGCTGCGCGGAATCGCGATCGCAGGTCGCACTGTATCCACTACTGCGTCCTATACAGTTCCGAGTCCAACGGTCTGCACCGGATCATGAATGCCCGTACTCGGGTCGAACCGCGCGTCCAACCGTCAACTCGCCCGACGGAATGATCGCTCTGCGGGGGTTGTCGGCCACCAAGGAACGATGTCGATCAGCCGCCGAATGGGTGTCCCAGTGCGTCGCAGTCTTCGCGCTGCGCATATCCCTTCTCGCAAGCGTGCTGCATTTGAACCTCGCCGGACGTCGGCGGTTCGCCACAACGTGTTCCACAGCGCATGTAGCCAGGCCGATCGTCCCCCGCCTGCGGATGATTCCGCCAGTATTCCTCTTGAGCTCGACGCTCTCCCTCGAGCGCCTTGTCGTGCACGTCCTGGCAATGCTGTGACCAGCCAGTCTTCCGCCCGTCGGACCAGTACGTTTCGATTGGACCAAAGCCTTGCTGGCAACCGACGATGGTCGGCGCCGGTCTTGGACAGAACTGCGCAGACCCGCTCGCGCACAGTGCATCGGTAACCGGGTCGGCAGCAACAGGCGGTGCAAATGCGAGTAGGACCGCGATTGCTGCGAGCAGAGTTTTCATTTGATCGTCCCCTGTCAGGTTCCTCCCCGAACCCGGTCTAATCCTCCCACGAAGTCTGCGGTCGCGGCAGCCGTTCCGGCGCCACCAAGGCCGACCACCGTTGCGACCGACACCCGACGATTCGGCGCTGAATCGGTCGGCTCCACACCGCGAGCACGCCCTGCACCCCGGCCGTACATCGCAGCTACCTCTTTCGCCTCCGGTTGAGCACGAGGAGGAGGACGATCGCGCCGATCACCGCCACGATGCACACGGCGCCGACGATGTACTTTCCGAAGTTGCGAGACTTCTTTTTCTTGCGTGCCTGCACCGTCGTGTCGTGATCGGCCAGCGCCGTCGTGACGTGACGTGGCGCTGCGGGTGCCGGACCACCCGACTGCTGTCCGGCATCGACGATCTGGCTCGCCACCGCAGGTGCTGACGCTCGCGCCGACACCGACGGCGCGAGTGACACCGACAGGGCGCTGGCCATGATTGCCGCCAGCGCGACTGCGACGATCGAACGCCACCATCGGGCACGCGTATCGGTTCTCGTGTTACGGCTCATGGGTTCGGGCATTCCCGTTTGCGGCGAAATCTACGCGGGTTCGATTCCCGTCATCGGCTCCACCTTCGCGATGAACGCCACCAGATGCGCCAGGAACTCGTCGGGGTCGGACGAGAACGGCACGTGCCCGGTGCGCATCCGCACCAACCGCGCACCCTCGATCGCTGCGGCAGCGCGAGCGTCGTCACCGGCGGTCACAAGATCGCGCGTCCCCCACACCAGCAGCGTCGGGCAGCCCGGCGGGCTGGCCCGCAGGTCGATGCCCGGAAAGCTGCGCCACATGCGTGCCGCACGGCGCGCGCCGTCCGCCGAATGGGCCCGCTCCCGCAACCGCACCAGCGCGCTGCGATCGCTTTCGGTGCGTGCGCACAGATAGAGCCGGGCCAGCAGCGGCAGCGCGACGCCGGCCACCATCGAGTAGCCCATGAACCGACAGAACAAGCGCGTGGCCACGGAATGTCGGGTGAATCCCGCGCTGTTGACGAGCACGACGCCCGCGACGTCGGCTGGCCGGCGCTGCGCCAAGCGTGCCGCGGCGTACCCGCCGACGGAGTTGCCCACGTACACCGCGCGTCCGACTCGGGCGGCCACCTCGTCGAGCAGGTCGACCAGTTCGTCGGGCGTGTCGGCCGTCCAGTCCACCTGCACCACGCGATGGTTGTCGGCCAGCGGCGGAACCAGCGCCGCATAGTCGCCGCTGTCGTGCAGCGTGGCGTGCACGAGCACGATCGTGCGCCCCGCACCGTGCTCGGTGGTCGTGATCGGCATCGGCCCTCCCCGGTCGACAGACCCGTCCTGGCCTCATGATGCGCTACCTCGGCCGCGTTTGCAGGGCAATTGCCCAGCGCGGTGCCAACTCTCGCCCGGCGGCGCCGTCACCGCTCAGCCCGAACGTTGCGGCGTCGCCGGCGCCGGCGGACCGTCCGCGCGGTGGCGCCGCGCGCCATCGAGCACCGCGGCTTCCGGCTGCCGGGCGCGCAGATCCGGGCCGAGCAACGCCGTATGGGTGGTGCGCACCGCGCACTCGAGACACGAACACATCGACCACTCCCCCAATCCCGTTGAACGCCTGGTACTTCGAGAATCACAAGCAGAAGGTGCCGGGTCGTTGCCGGCGTAATTCGATCAGGTAAACCGCAGGCTGAGCACCGCACGTCCGAAAGTGTCTGTTAACGTCGGTAACACCATTTCGCTCGAACCGACGCCTTTCGCTCGGGCGCCCACCGACCTAGGAGTACAGCGTGCCGTACTTGCGTCGCGACGATGCGGTTTTCGTGCTGAATCTCGGTGCCCCCGAGCAGGCCGATACCGAGAATCGGCTGAGCCCGGAATGGATTGCCGCCGTTGACGCTCGCCTCGACGAGGTGGAGGCGTCGAGCGGTCCCGCCGCGCTCGTCACGACCGGCACCGGCAAGTTCTACTCCAACGGTTTCGAACCCGAACGGTTCCTCGGGGCCGATGTTGCCGAATACCTGTTGTCCGGCCAGAAACTGTTCGCCCGCATCCTGACCTTGTCGGTGCCCACGGTCGCGGCCCTGCAAGGCCATACCTTCGCTGCCGGAGCGATTTTCGCGCTGGCGCACGATGCCCGCGTGATGCGCGCCGACCGCGGCTACTTCTGCCTGCCGGAGATCAATCTCGGCTTCGCCCTGCCGGACGGGCTGGTGATTCCGGGCGGCATGCTCGGACTGCTGCAGGCCCGCCTGCCCAAGCAGACGCTGCACGAGGCGACGCTGACCGGCCGCCGCTACGGGGGCACCGACGCGCTCGCCGCCGGCATCGTCGACGCCACCGCCGCCGAATCCGATGTGCTGCCAACGGCAATCGCACGCGCCGCCGCGGTCGCGAACACCCGCGGCCCGGCGCTGACGGCGATGAAATCGTGGCTGTACCGCGACGTGCTCGAGGGATTGAGCCGGATCTGACGGCACCTCAGCCGGGCTGACATCCCGGGCACCAGAAGAGGTTCCGCGCCTCCAGCTCCCGGTGCAAAACAGTCGACCCGCACACCCGGCACGGCTCGCCCGCGCGCCGGTACACATACGTGCGGGGCCGGTCCTTCGCGTACGACGGTGCGCCGTGGTCGTGTTCGGGGCGCACGACGTGGATCTTGCCGCGCCGCAAGCCGATCTTCATCAGCGCGACGAGGTCGGTCCACATCGCGGCCCACTCGTCGAGCGCGATCGATTTGCCGGGACGCATCGGCGAAATACCGTGCCGGAACAGCAATTCCGCACGATAGACATTTCCGACGCCGGCGAGCACGGACTGGTCCATCAGCAGTGCGCCGATGGGACGCACCGACTTCGACAGCCGCGCGAATGCCAGCCCGCCATCGGGCTTGCGCCCCAACGGATCCGGGCCGAGCCGGTCGACAATCGCGGCGACCTCGGGCTTGTAGAGCACCTCGCAGGCGGTGGCGCCACGCAGGTCGGTGCCGAAATCGTTGCCCACCATGCGCATTCGGACCTGGCCGACCGGCG
The DNA here is from genome assembly GCA_936936565.1 of uncultured Nocardiaceae bacterium. Lineage (GTDB taxonomy): Bacteria > Actinomycetota > Actinomycetes > Mycobacteriales > Mycobacteriaceae > CAKZIX01. Next base: position 105,807 of record CAKZIX010000030.1, on the reverse strand, counting down.
GGCCCATGGGCACCACGGATTCGGAGAACGCGCCGTAGAGGCCCAGGTGCACGTGCACGACCAGACCCGAGTCGTACTGGTGGAACAGGTGTTTGCCGTAGGCGTAGGACCGCTTCAACACCTGCCCGTCGACGAGCGCGGCGCCGTCGGCGAACTTGCCCTGCGGGCTGGACACTCGCACCGGCGCGCCCGCGAAGTGCTTGTGGTGCAGGCGCGCCAGCCGATGCAGCGTGTGGCCTTCAGGCATTCCCGTCGCCCCGGTCAGGCAATGGCGTCAGGCACCCGGCACGGCCGGCGCGACACCCGTGGTCTCGTAGTCGGCGAGGATGTCGATGCGGCGCTGGTGACGTTCCTCATTCGACCACGGGGTAGCAAGGAACGCGTCGACGATCGCGAGCGCCTCCTCCTCGGAGTGCATGCGCCCACCGATTCCGATGAGCTGCGCGTTGTTGTGCTGGCGGGCCAGCTGCGCGGTTTCCACGCTCCAGGCCAGCGCACACCGCGCACCCTTGACCTTGTTCGCGGCGATCTGTTCGCCATTTCCGCTGCCGCCCAACACGATTCCGAGGCTGCCCGGATCGGCAACCACCTTCGCGGCGGCGTCGATGCAGAACGCCGGGTAGTCGTCGACGGCGTCGTATTCGAACGCGCCGCAGTCGATTGCCTCGTGGCCGTTGGCCCGGAGGTGAGAAATGATCGTGTTCTTCAGTTCGAAGCCGGCATGGTCGGCACCAAGGTAAACGCGCATGCGCCGATTGTGACAGGCCATACCCTGGCCTCATGCACCCCTACCAAGGTCAGTCGCCGGTGCCCGCAGCACGCGGGCTGCTTGCCCACCAACAGCCGGCGCGGCACCGCTTGGAGATCTTGCTGCTGGTCCTCGTCGTCGGCTCGACCGCGCTGATGTACCTGGGGTCGATCGGTTTGCTGGCGACGGGCGCCGTCAACGAATACGTGATCCTCGTGCTCGCCGCGCCGATCCTCATCTTCATCGGACGTGGCGTGACGTTCGCGGGCCCGCGCGCCAACGGCGTCCGCATGACACCCACTCAGTTCGCCGACGGTTATCACCTGGTGCAGCAGGCCGCGCAGCGTTTCGGGATGAAACAGGCACCCGAGGCGTTCGTGATTCTGGGCAACGGCCAGATCAACGCGTTCGCCTCCGGGCACGGCTTCCGGCGCTATGTGGTCGTCTACAGCGACCTGTTCGAAATCGGCGGCAAGGCCCGCGATCCCGAGGCCCTCGCATTCATCGTCGGCCACGAGGTGGGCCACATCGCCGCCGGTCACGCGTCCTACTGGCGGCAGTTGGGCATGTTCGCGATGCAGTTCGTGCCGTTCCTGGGCAGCGCGCTGTCGCGGTCGATGGAGTACACCGCCGACAACCACGGGTTCGCGAACCGCCCGACGGGTGCGCCCGGCGCGGTCGCCACGCTCGGTGCCGGCAAATACCTCAACGCGTTCGTCGGCTACGACGAGCTCGCCGACCGCTCCTACACCGAAACCGGCTTCTTCGTGTGGCTGACGAACGCGCTGGCGTCGCATCCGGTGCTGATCTGGCGGGCGCACGCGCTGCGCGATCGCAGCAAGCACGGTCGCCTGCTGTGGCGCCCACGCCCGAAACTGCCCATGTCCCCGCCGCTGCCCACGCCCGGCGCACAGGTCCCCGTCGGCAGCCAATCCGATTGGCCGACAATGAGTTTCCAACCGGCGCCGGACGGCAACTACTACCACGCTGCAGACCCACGTGCCCGGCCCGCCGAGCCGGAACCGGTGCCCAGCGCAACCACTGCATGGCCGCCGCCGGGAACGGACCTGCCTTATGCCCCACCGGCGGGCGCGTATCCCGCTCCGGCGGCCCGGCCCGCGCAGTGGCCGGGCGCGACGTGGCCCAGCGATACCGGTTCCAGCCCCTGGGCACCGTCGGCAGCCAACGACACTGCCGACACCCACGGACCAAGCAGCGCAGCCGACACAGACCCCGGCGATATACCCAGCGCCGGCACACCGGGGTCGGGTGCCGTCGACGGCGCGGCTGGAAATTCACACTCCACAGGCAGCGAGCCGGGTTCGTCGAGCTGACCCGGCCCCGCGGCCACGGAGCCGGGTCTAGTTGACGCTCAGTCGAATTCGGGATCTTCGGTGCGGGTGCGCTTGAGCTCGAAGAAGTGCGGGTAGGACGCCAGCGCGACGGCGGCGTCCCAGATCTGGCCCGCCTGCTCACCGCGCGGGATGCGGGAGAGCACCGGCCCGAAGAACGCGACACCGTTGATGTGGATGGTCGGGGTGCCGACGTCGTCGCCGACGGCATCCATGCCGGCGTGGTGGCTCTTGCGCAGGGCGTCGTCGTAGTCGGACGAGGCAGCGGCGGCGGCCAGCTCGGCGGGCAAACCCACCTCGTCCAGCGCCTCGGCGACGATCCGGGCCAGTGTCTGCTGTCGGGAATCGCTGTCGTACTCCGCGCGCCGGTTGTGCAGTCGGGTGCCCAGCGCGGTGTAGAGATCGGCCAGCACCTCCTCGCCACGTTCCTGCTGCGCGGCGATCGCGACCCGAACCGGCCCCCACGCGTCGTCGAGCAAGGCGCGGTACCCCGGGTCGAGGTCGCGACCCTCGTTCAGCACGGCCAGGCTCATGACGTGGAAGTTGGTTTCGATGTCGCGCACCGCGCCGACCTCGAGAATCCAGCGGGAGGTGATCCAGCACCACGGGCACATCGGGTCGAACCAGAAGTCGACGCGATCTTTTGCGTTTTCGGTCACGACTGCATCCAACGCACCGAATCCGAATTCCTTCCCGCCCACGCGGGTAGGCTTGGCCCGAGCGAGGAGGAGCCATGCGAATCGTCATCGTCGGTGGCGGCCTGGCGGCCGCCAAGCTGTCCGAATCCTTGCGGGAGCTGGATTTTCCCGGCGAGATTGCCATGTTGTGCGCCGAAGACCGGCTGCCGTACGAGCGTCCGCCGCTGTCCAAGGAGTACGCGGCAGGCAAGAAGTCGCTCGACGAGTTCACCGTGCAACCAGCTTCCTGGTATCGCGATCATCACGTCGACCTGCTGCTGGGCACCGAGGTCACCGCGATCGACCGGTCGGCGCACACCGTGCGGCTGCCGGACGGTTACGAGCTCGGTTACGACAAGCTCGCGCTGGCCACGGGGTCGCGGGCCCGCACGCTCGACCTGCCCGGCTTCGATGCGCGGGGGGTGTTCACGCTGCGCAGCGTGGACGATTCCGATGCGCTGCTCGGCGCGATTGCGCCGGGTGCCCGGCTGGCCATCGTCGGCGCCGGCTGGATCGGACTGGAAATCGCGGCCGCGGCACGTGCCAAGGGCGTCGAGGTCACCATCCTCGAGTCTGCGGAGCTGCCGCTGCTTGCCGTGCTGGGCCCCGAGCTCGGCACGGTCTTCGCGGATCTGCATCGGTCCCACGGGGTCGACTTCCGGTTCGGCGCGAAGGTCGGCGCCGTCGCGGTTCGCGACGGGGCCGCCACCGGCGTGCAGCTCGACGACGGCACGGTGATCGACGCCACCGCCGTGCTCGTTGCGATCGGCGCGCGCCCCAACATCGAGCTCGCGCGCGATGCGGGTCTGGCCGTGGCCGATGGGGTGCTCGTCGACGAGTCGCTACGCACCTCCGATCCCGACATCGTGGCCGTCGGCGACATCGCCGAGCAGCAGCATCCCGTACTGGAGCGCCGAATTCGGGTGGAGCATTGGGCGAACGCGCTCAACCAGCCGGCGGTCGCCGCGCACACCCTCGTAGGCCAGCCGCGTGCCTACGATCGCCTCCCCTACTTCTTCACCGATCAGTACGACCTCGGCATGGAATACGTCGGGCATGCGCCCAACGGTGAATACGAGCAGGTCGTGGTGCGCGGCGATACCGACCGCCGGGAGTTCCTTGCCTTCTGGCTGGACCGGGATCGGCGCGTGCTGGCCGGCATGAACGTCAACATCTGGGATCAGGGCGACGCCATCCGCGAGCTCATCGCCGCGGCCCGGCCCGTCGATGTATCGAAACTTGCCGATCCAACTGTCCCGCTTGGCATGTCGTTGGCCTGAAAGCTCGCGCTGCGCCGCGCGGCCCGCTACTGTTCCCCTCCGAGAAGTTCGAATCACTTCAGGGGGATCCCTCTATGGGGAAGCATTCGTTGCCGCGTACCAACATCACTGCGCGGATCGGGGTCGTCGGTTCGGTGCCGGTCGCGCTTGCGGTCGCCGTCGCCGGCATGGCGTCCGCCGCACCCGGTCAGGCCGGGGTCACCGCGCCGCCATCGGGTCAGTCGGGCGTCACCGCGCCCTCGCCGCAGCCGGTTGCTCCGGTGGATCCGATCGTCCCGCAGGAAGTTCCCGGCGGCGGCCCGGCCTATATCGCGCCCGTGCCGCAGAGCCCGGTCAAGCCGCGTGCAAAGCCGGCCCCGCAGCCGGAACCCGTTGCGCCGCAAGCACTGCACGCACCGCAGCCGGTCGCACCGGTGGCCCCGATCCAGCCGGATCGCGACACCATCCGCATCGGTAGCTACGAGCAGGCGCGTCCGCAGTGGATGGACGTGGCCACCCAGAACACGGTGAACGCCTACGCCGCGAAGACGGAAGCCGACATCTCCACGTTCTGGACCTCGGTCGGCGTGCCCGCCACCGAATCGGATCGCATTGCCGCCAACTCCGTGGCCGGTGCCGCCATCGGCGTTGCCGCAGCCGGAATTCCGGCGGCGGTCGTCGGCGGTGTCGGCGGCGCGGTCGTCGGCGGTGGCATCGGCACCGCGGTCGGCGGTGTGGTCGGTACCGCGGTCGGCGGTGTCGGCGGCGCCGCGGCAGGCTGTGCGGTGGGCGCCGCCGTGGGCGCGGCGATCGGCGGCGTGGCCACCATCCCGGTCGGCGGCGTTGGCGCGCTGCCCGGTGCCGGTATCGGCTGTGGTGTCGGCGCGGCCGTCGGTGCCGTCGGCGGCGGCGTGCTGCTCGGCGGCGCGGGTGCTTCGACGGGCGGCACCGCGGGCGGCACCATCGGCGCGGGCGTCGGTGCGGCCGCGGTGGGCATCCCGGCGGCGGTGCAGGGCGGCCAGGCGGGCGCCGGAGTGGGTGGCGGCATCGGCCAGCACGATCAGGCCGCCAAGAAACCGGTCTCGGCTCCGGTTCCGGCCCCGGCTCTGGTACAGGTCCCGCCGCAGTTCCAGGACGCCGTCCGTAACGCGCAGGCCACGCTGGCGCAGCTGCCGATCCCGCCGGTACCTCCCGGTCTGTTCGGCTAGCCCCGAAAGCAACACACTCCACACCCGTCACAGGCCCTCAACCGCAGGTAGAGGGCCTGTTCGGAGATTGGGAATTTGTCGGAACCAACGGCTACTCTCTTTACCGAACGGTGATGTTTAACCGTTTTGTGGGGCGTCTTCGGACGAGGAGGGACCAGTCGTGAGCACTTTTCTGTATCGGCAAACCCGGCGCATCGCCGCCGTTGGCACATTGCCCATCGCCATCGCCGTCGCCTGCACCGGGCTCAGCGCCGCCGCGCCGTCCGGGCAGGCCGGTGTCACCGAACCGCCGGGCGGTCAGTCCGGGGTCACCACACCCTCGCCGCTGGCGGTGGCACCGGCTCCGGAGCCGCAGCCCGAGGCGCAGCCGGTCGGGCCCATCGTGCCGCAAGAGGTGCCCGGCGGCGGGCCCGCCTACATCGCACCGGTGCCGCACAGCCCGGTCAAGCCGCGGCCGAAGCCGCAGCCGCAGCCCGGCCCGTCCACCCCGCGGGTGAACCATGCACCGCAGCCCGTAGCGCCGGTGGCGCCCATCCAGCCCGACAAGGACACGGTGCGCATCGGCAACTTCGAGTCGCCGCGCCCGGAGTGGATGGACATTCCCACGCAGAACACGGTCAACGCCTACGCCGCGAAGACGGAGGCCGACATCTCGACGTTCTGGAGCTCGGTCGGCGTGCCCGCCACCGAATCCGACCGGATCGCTGCGAACACGGTCGCGGGTGCCTCCATCGGAGTCGTGTCCGCGGGTGTTCCGGCCGCAGCTATCGGCGGCGTGGGTGGGGCAGCCATCGGTTGCGGCGTCGGCGCCGCCATCGGCGCCGGGGTCGGCGGGCTGGCCGGCGGCATCGGCGCACTGCCGGGCGCGGGCGTCGGCTGCGCCATCGGCGCCGGGGTCGGCGGGCTGGGCGGCGCGGCGGCCATCGGCGTCCCGGCGGTCGTCGGCGGCGGGCTCGCGGGCGGAGCCATCGCCACCACCATCGGCGCCGGCGACGATGCACCCAAGCAGGCCCCCGTCGCCAAGCCGGCGCCCGCTCCGGTGCCGCCGCCGGCCCCGGTGGTGGTGCAGCTGCCCCCGCAGGTGCAGGAGGCCGTCAAGTCCGCGCCCCCGCAGGTCCACGAGGCGATCAAGACCGCACAGCCGCAGTTGCAGGAGGCCGTGCGCACGGCGCCGCCGCAAGTGCAGGACGCGGTGCGCAATGCCCAGACGGCGCTGGCGCAGCTGCCCATCCCGCCGATGCCGCCAGGTCTGTTCGGGAGATAATCGCCGCATGCAGTTGCGCGGTTGGCCCGGCCGGTGGAGTGGAAGGCAGTGAGCGACAACGACTCCGCGGCGGCGCACTGGCGCAATCCGGCAATCGCGCCGCCGATTCGCGGTCCGATCAAACTCACCCGGCGCGACGGGGTCGCGGCACCGGCTCCGCCGGTGCTGGTGGTCGGCGGCAGCGGTGGCGCCGGCGTCACCACCACGGTGCTCGGCCTGTGTGGAGCGATGGCCGGTGCCGGGCAGCGGCCGGTCGCGGTGGACGCCACCGGGTGTGGTGGGGATCTTGCCTTGCGCGGCGCCGATCGTCAGTACGCTCCCGCCACGCTGCAGAACTGGCTGGAGGTGGCCACGATCGAAGGCGTGTACTCCCCGCCCGAGCTCGCGCTGTCGCAGGCCAGTTCCGGTGCCGGCATTCTCGCGGCATCGCCGGACCCGCTGCCGCGCCGCACCACCCTGGTCACCGCCGCGCGCCTGCTCGCTGCTTCCGGCTTCGTTCCGGTGTTCGACGGCGGCGGCTCGATCCGCGCCCGGCAGTTGCGCCCGCTGCTCGACGAAGGACTACGGTTGGTTCTGGTGATTCCGGCACGCCTGGACGCGGCGAACCGGCTACGATCGACCCTCGCCTGGCTCGACGACGAGTATGGCGAACTGGCAATCGCGGCAACGACATTGGTGGTTTCCCATCAATTGCCGAAGGCGCCTGCGGTAGGGCCGGGGCTGAAGGAACACCTGAAAGGCTGGGTTCGCGACATCACCGAGATCGGATTCGACAGACACCTTGCCCACGGGCTGTCGATCACGCATGCTCAACTGCGACCTGACACCCAAGCGACGTATGCCGAACTGCTGAAAGGAGTTTGGGCGTGAGTGATTCGGACGCGCCCGAACCGCAGCAATCGTCCGGCGGGCCGAAGAAGCGGCCGCCGTGGCACCCGCTGTACGACCCCGCGGTCGACGGACCGAACGCGCCTGCGCGTCCCGCGGAGCCCGAACCCGAGCCGGAACCACAACCGGAGCGGCCCGCCTATACCGACTGGCTGGACGCGCCGCAGCGCTCTGCCGATCCGGAGTTCTCCTGGGCTCCGGATTCGGACAACGATGCGACGGTCCCCCCGCCGCCCCCGCCACCGCGTCAGGCGCCCCCGCCGCGTCCGGAGCCGCAGCCCCAGCCGCAGTACGCTTCGGCGCCTACCCGGGCACCGCGCAAGAACGGGCTGATCCTCACGGTCCTGGCCGTCGTGGTCGTCGTCGGCGCCTTGGCGGCCATCGGCGCGGTGGTGCTGCTGTCGGGCGGATCGTCGGACCAGGCGGGCGCGCCGCCGTCCAGCTCGCCGCCGGCGCGCACCACGTCCGTCGCGCCGAGCCCGTCGGCCGCGGCGCCACCGCCCGCCACTACCCCGGCACCGGGCAGTTGCGAAAGCATCCGGGAGCCGAACCGGGTGCAGGGCAACGGACCTGGCGGCACCAGCTCCGGACCTGAGGCGATCTTGGCGTTCGAACACGCCTACTACGTCACTCGCAGTGGCGTGAAGGCGCGCGAGGTGGTGGCACCGAACTCCACGGTGAACTCCGCCGAGTACATCCAGGCCGGCATCGATACGACGCCGCCGGGCACCTTGCACTGCGTGTCGATCACCCCCGCCGGTGACAACCGGTGGTCGATCGATCTGACGGAGTGGCGGCCCGGTCAGCCGAAATCGGTATGGAAGCAGACCATCAGTACTGTCACAACCGACGGACGCACCTTGATCACGGCGATTGCCGCAGGCTGAAAGGAAGAGCGTGGCCCCACCGAACCTCACACGGGAACAGGCGGTGGCGCGCGCTGCGGCCGTCGCCGTGCACAACTACCGGATCGACCTGGATCTGACGACGGGTGCCGAGACCTTCGGGTCGACGACCACCGTCACCTTCGATGCCACCCCGGGCGTCGACACTTTCGTCGACATCGTCGCCGCGCGCGTGCGCGCGGCCACGCTCAACGGAACCGCACTGGACGTCAGCGCCTACGACGCGGCCACCGGCCTTACGCTCACCGGTCTCGCGGCCACCAACGAGCTTGTCGTGGAAGCGGATTGCGAATACTCCCACACCGGAGAGGGCCTGCACCGCTTCGTCGATCCCACCGACGGCGCGGTGTACCTGTACTCGCAGTTCGAGACCGCCGACGCCAAGCGCATGTTCGCCTGCTTCGACCAGCCGGATCTCAAGGCCACCTTCGACGTCACGGTCAGCGCACCTGCGGACTGGAAGGTGATCTCCAACGGCGCGGGCTCGCAATCGGGCGGGCGTCACGTCTTCGCGACGACGCCGCGCATGAGCACCTATCTGGTGGCGCTGATCGCCGGTCCGTACGCGCAGTGGACCGACAGCTTCGCCGACGACCACGGCGCCATCTCGCTGGGCATCTACTGCCGCGCGTCGCTGGCCGAGTACATGGACGCCGAACGCCTGTTCACCGAAACCAAGCAGGGATTTGCGTTCTACCACAAGCACTTCGGCACGCCGTACGCCTTCGGTAAGTACGACCAGCTGTTCGTGCCCGAATTCAACGCCGGCGCAATGGAAAACGCGGGCGCCGTCACGTTCCTCGAAGACTATGTGTTCCGCTCCAAGGTAACTCGGGCGTCCTACGAGCGCCGCGCCGAGACGGTGCTGCACGAGATGGCGCACATGTGGTTCGGCGACCTGGTGACGATGCGCTGGTGGGACGACCTGTGGCTCAACGAGTCCTTCGCCACGTGGGCGTCGGTGCTGTGCCAGGCCGAGGCCACCGAATACACCTCCGCGTGGACCACGTTCGCCAACGTCGAGAAGTCGTGGGCCTACCGTCAGGATCAGCTGCCCTCGACGCACCCGATCGCTGCCGACATTCCCGATCTGGCTGCCGTCGAGGTGAACTTCGACGGCATCACCTACGCCAAGGGCGCCAGCGTGCTCAAGCAGCTCGTCGCCTACGTCGGGCTGGAGCCGTTCCTGGCCGGTCTGCGAGACTACTTCGCCGCGCACGCCTACCAGAACGCCACCTTCGACGATCTGCTCGGCGCTCTCGAAAAGGCCTCCGGCCGCGACCTTTCCGGCTGGGGCACGCAGTGGCTCAAGACCACCGGCCTGAACACGCTGCGCCCGGAGTTCGAGGTCGACGAGGCCGGCAGGTTCACCTCGTTCGCGGTGCTGCAGGACGGCGCCGCGCCGGGTGCCGGCGAGCACCGGGTGCACCGCGTCGCCGTCGGCGTGTACGCCGACGAGGGCGGAAAGCTGGTGCGCAGCAAGCGCATCGAGCTGGATCTCGAGCCGGCCGCACGCACCGAGGTGCCGGAGTTGGTGGGCGTCGAGCGCGGTGCGCTGGTGCTGGTCAACGACGACGACCTCACCTACTGCTCGCTGCGCCTGGACCCGGATTCGCTCACCACGCTCGTGGCGCGAATCGCCGACATCGCCGAATCGCTGCCGCGCACCCTGTGCTGGTCGGCGGCGTGGGAGATGACGCGGCAGGCCGAGTTCAAGGCCCGCGATTTCGTCGCCCTCGTGCAACGCGGTGTCGGCGCGGAATCCGAAGTCGGTGTGGTGCAACGGCTGCTGCTGCAGGCGGGCACCGCGCTGGGCAGCTACGCCGACCCGGAGTGGGCGGCGTCCGAAGGCTGGCCCGGCTACGCCAACCGGCTGCTGGAGCTGGCCCGCGAGGCCGAGCCAGGCTCGGATCATCAGCTCGCGTTCGTCAACGCGCTCACCGGTGCCCTGCTGTCGGCCTGGCATCTTGAGGTGCTCACCGAGCTGCTCGACGGCGACCCGGCGAACGTCGGACTGCCGGGGCTGGCCGTCGATGCCGAACTGCGCTGGCGCATCGTGTATGCGCTGGCCGCCGCGGGCGAGATCGACGAAACCGTGATCGCCGCCGAGGCCGAGCGGGATCCCACGGCCGCCGGCAAGCGGCACGCCGAACGCGCCACTGCGGCCCGCCCGCTGGCCGACGGCAAGGAAACTGCCTGGACGCGCGCGCTCACCGACGACAGCCTGCCCAACATCACCACCCGCGCCATCGTGGAAGGCTTTGCCCCACAAGGTCAGTCGGCGTTGCTGGCACCGTACGCCAAGCGGTACTTCGACGAGATCGCCGACGTGTGGGAGCGGCGCTCGTCCGAGGTGGCACAGACCGTCGTCGTCGGGCTGTATCCGTCGTGGGCGATCAGGGACGAGGCAGTCGAGCTGGCCGACGGCTTCCTGGCCGGCGAGCACCCGCCGGCATTGCGGCGCCTGGTTTCCGAGGGCCGGGCCGGCATCGTGCGGTCGCTGCGCGCCCGCGCGTTCGACCGCAACTGACACGAAACCCCCGGTACGCCATCGCGTACCGGGGGTTTTGCGTCGAGACGGCTACAGTGCGGCGGCCATCACGCGCACGGAGCTGATCAGCCCGTCGATGAGGTCGCCCGCGGCGAACTCCGAGACGGCGGCGCTCACGCCGAGCTGGCAGACACGGTCGTTGGCGCGGGTGGCAACGTCGGCGCCCGAACGCACCTCCACGGCCCGCTGATTCGGCGAGACCGCGATGAGGATCGACTGCGCGGCGTCCGGAGTGGACGGGAACACCGCGTCCGCACCGGCGGCCGGGTCGGCGCCCAGATCACCGAGGTAGATGGTGAACCGCACCTTCGTCGCGCGGGTGGCGTCGGTGAGCGCGTTGTCGAGCCGCACCAGCTCGTCGCGGCGGAACGGCGCCTCGTCGAACATCTCGCCCGCTTGGTGCACGCCCGACACGCGGCCGCTGGCCATCAGGACAGATCCGGGCGGCAGCTGGTCTTCGACCACTGCCGGCCAGTTGTTACCACCCGCCACTTGCCCGACCTCCGATCACGTCTGCAGAAAGTTCGTGAGCGCCGTGACCGTGATGGCCGTGGCCGATCACCTCGTCGGTCGCGCTCCACAGGACCGGCTTACGGGTCCACTCGTCGCCGAGATTGAAATGTTTGGGCGCCGTGCCGGCGTTCGGCTTACCCAGGAAGGACAGCCCGGCGATGATCAGGTAGATCCCGGCGGGCAGCGCAACGAAAAGCAGCACTGTCTCGAGAAGGCTCACATGCCAAACCTAGACCAGTGCCGTTCGCGCCGTGCGAGATCCCCCGCCGGACGAACTATGCCGCGCCCTCACCGAGGTAACGCAACCACGCCGGATCGAGCTCTTTGGTGGTGGCCAGCAGCCGCCAGTGCGGCCCTTTCGGCGGGACCAGCGCTGCGCGCAGCGTCCAGCCCAGCTCGCTCAACAGCTTGTCGGCCTTGCGGTGATTGCACGGCGCGCAGCTGGCGACGCAGTTTTCCCACGAGTGCTCGCCACCGCGAGACCGGGGCACGACGTGATCGATCGTCTCCGCTTTGCCTCCGCAGTAGGCGCAGCGGAAGCGGTCCCGATGCATCAGCGCCGCCCGCGTCATGGGAATCCGGGCCCGATACGGGACGCGGACATAGTTGCGCAGCCGGATCACGGACGGCACCGCAACCTGGAACCCTGACGAATGGATGACCGGACCGGTCGGATCTTCATGGACAGCGTCCGCCTTGTCACAGACAAGCAGCACCACAGCGCGGCGGACAGGAAGGGCGGTCAGCGGCTCGTAAGTGGCATTCAGAAGCAGCACTCGGCGCTTGACCCAGGCGGGAACAGCGTCCTCGTTGGACGCGGGTTTGGGCAGATGATCGTGCTCAGACAGAACATGCAGGGTTGTGGCCCCCGATCCCGGACTGTGGGCATCGGCGGGCGAAAGTTGTCGGTGCACCCGGTGCGAATGCTTCATTACCACCTCCGATAGCAACTCGTGCCATTGATGAGATTCGCCCCCCAGTTGACCACGGAAAGGCGACATACGCACGCCGATTCCTGACAAAGTCGCAGGCCAATCGGTGAACGCGCGCTGAACACGAAGAGCGACACCCGATTCCCCGTGAGGCACCCCCCTAGGTGGACGCAAGCCCGCCGTTCGTGCGCCCTGGGATGCGCGCCCACCGTTCGCGCGCGTCGGTTGCTCGGGGCACACTCGCCCGGTCGCACACCGCCTCGCCGCGAGGCAGACCTCCCCTTCGGGCGCGCGCGTGGTCTGGGGCACGAGCACACCGTTCGCGCGCCCGCGCGGCCTGGGGCACGAGCACAGCGTTCGCGCGCCCGCGTGGTCTGGGACACAGGCCCGCCCGCCCGCGCGACCAGCGACCCGAACACACGCTCGCGCGCCCGCGTGGTCTGGGACACAGGCCCGCCCGCCCGCGCGCCCTGCGACCCGAGCACACCGTTCGCGCGCCCGCGTGGTCTGGACTGAGGAGCAATGCGAGCGCAGCGAGCGAGCGACGAGGGAAGACCACGCGAAGCAAGGCGCGCGAACCGCCCGAGCGCAGCGAGGGCAGAATGAGCACAGTGAGCGCTCCGGAATCCTTTTACGAAGCTGTCGGCGGTGCCGAGACGTTCCAGCGGCTGGTCCACCGGTTCTATGCGGAGGTGGCCGCGGACGAGATCCTGCGCCCGCTGTACCCGGAGGAGGATCTGGGTCCGGCGGAGCGGCGGTTGCGGATGTTCCTCGAGCAGTACTGGGGTGGCCCGCGCACGTATTCCGACGAGCGCGGTCATCCGCGGTTGCGGATGCGGCATATGCCGTTTCAGGTGGGTCCGCTGCAGCGGGACGCGTGGTTGCGGTGCATGCACATCGCGATTGCGGACTTGCCGGACGATGTGCTCGACGACGAGCATCGCCGGATGCTGGTCGAGTACATGGAGATGGCGGCGCATTCGCTGGTCAACTCTGCGATCTGAGGCATTTCGCGTTCCGCGCAGGCCATTCGGTTTGGCACTATGAGTCGGTGACCGAACCTCCACCTGCCGATTTCGCTGCCGGCGACTGGTGGCGTGATGCGATTTTCTATCAGGTGTATCCGCGTTCGTTCGCGGATTCGAACGGCGACGGGGTGGGCGATCTGGCCGGGGTCCGCGCCAAGCTCGGCTATCTGGAGCTGCTGGGGGTGGATGCGCTGTGGCTGAATCCGGTGATGCGCTCGCCGATGGCCGACGGCGGCTACGACGTGTCCGACCCTCGTGCGATCGATCCGCTGTTCGGCGATCTGCGGGCGATGGACGAGTTGATCGCCGAGGCGCATGAGCGCCAGATCCGGGTGACGATGGACTTGGTCCCCAATCACACCAGCGTCGAGCACGCGTGGTTCCAGGCGGCGGTGGCGGCGGGCGCGGACAGCCCGGAGCGGGATCGCTACATTTTTCGCGATGGTGTGGGCGATGCGCCGCCGAACAACTGGGTGTCGGTGTTCGGCGGGCCGGCGTGGACCCGGATCATCGAGCCGGACGGCAAGCCCGGCCAGTGGTACTTGCACATCTTCGCTCCCGAGCAGCCCGATCTGAACTGGGACAGCGAGGAAGTGTTCGACGATCTGGCGACCACCTTGCGGTTCTGGCTGGATCGCGGCATCGACGGGTTCCGCATCGATGTGGCGCACGGCATGGCCAAGCCGCCCGGTCTGCCGGACATGGATCTGGTGAGTTACCAGATGCTGTCGGTGAAGGAAGACGATCCGCGTTTCGACAACGACGGCGTGCACGACATTCACCGCAAGCTGCGCAAGGTGATCGACGAGTACCCCGGCGCGGTCACCATCGGCGAGGTGTGGGTCGGGCGCCCGGAGCGTTTCGGCCAGTACGTGCGTCCCGACGAGCTGCATCTGGCGTTCAACTTCAAGCTTGCCGAGGTTCCGTTCGATGCCGGCGCGATCCGCACGGCCATCGAGTTGTCGCTGGAATCGGTTGCCGGACTGGCACCTCCGACGTGGACGCTGTCCAATCACGACGTCCCGCGCGAGGTCACCCGGTTCGGCGGCGGTGCTGTGGGTGTGGCGCGGGCGCGGGCGATGCTGCTGGTCGAGTTGGCGTTGCCGGGCGTGACGTTCCTGTACAACGGTTCGGAGCTGGGCCTGCCGAATGTCGACGATCTGCCCGACGCGGTGCTGCAGGATCCGGTGTGGGAGCGCTCGGGGCACACCGAGCGTGGGCGCGACGGCTGCCGGGTTCCGATTCCGTGGGAGGGCGAGCAGGCGCCGTTCGGCTTCACTGCGGGCACGCCTTGGTTGCCGATCCCGGAGCAGTGGGCGGAGCTGACCGTCGAGAAGCAGCTCGAGGACGTGGATTCGACATTGTCGCTGTACCGGCGCGCAGTGGAGCTGCGCGGCCTGCGCCCGGAGTTCTCGGGTACCGACATCGATTGGTACGGAAGCCCTTCGGGGTGTCTGGCGTTTCGCCGCCGCGGGGGCCTCATCTGCGCGCTGAACACCACTGCCGCACCGATCCCGCTGCCGCCGGGCGAGCCGCTGCTGTCCAGTGCGCCGCTGTCGGGCGGACTGTTGCCGCCCAACGCGGCCGCATGGCTGGTGTAGGCGCCTACAGCACGCGCAGGGTGACGCGGCGCTTGGCGACCGAACCGTAGCGAGCATCGAGGCGCAGCCATGTCTTGTGCGCGCGCACCCGCACGATTTCGGCGGTGTCGATGCGCTCCGGGGTATCGGCGTAGGGCACGAATCCCATTGCGGTGAGCGCGAAGACGACGCGCATCGGAACGGCGACGCGCTCGCCGTCGCCTTCGACGGCCAGCACCTCCTGGTCGAGCAGCGAGGTGGGCGCGGTGGTGTGCTCGCGGGCCAGCTCGCTGCCCTGGCGGGCCAGCTCCACGAGCACGCGGGCGGGCACGTCGTCGACGTGGACGAACCCGGTGTCGGGAGGCAGGGCACCGCGCCATGCCGAGTCCATGGGGAATCCGAGATCGACTGTCGCCGAGCCGTTTTCCAGACCGTCGCGCAATGTGTTCGCCGCCACCGTCACGTCGGAGGGCCCCATGACGGCATCCACGACCCGCACCGCTACCGCGTCGAAACCCGTTGGCGCCCAAGCCGAGAGCCGCCCGTCGCCGCGACGGCGCAGACGTACCACGGCGGCCTCGTCGAGCCGCAGCACCCGCCCGACGAATGCGGCGAGATTCTCGCGCTCCGCCGGGTCGGCGATCGTCAGCGCTTCCACGAGGCCAGGTACTCGCGTTCGGCAGGGCTGAAGCGCCGCAGCCGCTGCGCGTCGATATCGAAAGCCGCGATCTGCGTGGTGGCGGTGACCGCCGGCGCCACATCCGGGGCCGCCCCGGCCGGGCGCACCTCGTAGCCGATGGTGAAGTCGACGGCGCGCAACTGCTCGACCCACATCACGATGTCGAGCGGGGTGTCGTCGTGGCGCAGCTGGGCCCGGTAGCGCACATGGAGGTCCACCAGCACCGCTCCGTCCCGCAGTGGCCGGGTCGGCTTGTCGTCGTAGAACAGCCATGGGATCCGCGCCTCTTCGAGCAGCGTGACCATGCGGGCATGGTTGATGTGCTGAAACGCGTCCATGTCGGACCACCGGACTTCGACCTGAGTGTGGAAGCCGATGGGTTGCGGATCGGATTGTGGCGCTCGCCCAGACGTCAACGCGTGGTCTCCTGTGCACCTACCCCGCTCACCATGCTGCGCACTTGGCGCGCGGCCACCGACAACGTAGCAAGGTCTTCAGTGCCTGATTCGAAGATTTCCGCCAGTGCGGTTCTGGCGCGACCCAGCCGGGATTGGTTGGTCGACTCCCAGTCTGCAATCTTTTCCTCCGGCGACTCGTCCGGGTCCCCGGAAACAAGCACATCGTTGGTGAGCGAGCGCAGCGATCCGTAGAGGTCGTCGCGAAGTGCCAAGCGCGCCAAGGCATGCCAGCGATCGCCACGTTCCAGGTGGTCGACGGCGTCGAGGAGCCGGTCGATCCCGACGTGGGCATCGACGGCGTAGTACAACTCGCCGACTTCGTCGCCCTCGCGCTCGTGGATGTCGGAGATGTCGATGATGTCCAGCAGCGGGAACAACTCGAGCATGCCGTACACCTCGCGGGCCAGCGCCTCGGGTGCGCCGCGCCCGACGATGTCGTGCAACCGGTCCGCCAGATGTGTTTCGCGGTGCCCGCGCAGCCATCCCGGCACCTTCGGCGCCAGCTCCCGCACCGCGCGCGAGTAGCGGTTGATCTCGGCGCCGACCGCGATCGGCTGCGGGCGGTTCTGCAGCAGCCACCGCGATGCCCGGTCCAGAGTGCGCTTGGACTCCATCTCCAGCTCGTAGCAGACCGACGTCGGCGCACCCGACTCCCGGATGCGCTCCCACAGATTACGCAGATCGAAGATTGCGGTGGCCGCGGCGAAGGCCCGGATCGCGTCGGTGGTGGTGGCGCCGGCCTCCTCGTAGAGCCGGTAGGCGTAGGTGATGCCGCCCAGATCGACGGCCTCGTTGACGAGCATCGTGGTGACGATCTGCCGGCGCAGCGGGTGGTTGCGGATGGCTTTACCGAAACGCTCCTGCAGGGGGTGCGGGAAGTAGCCGGGCAGCCGGCGCGCGAACACCTCCATCTCCGGCAGCTCGGTGGCGAGTAGATCGTCCTTGAGCGAAAGCTTGACGTGGGCAAGCAAATTCGCGAGTTCGGGCGAGGTGAGTCCGCGATCTTCGCCGGAGCGTTCGACCATTTCGGAGTCGGTGGGCAACGCTTCGAGCTCGCGATCGAGGCCGCGGCGCGATTCCAGCTCGGCGATGACGCGGCGGTGCACGCTCGTCATCGGGACGGCGTCGTAGCGAGACAGGCCCATGAGGAAGTTCTGCGAGACGTTGTCGTCGAGCACGAGCGCGGCCACTTCGTCGGTCATCGAGGCGAGCAGTGGATTGCGATCGGCCTGGGCCAGATCCCCGCTCGAGACCAGCCGGTCGAGCAGCACCTTGATGTTGACCTCGTGGTCGGAGCAGTCGACACCCGCGGAGTTGTCGAGCGCGTCGGTGTTCATCCGGCCGCCGTGCCGGCAGAACTCGATGCGCCCGAGCATTGTCGCACCGAGATTGCCGCCTTCACCGATTACCTTGACGCGCAACTGGTTTCCGTTGACCCGTACCGCGTCGTTGGACTTGTCGCCGACGTCGGCGTTGGTTTCGGTGCTCGCCTTGACGTAGGTGCCGATGCCGCCGTTCCACAGCAGATCCACCGGCGCCAGCAGGATCGCCTTCACCAGTTCGGGCGGCGACAGCGACGCGACGTCTTCGGACAGGCCGAGCGCCGCACGAGCCTGCGGGCTGATCGGTATCGACTTGACCGTCTTCTCCCACACGCCGCCGCCGTCGCTGATCAGCGCGGTGTCGTAGTCGGCCCACGAGGATCGGGGCAGGTCGAAGATCCGCTGCCGCTCGGCGAAACTCGTGGCTGCGTCCGGGTCCGGGTCGAGGAAGATGTGTCGGTGGTCGAACGCGGCGACCAGGCGGATGTGCTCGCTGAGCAGCATGCCGTTGCCGAATACGTCGCCGCTCATGTCGCCGATTCCGACGACGGTGAAATCCTCGGTCTGGGTGTCGCGATCCATTTCGCGGAAGTGCCGTTTGACCGCCTCCCACGCGCCCTTGGCGGTGATGCCCATCGCCTTGTGGTCGTAGCCGGCGGACCCGCCCGAGGCGAATGCGTCACCGAGCCAGAATCCGTATTCCAGCGCAACGGAGTTCGCGATATCCGAGAACGTGGCGGTGCCCTTGTCGGCAGCCACGACGAGGTAGGTGTCGTCGCCGTCGCGCCGGACCACGCGCGCCGGCGGCAGCACTTCGCCGCTGGCCCGGTCGACGTTGTCGGTGACATCCAGCAGGCCGGAAATGAACAGTCGATAGCAGGCCACACCTTCGTCGCGGAAGGCCTGCCGGTCCGCCGCCGGATCGTCGGTGGGCGCCGGCGGGTTCTTCACGATGAAGCCGCCCTTGGCCCCTACGGGCACGATCACGGCGTTCTTCACCGCCTGCGCCTTCACCAGGCCGAGAATTTCGGTGCGGAAGTCTTCCTGGCGGTCCGACCAGCGCAGGCCGCCGCGGGCCACCGGACCGAACCGCAGGTGCACGCCTTCCACCCGCGGCGAATAGACGTAGATCTCGAATCGCGGCTTGGGCTTTGGCAATTCGGCGATTTCGCGGGGTTCCAGCTTGAACGACAGATACGCCCGGGAATTGCCGTCGCCGTCGCGCACGTAGTAGTTGGTGCGCAGCGTCGCCATGATGAGCCCGAGAATCGCCCGCAGAATCCGGTCTGCGTCCAGGCTCACCACCGCGTCGATCTGTTCTTTGAGCTCGGCGCCGATCTCGGCGGCCCGGTCCTCGGAGGCCTTGTCCGGATCGAAGCGGGCCTCGAACAGCGCGAAGAACTGCCGCGACGTCTGCGGGTGGCCGAGCAGCACGCGGGCGATGTTGCCCTGGCTGTACGGGAACCCGGCCTGCTGCAGGTAGCGGGCGTAGGCCCGCAGCATGGCCGCCTCGCGCCAGTGCAGCCCGGCGCGCAGCACCAGCTCGTTGAACGCGTCGGACTCGGCCGCACGCTGCCAGGTGGCCCGGAAGGCCTCGGTGAACCGCTGCTGCAGCGCGGATCCTGCTTGCTCGGCTGCGTGCAGATCGGCGTCCATGTCCTCGGCCAGCGCCCCGCGCAGCAACTCCGGACGGGCGACGAGCCCGAAGTCGTACACCCACCGTTCGATGGGCGCGCCGTCGGCGTTGGCCAGGCTCACCCGGTACGGCCGCTCGTCGACGACCTCGACGCCGAGACTCTGCAACACCGGCAGCACCTGGCTCAGCGACACACCGGTACCGCCGATGTACAGGCTGAACCGCCAATTGCCTTTGGGCGCTTCCTCGTTGCGATACAGGTAGGTGTCGATCTGGCCATCCGGCAGCTGCTGCAACCGCACGATGTCGCCCACCGCACGGTCGGCGTCGAAATCCTGTTTGTAACCCTCAGGGAACGCATCGGCGTACTGCTGGGCAACCCCTGGCTCCACCGAGGACGTCGCGCCGACCGCATCGCTGAGGTAGTCGTCCCAGGTGCGGCTGGCCTGCGCGAGCAGCTCTTGGATCCGCGCCCGATCCTCCTCGGAGGTGCCGATGGGCTCGGCGCCCGGATCGCGGCGGACGGTGAAGTGCACATTCGCCAAGTCGGATTCGGTGACGCGCGCCGAGTACTCGATGGAACTGCCGCCCAGCTCGCGCACGAGGATGTCTTGCATTTCGAGGCGGACCCGGGTGGTGTAGCGATCGCGCGGCAGGTACACCAGGCACGACACGAACCGGCCCAGCGAGTCCTCGCGCATGAACAGCCGGACCTGCCTGCGCAGCCCGACATTGAGCACCGAACTTGTGGTGCGGAACAGGGTTTCGGTATCCGAGGAGAACAGTTCGGTGCGCGGGAACGACTGGATCACCTCGAGCATGGCCTGCCCGGAGAAGGAGTTGATGTCGAAGCCCGCGCGCTCGATGACGCTGCGCACCCGGCGCTCGATCACCGGAATATCGAGCACATTCTCGTGTAGCGCGGTAACCGTGAAGACGCCGAGGAACAGGTGCTCCCCCACGACCTTCTTGTCGTCGTCGAGGACGGCGACACCGACGAAGTACGGGTACACCGATCGATGCACCGTGGCCGGCACCGTGCCCTGCGTCAAAATGAGCAGCGGGCGATCCTTGGACACCGCGGCGGGAATGTCGATGGCGCCGTTACGTTTTGCCGACCGCAGCACTCCGAGCCCGGTCTCGGGCACCGGCGTCTCGCCGTCGCCACCGTGGGCGTAGCGGCAGTAGCCGAGCACCGTGTAGTGGCCCTCGGAAAGCCAGCGCAGCAGGTTCGCACAATCGGTGAGATCGGCTGCCGCGTAGACCGAATCGCCGGATCGTGCCGACTCGTCGAGATCGGAAGCCAGCCGCTGCTGAACTTCGCGCATGCGGTCGGTGTCGTCGACCACCTGACGCACGTCGTCGAGGACATCCGCGAGCACCCGCTCGATCTCGTCGAGCAGGCGCGGTTCCGTGGAGGGATGCAACTGGATGTGCATCCACGACTCGTTGTGCCCGCCGTCGCCCTCCAGATCCTGCGCCGTGATCCGGGTGAGCCGGCCGTCGGCGTCGCGCTGCACCGTGAAGATCGGGTGGATCACCTCCGACACGCTGACCCCGATCCGGCCGAGGGTGGAGGTGACCGACTCGACGAGCAAGGGCATGTCGTCGTTGACGACCTGCACCGCCGCCCCGAGCCCGTCGGCGGCCGGGCGGTGCACTTTCAGGTTCGCTTCGCGCGGCCGGCGGACCATCCCGAGGCGCACGTGCTCACGGAACACATCGGCCGACGTACCAGAGATCGCGCAGTCCACATCGCCCGGATCCACGTGCCGGAAGTACGCACTTTCCAGGCCTTGCACATCGCGGCGCAGGTCCTCGGGAAGGTCTGCGGCCCAATCGGTTTCAGACGAATGCGCAATCGTCATTGCGATGCTCCCGGTCTCGGTGGCGCTGGGTGAAGATCCGTTTCGAGCGTAGTCGCGACGACCGTCCGAGAGGCGGGTTTAGTCGCGGTTCGACTGCCCCCGCGAACCCACAGCGATTCCCATCTCCCGATCAGTCCACGGACTGGTATTGCGCCAGCGCGGCACGTTCGGAGTCCGCGAGCGGACGCGATTTCTGCGTCGCCATGTCGAACCCGACGATGACGGCATCGACGACGACACAGAGGTCGCCTTCGGTGTCGATCATCCGGTGCCGCAGCCGGTAGGACGTGTTGCCGATATGGGTCACCGACACCGTTACCCGCAGCGGGCCGTCCACGACCGGCTTGAGGTATTCGGCCCCGGTGGAGCGGACGACGACCGCCCGCTCGCTGTCACCGTTGAGCGTTGCCTTGTAGAACTGAACACGTGCTTCCATCGCGTACTCGAAGTACTTGACGTTGTTCACGTGTCCGAGCTGGTCGAGGTCCGCCCACCGGACCTCGACCGCGCAGGTGAACTCGGTGCTCAATTTCGGGTGAGCTTGCGGTGCGTGACCCGGTGCGGGCGAGCTGCTTCCGGCCCGAGGCGCTCGATCTTGTTCGCCTCGTAGCCCTCGAAGTTGCCCTCGAACCAGAACCACTTGGCCGGATTGTCGTCGTCGCCCTCCCACGCCAGGATGTGCGTGCAGGTGCGGTCGAGGAACCACCGGTCGTGAGAAATCACCACAGAGCAGCCGGCGAAGTTTTCCAGGGCATTTTCCAGCGAACCGAGGGTCTCGACATCGAGGTCGTTGGTCGGCTCGTCGAGCAGGATCAGGTTTCCGCCCTGCTTGAGCGTCATTGCCAGATTGAGACGGTTGCGCTCACCACCGGAAAGCACGCCGGCCGGCTTCTGCTGATCCGGCCCCTTGAACCCGAACGCGCTGATGTATGCGCGCGAGGGCATCTCCTGGTTGCCGACGTGGATGTAATCGAGCCCGTCCGAGACGACCTGCCACACCGTCTTGTTCGGGTCGATTCCCGCCCGGTTCTGGTCGACGTAGCTCAGCTTGACCGTGTCGCCGACCTTCACCTCGCCGCTGTCCGGATTCTCCAAGCCGACGATCGTCTTGAACAGCGTCGACTTACCGACGCCGTTCGGTCCGATGACACCGACAATGCCGTTGCGCGGCAACGTGAACGACAGATCCTTGATGAGCTGGCGGTCGCCGAAGCCCTTGTCCAGGTGGGAGACCTCGACCACGACGCTGCCCAGGCGCGGGCCGGCCGGGATCTGAATCTCCTCGAAGTCGAGCTTGCGCGACTGCTCGGCCTCGGCGGCCATCTCCTCGTAGCGCTGCAGGCGGGCCTTGCTTTTGGCCTGCCGGGCCTTGGCACCCGAGCGCACCCACTCCAGCTCACTCTTGAGGCGCTTCTGCAGCTTCTGGTCCTTCTTGCCCTGAACCTCGAGCCGAGCCGCCTTCTTCTCCAGGTAGGTCGAGTAGTTGCCTTCGTACGGGAAGGTGCGCCCGCGGTCGAGCTCGAGGATCCACTCGGCGACATTGTCGAGGAAGTAGCGGTCGTGGGTGACGGCCAGCACCGCGCCCTCGTACTGAGCGAGGTGCTGCTCGAGCCAGTTCACGCTCTCGGCGTCGAGGTGGTTGGTGGGCTCGTCGAGCAGCAGCAGATCCGGCTTGCTCAGCAACAGCTTGCACAACGCGACACGACGCCGCTCACCACCGGAGAGTTGGGTCACGGGCTCGTCGGGCGGCGGGCAGCGCAGCGCGTCCATCGCCTGCTCGAGCTGGCTGTCGAGATCCCAGGCATCGGCATGGTCGAGCTCCTCCTGGAGCTTGCCCATCTCCTCCATCAGCTCGTCGGTGTAGTTGGTCGCCATTTCTTCGGCGATCGCGTTGTACCGGTCGAGCTTGACCTTGATCTCTCCCATGCCCTCCTCGACATTGCCGCGGACGGTCTTCTCTTCGTTGAGGGGCGGCTCCTGCAACAGGATGCCGACGGAGGCTTCCGGCGCGAGGAATGCCTCACCGTTGTTTGGCTGATCGATGCCCGCCATGATCTTCAGCACGCTCGACTTACCCGCGCCGTTCGGACCGACCACACCGATCTTCGCCCCCGGCAAGAAGTTCAGCGTGACGTCGTCGAGCACGACCTTGTCGCCGTGTGCCTTGCGCACCTTGCGCATCTGGTAAATGAACTCAGCCATGTGAGCCAGCCTATCGGTGCAGGATTCGGTCACCGTGTGCCCGGTGTCGGTGGGTGGGCGCGGGGCGGCGGTCCACTGCGGCCCGCCGCCCGGTTGACGTGCGGTTCAGAACGGCGGCGCGGCTGCGCCGACGCCGGCACCGACCAGATCGCCCCGCGGGGCGGCCGCGGCCTCGACGGGCTCGGCCGGAGCCTCGATTCGCTGTGCGTCCGCCGAGCGCGGCGCGGCACCCTCGCGCTGGGCCCGGTAGACGCTGGCGGTGGCAAAGCGCAGCGCCGGACCGATCTCGTCGATGTCCATCTCGACCACGGTGCGGCGCTCGCCGTCGCGGTTCTCGTAGGTGCGCTGCCGCAGCCGGCCCTGGGCGAGCACGCGATTGCCGCGTTTGAGCGTTTCGGCCACGTTCTCGGCGTATTCACGCCACACGCTGCACCGCAGGAACAGCGCGTCACCGTCGCGCCATTCGTTGGTGGTGCGGTCGAACACCCGCGGCGTGGACGCAATGGTGAAGTTCGCGACGGCCGCGCCGCTGCCGGTGAATTTGAGTTCCGGATCGCTCGTCAGGTTGCCGATGACGGTGAGTGTGGGTTCGGTTGCCATGGTGTGCTCCTTCGCTGGTGTGCCTCCAGCATGGGCGAACAACCGTTCGAGCGGGGTGCTCGTCAGGCGAATGTGGATAACGAGATCGGTTGTGAACAAGCGCCGTTCGGACCGGTTTTGTGTCGGTACCTTCGGCTATGCGCCCGATGCCACCGAAGTCGGATCGGTGTTGGCCCCGCACAGCACGATCACCGGCGTCTGCCCGGCAGGCGGAACGTAGGCGCCCGTGCGCAGCGCAGCGAGCGCGACGGCGGCCCCGAGCTCGACGAGGATCCGATACTCACGCCAGAGGTAGCTGCGGGCCGCGACGATCGCGTCGTCGGCGACCAGCACCGATCCGACGTCGCGTGCGCGCACCACGTCCCAGGCGATCGAACCGAGTCGGGTCGCGCCGAGCGAGTCGGCCGCCACGCTGTCGACGTCGACGTCGACCGGGGCACCGGCGGCCAGCGCCGCGTGCAGCGTGGGGATGCCCTGCGGCTCCACGCCGACGACCTGGCGTCCGGTGCCTGCGGCGATACCGGACACCAACCCGCCCCCGCCTACCGCGACCAGGACCGGACCCGCGGCGTCGACCTCGCGGTCGATCTCCAGCGCGACGGTGCCCGCGCCGGCGACGATCCCGGGCAGGTCGTAAGCATGCAGTTGCAAGGCACTACGTTGTACCGCAATGGCGCTCGCGTAGTCGAAGGCGTGCTGGTAGCGCTCGCCGTGGCGGATGACCTCGGCCGCGAGCCGGTGCAGCACAGCAACTTTCGCGGCCGGTGCCGTTTCCGGCACCACAACGGTGCACCGGGCGCCGACGATGCGCGCGGCATGCGCGGCCGCTATGGCAGCGTTGCCGCCCGAGGCGATCACCACCTCGGCGGGCAACTCCGGTTGCGACAGCATGGTGTTCAGGCTGCCGCGGATCTTGAACGTCCCACCGAGCTGCAGGTATTCGAGCTTGAACACCGCCTCCGCAGTGCGCAGCACCGGAGTGCTGCGCACTCGTCCGGCGATACGCGACTGTGCGGCAAGCACATCCGCACGGTCGATCACTGGTTCGCTTCCCGATCGCGCCGGGCCAACTCCGCGAACATCGCGTTGTGCGCGGCCAATTCGGCGTCCTCGTCGCGATCGGCGGCGCGGTCGATGCGGCGCGCGGCACGCTCGTCGCTGCGCGACCACTGGATGAGCAGCGCCAGCATCACGATCACCAGCGGAACTTCGCCTGTCGCCCAGGCGATCCCGCCGCCGAGCCGCTGATCGTCGAGCAGATCCGTGTGCCACGGCAGACCGAGGCCGCGGTAGAACCAGCCGCCGAGCACGGTGTCGGTGCCCATCAGCACCACGCCGAAGAACGCATGGAACGGCAACGACCCGAAAACCATGGCCAACTTGGTGATCGGCTCCACGCGGCGCGGTGACGGGTCGACGCCGATGGTCACCCAGTAGAACAGGTAGCCGCTCAACAGGAAGTGCAGGTTCATCAGCAGGTGCGCCGCGTGCGACCCCGCGTAGGCGTCGAAAATGCCGCCGAGATACAGGGCGTAGAAGCCCGCGACGAAGATGGTGGTGGCCACGATGGGATGGGTGAGAAAGCGGGACACCGGATTGTGCACGGCGGCGAGCAGCCACTCGCGCGGCCCGGGAACACCGTCGCGCCCAGCGGGTTTCAGCGCGCGCAACGCCAGCGTCGTCGGCCCGGCGAGCGCGAACAGAATCGGCGCAAGCATCGACAGCGCCATGTGTGCGCCCATGTGCACGCTGAACATGGCGGGTGCGTACCGGCCGACGCCCGACGAGGTGGCCAGCAGCAGCACGGCACAGCCGAGCAGCCAGGAAACCGTGCGGCCGACCGGCCAGGCATCTCCGCGGGCACGCAGTCTCCGGACACCCATCAGGTAGCCGACAGCGAGCAGAATCGCCAACGTTCCGTACATCAGATCGAAGCGCCAGTCGAACAGCAATCGAGCCAAGGTCGGTGGGCCGTCGAGGTTGTAGCCAAGCTCGACCTCGGTGAGCGTCGGCGCCCGCGACGGCGGTGGCGGCGGGGTGCGACCGAGCCCGACCGCGATGCCGAACGTCGCGGCAAAGATCAGCACCTCGACACCGGCGAACCGGATCAGCGCTGCCGTCGAGGTGGCCAGTTCCGGCAAGGCGCGGCGGCGCTGCGCAAAACCGATGGCCGCCAGCACGATCAGCGCGCCGGTCTTCGCCAGTACGAGCGCGCCGTAGGTGGTAGTGAACAACTCCGCCAGTGGCAGCCGGACGTAGGCGTTGACGACGCCGCTGACCGCCATCACCACGACGGCAGCCGTGGCGATCAGCGAAAACCGCCGCGCCGCAACCTGAATGTGCGCGCCGCCGTGGCGTGCGTGCACCAGCACCGCAACGAGGCCGCCGGCCCACAGCACCGCTGCGACCAAGTGCCAGATGAGGCTGTTGGTGGCCAGGTCGTGCGCGCCGCCCGCGGACGAATGCCCCGTTACCGCAACGGGCATGAGCCCGAACAGCCCGGCGAACAGCAGCAGCGGCGTCCAACCCCAACGCAGAATCAGCCGGCTCACGATCGCGACACCGATCGCGATGAACGCCGTGGTCCGCCACGCCCCGGCGATCTCCACCTGGTCAATGGTGCGCCAAAGATTCTCCGGCGCAATTGCTTCCGCCAGCGGCTGCCCCGAGGTATCCGACAGTGTCAACGGCACCAGTGCGAAAGCTGCAGCCGCCCACACGAATCCGGCCGCCGACGCGACCCGCATCGCGCGGTAGCCGTCGACGTCGAGCACCCCGCTGCGCTGCGGCGGCACCAGGAAGGCCGCGAGCAGAATCGATCCGATCGCGACGGCCGCCGCGCCTTCGGCGAGCACCCGCACGGCTGGCAGTCCGTAGGTCGTGACCGGTCCGGGATCGGGGATGCCGAGCAGCACGAGCGCATTCGACGCGGACAGACTCGCGACGAGGGCCGCGGTCACCGACGCAACCAGCGCGCCGAAGACGTAAACCGTAGCCGACCTCGTACTTTGCATGCCGTCCAGACTAGGACGCGCGCGGGTGTGCTCCGCATCTCGTCGCCCAAGCCGGATCGACGACGAGCTGCGTGCCCGTTGCCGGAAGCCGAGCCGGCGACAGCCCGCACATCGCATGGAACGTGTCGCTGAAATGCGAGGGACTTGCGACCCCGGCGGCCGCGGCTGCGGCAGTGAAGTCGACGATGGCGCGGGCACCCTGCTCACCGTGCTGCACCGACGCGGCGCATCGAATACCGGCGCGACCAGCGCGATCGGCTACCATGTTCGCGCTGCCTCCGTAGCTCAGTTGGATAGAGCAAGGGCCTTCTAATCCCTAGGTCGCAGGTTCGATTCCTGCCGGGGGCGCCACGCAACGGGCGCTGGATCGAAACCGGTCACCGACCAAGTCGGCGCTGAGGCGCCAGACAACGTACCCGCCGGCACGGCCGGCCGTGATGGAGAATATGTGCAGATCTTGTGCACGTTGCGCGCCGGATGAACGGCGCCAAGAAATTGGGTAGTTCCGACAATCCGCCCGTATCGCGTTAACAGAATTTGAATAGCTGACGGCGCAGAAGCTTTTGTGACTGAACGCCCTTCGCAACGGTGGAGAGATCGCCTCACAGGTTTCACAATGAATCGGTGAGCGCAGAACTTCTGGTACTTCTCATCGTCATAGTCACCGCGCTGGCGTTCGATTTCACGAACGGCTTCCACGACACTGCGAATGCTATGGCCACGTCGATTGCGACGGGCGCCCTATCGCCCAAGGTTGCCGTCACCTTGTCGGCGATCCTCAATCTGATCGGCGCATTCTTGTCGGTGGAGGTCGCGGCCACTGTCGCCAAGGAAGTCGTCAAGCTCGATCCGGGCAAGATTCCGGGTCAGGAACTGCTGGTCATCGTGTTCGCCGGGCTGGTCGGTGGCATCCTGTGGAACCTGCTGACGTGGCTGTTCGGGTTGCCGTCGAGCAGTTCGCACGCGCTGTTCGGCGGCTTGGTCGGCGCCACGCTGGCGGCCATCGGGTCGAGCGCGGTGATCTGGGGCGGTACCGATTCCAAGGATGCGATCGTCGGCGTCATCCCGAAAGTCATCCTGCCCGCCATCCTCGCGCCGGTCGTCGCGGCGGGCGTGGCGGCACTGGGCACCTGGCTCGTCTACCGGGTCACCCGCGGCGCCGACGAGAAGAAGGTTTCCGACGGCTTCCGCTGGGGTCAGATCGGGTCGGCGTCGCTGGTATCGCTGGCCCACGGCACCAACGACGCACAGAAGACGATGGGCGTGATCTTCCTGGCACTGGTGGCGCACGGGTCGCTGACCTCGAAGGATCACATGCCGCTGTGGGTGATGGCGGCGTGCGCGGTCGCGATTGCCGCCGGCACGTATCTGGGTGGCTGGCGCATCATCCGCACCCTGGGCAAGGGCCTGGTCGAGATCGAATCGCCGCAGGGTTTCGCGGCGGAATCGTCGTCGGCCGCGATCATCCTCACCTCCGGTTCGCTGTTCGGTTTGCCGTTGTCGACGACCCAGACCGCCACGGGTTCGATTCTGGGCACGGGCCTCGGCAAGCCGGGCGCCGAGGTGCGCTGGACGGTGATGGGCCGCATGGCCGCCGCGTGGGTGATCACCCTGCCCGCCGCGGGCCTGGCCGGCGCGGTGTGCTGGTTCCTGGCCGATGTGATCGGCGGGCTGCCCGGGGTGCTGGTGGTATTCGCCATCCTCATCGCGTTGTCGGCGTACATGTACCTGCGCTCGCGTCAGAATCCGATCGACACCAGCAACGTCAACGACGACTGGGACGGCGGACTCGTCCCGGCCGATTCAAAGATTTCGACGAACTAGGAAACCGCCGTGCATACATTTGCCGTGAGTGTCGAAGCGTATTGGCGGATCGTGGTCGTCGCCTTTTTGTTCGGCGCCGGTCTACCGCTGATCTTCGCATTCGGAATTCGTTTCTGGTCGGCCGACGACGGCACCCTCGTCGGCGAGCGCAACAGCGCGACGCGAGTGGCCGCGTATCTCTGCTTCGGTCTGGTCGCCGTCGCCGTCGCCGTCGGACTGCTGTTCATCGCCCGCGACTTCATCGGACATCAACTCGGGATCTCGTTCCTCGGAGGAAAGAAGTGAGCAACGTCTTCGAGCGAATCGTGCATTGGGTGCGCGCCGGCTATCCGGATGGCGTCCCACAGGAAGACTATGTGGCGCTGCTGGCGGTGCTGCACCGTCGCCTCACCGACCACGAGGTGCGCAGCATCGCCGACCAACTCGTCGCGGAATCGGGCGACGGAGTGATCGATCGGGAGGCGATCGGCGCCGCGATCACCGAGCTGGCGCACGAGCAGCCGGGCGACGACGACATCGCGCGGGTTGCGGCCCGGTTGGCGGCAGGTGGCTGGCCGCTGGCCCATCCTGCGGAACACTAGGACGTATGGCCCTTCCAGCACTGTTGGCGAACATCATTTCCTGGCTGCGGGCCGGGTATCCGCAGGGCGTGCCGGAGAGCGACTATCTGCCCTTGTTCGCGCTGCTGGCCCGTCGCCTGTCGGACGACGAGGTGCGCCGAGTTGCCGACGTCCTCGTCGAACAGGGCGATATCCCGGTCGACAAGGCAGACATCGGCGTGATGATCACCAAGGTGACCAACGAAATGCCGAGTGCGTCCGACGTGGCGCGGGTGCGCGCGCGACTGGTGGCGGCAGGCTGGCCGGTCGGCGACGACTGAGCGGCCGGCCGCCTAGGTGCGGGTGGGATAGGTGGCCGAGCCGACGATCATGCCGACGCAGTGCTCGACGAGCTCGTCGGCGCTGACGTGCAGATTGTCCGACAGCCACGCCGCGAACAGACCACCGATCATGCCGGTGAGCCCGATCGCGGTCATTGCGCGCTGCCGCTTGCTGGCGTCTCTGTACAGGGCGGTGAGCCCGAGAATCTTGGTGAGGCTGGGCACCGACGCGATCGCGGCGAGGCTGAGCGACGGTTCCGAGAGCGGTTCCACCAGAAGCAGTTTGCCCTTGCGGGGATCCTCGGTGGCGACGTCGACCAGGACGCGAACCGCCGCGCGCGCCCAGGCTTCGGGCTCTTCCAGGCCGCGCGTGGCGGCGGCAACTCGCTCGTACACGTCGTGCGCGACCTGTTCGAACAACTGCACCACGAGCGCGTCGCGAGACTCGAAGCTCTCGTAGAAATACCGGTCGGTGAGTCCCGCACGGCGGCACAGCGACCGCACGCTGACGCCGGCGGTGCCCGTTTCGCCGATGATGTCGAGCGCGGCCTCGAGAAATGCGTAGCGCCGAATCGTTTGCCGCTCCTGCTTGGTGGCGCCAAGCCAGACTCGTCCGCCGGTGGCGGATTCGTCGTCGGGCACAGGGTTCGGCATCCGGCATCTTTCGCTGGTCTGGGCTGGGCTTTCGCACTTTACCCCGGCACCGAATGTGTCGTGAGTCACATGATGGACTAATTGACGACGGGTGTCCCCAACCATAATCTGACGACAGTCGTCCGCACATGAGGACGGGCGTCTTCAATGAAGAGGACAGGGAGGTCCGCGATGGCGAACCGAGTTTTTGTCGTCGGCGTCGGCATGACCAAGTTCGAGAAGCCGGGTCGGCGCCGCAACGAGGACGGCAGCGTCTGGGACTACCCCGACATGGCCCGCGAGTCCGGCACCAAGGCGCTCGCCGATGCCGGCATCGGCTACGACCAGGTGGAGGCCGCCTACGTCGGCTACGTCTACGGCGAGTCGTGCTCCGGCCAGCGCGCGGTGTACGAGCTCGGCATGACGGGCGTGCCGGTGGTCAATGTGAACAACAACTGCTCGACGGGCTCGACCGCGCTGTATCTGGCTGCCTCGGCGATCCGGGGCGGCACCGCCGACTGCACGCTGGCACTCGGGTTCGAGAAGATGAATCCCGGCTCGCTCGGGACGATGTTCGAAGATCGTGAGCAGCCGGTGCTGCCCTTCATCAACGGCCTGCTGGAGATCGGTAAGTACACCCCGAACTTCCCGCCCGCCCCATGGATGTTCGCCTGTGCCGGCCTCGAGCACATGGAGCAATACGGAACTACCGCAGAGCATTTCGCCAAGATCGGTTACAAGAATCACAAGCATTCGGTGCACAACCCGTACTCCCAGTTCCAGGACGAGTACACGCTGCAGGAGATCCTCGACGCACCGCTGATCACCGAGCCGCTCACCAAGCTGCAATGCTCACCGACCTCCGACGGCTCGGGCGCGGCCATCCTCGCGAGCGAGGCGTTCGTCGAAAAGCACGGTCTGGCAAGCAAAGCCGTGGAGATCGTCGCGCAGGCGATGACCACCGACAACAAGTCGACCTTCGACGGCACGGCGCGCAACATCATCGGCTACGACATGAATGCCCGTGCGGCGCAGAAGGTTTACCAGTCCAGCGGATTGGGACCCGAGGACTTCCAGGTGCTCGAACTGCACGACTGCTTCTCGGCCAACGAACTGGTGCTCTACGAGGCGCTGGGTCTGTGCGCCGAGGGCGAGGCCGCGAAGCTGATCGACAACAACGAGACCACCTACGGCGGCCGCTGGGTCGTCAATCCGTCGGGTGGGCTCATCTCGAAGGGACATCCTTTGGGCGCAACGGGTTTGGCCCAGTGTGCCGAGCTCACGTGGCAGTTGCGCGGCACCGCCGACAAGCGTCAGGTGCCGGGTGTGACCGCCGCCTTGCAGCACAACATCGGACTCGGCGGCGCCGCCGTCGTCACTGCCTACCAGCGCGCCGACCGCTGAACCGAACCCCGAAACATCGAGTCCGCCAACGTTTCAACTCAACGAGGAGTATCGCCATGGGACACATCGAGCACAGCAAGACCATGACCGCATCGCCGGAGCAGCTCTACGCCATCGCCTCGAACCCGAACACCTGGGGCGAGTGGTTCACCATCCACGAACGCTGGATGGAGGAGCCGCCGGCCGTCGTCGCGGTCGGGTCCACGCTGGTCGCGAAGGTCGTCATGCTCGGCATGGCCAACAAGTTCGAATGGCACGTCGACGCCGTCGAGGCCCCGTCGAAGTTGGCGCTCAGCGCGACCGGCATGGCCGGAGTGAAGGTGGCGTTCACCTTCGAGCTGGTTCCCGCCGAGGACGGCGGCACCGTGTTCAACGTCGCCGGCGACTTCGAGGGCGCGCTGATCAAGGGCGCGCTCGGCAAGGCGGTCGAGAAGGAAGGCCGCAAGCACCTCGAGAAGTCGCTGGACCAGCTCGACGCGCTGGCCACGGCGGGCGTCTGAGGCCATGACCGAGCAAGAATACGAGTTCGACGATTCCGGAATCGGGCGGTGGACCGAGGAGGTCACCTTCGAGGTGACCCGGGAGCGGATCGCGGAATACGCTGCGGCAACCAACGATCCGATCCCCGCGCATCGCAACGGTGACATCGCACCCCCGGTGTTCAACGTCGTCCCGGTATTCGAGTCGATGATGGAACCGGCGCTCGAGGTGCTGCCGATCGCGGCAATCCCACGAATCGTGCACGGCGAGCAGGACTTTCACTTCGGCCGTGCGGTTCGGCCGGGTGAACAACTCATCACCCGCGCCAAGGCGACCGGTTATGCCGGACTCGACAACGGCACCGCCGCCGCGATCGTCGTCGAGGCGCGCGCCGCCGACGGTGCACTGGTCAACACGCAGTACGTCACCTGTTTCGTGCGTGGCATCAACGCCGGCAAGACAATTGGCGAACTGGCACCCACGCACAAGTTCGACGAAAGTCTGCGTGCGCAGGCACCGGTGGCGAAGGTGAGCCAGCACGTCGACGACGACCAGACGTTCCGCTACACCGGGCCGTCCGGCGATCCCAACCCGATCCACCTGGACGCCGAACTGGCCAAGGAACTCGGCCTGCCCGGCATCATCAACCACGGGCTGTGCACGATGGCATTCACGTCGTGGGCGCTGCTGAGCGAGGTCGCCGATTCCGACGTGACCCGGCTGCGCCGGTTTGCGGTGCGTTTCGCCAAGCCCGTGCTCCCTGGCCAGGACCTCGAAACGACCATCTGGCGTCGCGGCTCGCACGACGGCGCCACCACCTATCAATTCGAAACTACGGCGGGCGACGAGGTGGTCGTCAAGGACGGCCTCGCGGTCGTCTCCGACTGAAGCTGCGCGGCGCGCTCACCCCGACCGAGCGCGCCGCGCATTTCCCCTCTCCGAAGGAGCTGAACTTCATGGGCGCATTGGACGGACGGATCGCCGTCGTCACCGGTGCCGGACGCGGCATCGGCCGTGAGCACGCGCTGCTGTTCGCAGCCGAAGGCGCAGCGGTCGTCGTCAACGACCTCGGCGGCGACAACGCCGGCGAAGGTGCCGACACCGGGCCGGCGCAGCAGGTCGTCGACGAGATCGTCGCCGCCGGCGGCAGCGCTGTCGCCAACACCGACAACATCGCCACCTGGGACGGCGCCCAGAATCTCGTGACGCAGGCAGTCGACGAGTTCGGCGGGCTGGACGTGGTGATCAACAATGCCGGGATCCTGCGCGACGGCTTCGTCGCCGGGCTCGAGGAAGCACAGTGGGATGCGGTGCTCACCGTGCACCTCAAGGGCCATTTCGCGGTGCTGCGGCACGCCGCGGCGTACTGGAAGTCGCAGAGCAAGTCCGGCAACCAACCCAATGCCGCGGTCGTGAACACCGCGTCGGCCTCCGGCACCACGGTGCCGAATGCCGGCCAGGCCAACTACGGCGCCGCCAAGGCGGGCATCGCCGCGCTCACCCTGGTCGCGGCCGACGAACTCGAGCGCTACGGCGTGCGCGTGAATGCCATTGCGCCCATTGCCCGTACGCGGCTGACGCTCGCGACGCCCGGCATGGACGCGCTGTTCGCCGCCGAGGTCGGCGAGGGTGAGTTCGACGCCTTCAGCCCGGCGAACATCTCGCCCCTGGTCGCGTACCTGTCCACCGAGAAATGCCCCATCACCGGCAAGGTTTTCGCGGTGCAGGGCGGCGCGATTTCGGAGCTCGCCGGCTGGCACGACGTGCGGACCATCGAGACCGACGGTCCGTGGCAGATCGACGACATCGCCAGCCGGCTGCCGTAGGAGGCGACATGTACGAATGGTCGGAAACCGACAATCTGATCATCGGAGCGGTCCGGGAATGGATGGACGCGAACGTCCGGCCCCACCGCGACGGCCTCGAATCCGGCGAGGTGTCGCCCTACCCGATTCTGCGCAACCTGCTCAAGACGTTCGCCATCGACGAGATGGCGACCGACGCCCTACAGAAGATCCTGGCCGCCGGCGAAGCCCCGGACACCGGCGAGCAGAAAGACAAGAAGCGCTCCGGCGCCGGCGGTTTGGGTCTCGGCGGCCAGGAGAGCATGGGCGTCATCCTGACCAAGGAGCTGTGCGCGGCGTGTATGGGTCTGTTCGTGACATTCGGCGTGCACTACGGCCTCGGCGTCACCACGATCCTCAAGGAGGGCACCCAGGCGCAGCGCAAGCGCTGGCTGCCCGAACTGGTGACGATGGACAAAATCGCGGCCTGGGCGATCACCGAGCCCGACTCGGGCTCCGACGCCTTCGGCGGCATGAAAACCACCGTCAAACGCGACGGCGAGGACTACATCCTCAACGGGCAGAAGACGTTCATCACCAACGGTCCGGACGCCGACGTCGTGATCGTGTACGCCAAGTTGTTCGACGACGCCGTCGAACCACGCGAACGCAAGGTGCTCGGGTTCGTGCTCGATCGCGGCATGGACGGCTTCACCCAGGGCAAGCCGTTCAAGAAGATGGGCATCAACGCCAGCCACACCGGCGAACTGTTCTTCGACAACGTACGGGTGAGCCGGGACCGGCTGCTCGGCGAAACCGAGGAGCGCAAGGGCAGCGGCGACGGGCGCGACAGCGCGCGCGAAGGCTTTGTCATGGAACGTGTCGGCGTGGCCGCCATGGCGCTCGGCGTGATCGAGGAGTGCCTGCGCATCTGCCTCGACTACGCGAAGAACCGTAGCCTCTGGGGCCGGCCGATCGCCGACTTCCAGTTGATCCAACTGAAGCTGGCCAACATGGAAATCGCCCGAATCAATGTGGAAGCCATGGTGTTTCGCGGCATCGAGATGGCCCGGGACGGAAAGCTGCCCACCCTTGCCGAGGCGTCGGCTATGAAGGCGTACTCGTCACAAGCCGTCACCGACGTTGCCATGGAGGCCGTTCAGTTACTTGGTGGTAACGGATACATGCGGGAGTATGCAGTCGAGCAGATGGCACGCGATGCGAAGTCGCTGATGATCTACGCCGGCTCGAACGAAGTACAGATCACCCACATCGCGAAGGGACTGCTGCGCGCATGACCGAAACCACCCAGGACACTCCGCCGTTCGCCGACATTCTGAACGGCTCGCTGGAATCGCTCATCCCGGTCGCGCACAAGATGGGCGTCGAGGCCGTCGAGATCCGGCGCGGCCACGCCAAGTTGCGAGTACCGATTGCGGGCAACGGCAACCACTTCGGCGTGATGTACGCCGGCGTGCTCTTCACCGTCGGTGAAATGCTCGGCGGCGCCATCCCGTTGGCGACGTTCGACAATTCGGCGTACTACCCGCTGGTGAAGGATCTGCAGATCTTCTTCAAGAAGGCCGCAAAGACCGACATCACGTCGGAGGCCACGCTGTCGGAGGACGAGATAGCCCGTATCGAGGCCACCGCAGCCGAACACGGCAAGTGCGACTTCGAGCTCGAGGCCACACTCACCGACACCAACGGTGTCGTGGTGGCCACCACCAAGGGGCTCTACCAGTTGCGCGCGCTCGGCAAGTAGTAGC
Source organism: uncultured Nocardiaceae bacterium (assembly GCA_936936565.1). Classification (GTDB taxonomy): domain Bacteria; phylum Actinomycetota; class Actinomycetes; order Mycobacteriales; family Mycobacteriaceae; genus CAKZIX01. The sequence continues at coordinate 70,349 of CAKZIX010000030.1, read as the reverse complement.
CGCACACCAGAAATCCCCGCCGATTCGGCGGGGATTTCTGGTTTAGGGAACGCAACCACCGTGCAGATGCCGCCCTCCCCCATCCGTCATAGGGTGCGAGACGGCCCGAACCCGGGTAGCGGGCTACTCGATACTCCGGAGCCCGCGACTGCCAAGCTTTTCGACATAGACGAGCGAAGGGGAACGCAATGCTGTACGGAGTGCTGCGCGGCACCGTGGATCGTTACCAGCGCGAGGACGGCGACTCCTCGCCACACCTGCAGATCCGAGTACTCGAACCGTCCGGGCAGCCGTGGCGCATCGCCGTCAACGTGCAGTCCACCGACGGCTCGTTCGTCGTCTACTGGGTGGTCGACCCGCTGCCCGAACACGCAATTCTGGCCGGATTGAACTCGCTGCAAACAGGTTTCACCAAGCGTGCGCCCAACGAGGCGGAGGCACTCGACTACCAGAAGGCGCAGTTGTTCGCCTTCGAAGACGGCGCCGCGCTGCCGCCGTCGGGCAGTTCGCACAGCGACGACCTACAGGATCTGCTGTCGAACTACCTGGACCAGTGCCGCGCATCCGGTGGCGAAATCTTTGCGTTCGGCGACAAGTTCACGAAGAACCTGAACAAGCCGATCGACAAGGAATTCGGCAACCTCGACGGCCTGCACGGTATTCACAACATCCACATGAACCAGGGCAACGTCGGCAGGTTCGCCGGCGACAACGGCGTCTTCCACGACGGCGGCATCGTGCTGAAGTTCGACGATCGCTACGTCGGGCTGTTCCTGGCCTTCCAAACCCAATTCGTGCCGACCGACGAGGACGGCAAGCCCGCGGCGGGCGCTCGGGAACTGAGCGAGATCATCACCGACCATGCGCAGCCGATCCCAGGCACGGGAACCGGTGGGCCGGGCGGCGCAACGACCCCGGGCGGCGGCGCACCCGGCGCAAGCACCGACGGCACCGGCACAACGACGCCCGGCGGCACGGCATCGGGCGGCGGGTCGGCACCCGGCGCGACGACCCCGTCGGCTCCTGGCGGCGGCATCCGGATCGACCGGGCGCTGCTCAACCCGGGCGGTGCCGACGACGGTCGCGAGGTGATCGTGCTGGCGAACGACACCGACACGGCGCAAGACCTGACCGGCTGGGAACTCCTCGACCGCAACGGCCGGATCACGACCCTTGCGGGCACGGTCGACGCCGGCAAGTCGCTGTCGATCCCGTTGGACGGCAAGGGCATTCAGCTCGGCAACCGGGGCGGCACCATCACGTTGCGCAACGCCGACGGCAACAAGGTCCACACCGTCACCTATACAGCCGCCGACGCCCGCCCCGAAGACACGCAAACCACCTTCCCCCGCTGACCCCGCACCGTCACGACGCGAACGGCCGGTGCACTCCGACGGCCGCCAGACCTCCGTCGACGAAGCGAACGTGCCCTTCTGTGCACTGAACGCACCGAACGGCACGTTCGCCTCAGCACACGAACGGCACGTTCGCGTCAGCGCGTGCGGCACGTTCGCGTCAGCGCGTGCGGCACGTTCGCGTCAGCGCGCGTGCGGACGCGAACGGACACGGTGGGCGTGCGATCACAGCGGGCGGCATACTGAGCCGGTCCAGATCGAAGGAGTCACACCGTGGGCCTGCTGACCGGCGTCGTCGCCATTCCGAAACAGGTTGTGGTCGTCGTGTCGCGGACCGTCGCCGACGCCGCCGAGCGCACGCTACTGGTGCTCGAAGCCGCCCCAGCCCTCGACGATGCCGCGGATCCGAAGATCCGGGCCGTCCGCCAAGCCCAGCGGTCGGCGGCGGTCCGCGGCGACGCTGAGCTGGCCCGCCAGCTCGCCGACGTCGAGCAATTTCTCGTGCAGCGCCTGGTGCAGCCGGCCGGGCTACTCAGCCGCGCTCGCGGCAACGGCATCGGCCTGCAGCTCGAGTCGATCCGCAAGGACCTGCTGCGCAACACCCCGCGCCCGGACGACAACGACCGCTGAGCTGCACACTTCGCACTCGGTTGCCGCCCCGAGCCCCTATAGCCGGCGCGAACCAGGAAAGTGGGCGCGAAGCACCCGAGGGGAGCCGCTCAGGCAAACTCGTCGAGCGTGATCGTCGGGCGCACCTCGACGGCACCGAACTCCGCCTCCGGGATGCGCGCGGCGATCTGGCGAGCGCGTGCGGCGTCGTCGCAGTCGACGACGTAGAACCCCGCGAGGAACTCCTTGACCTCGGCGAAGGGGCCGTCGGTCGCGAGCGGGCCGACGGTCGTGCCCGCCGACGGCGCCAGCGGCGCGGCCACGACGAGCTCACCGGAAGCTTCCAGCTCGGCGTCGAGCGCTCGGTAGGCGGCCAGCCCCGCCTCCCGCTGCGCGGGCGGCAGCGATTGCCACACCGCACGTGATTGTGGGTTGTTGTAGATCAGGATGAGGAACTTCATGATCTACAAGCATGGCGGACAAAGCGGCGGATCGTCTGGTGTGGACGGTGGAATGCATGAATGTTCGGCCCGCAGACACCGTGCTCGAGATCGGCTGCGGCTACGGCGTCTGTGTCGACCTGATCCGTGAAAAGCTATCGGCACCAACGATTGTCGCGGTCGATCGGTCGCCGAAAATGGTTGCCGCGGCGCGCCGGCGCAACCCGGACGCCGAGATCGTCGTCGCGGAGTTCGCCGAACTCCGCCTGCGACGGCGATTCGACAAGATTCTGGCGATCCACGTGCCGGTGCTGCTGCGGGGTGATCCGACGACAGAGCTGCAGGTGGTTCGCGACCACCTGCAGCCCTCGGGACGTCTTTATGTGGGATATCAGCCGCTCGACGCGTCGACTGTCGACGCGGAACAGGCGAGACTGGAATCCGTGCTCACCGACCGCGGATTCGCTGTACAGACTCGGCGGGCAGATCTGCAATCAGGCACCACGCTGTGCCTAATTGCAGCCCCGACACGACCTATTCGGTGACTTCGGCCTCGAGCACGTCGGACACCTCGGCCTCTTCGACCGGCTTGCGGATGGCGTCGGTGGCCTCGACGGAGTCCGAGATCCAGTCGCCGATCTCGCGGGTGACCTCACGCACGGCGTCGGTGACGATGTTCGCGATGTTGCCGACGCGGGTGGAAGCCGACTCGGTCAACTCCTGGACAACGTCCTTCGTGGTTTCCAGGGTAAGTGCCATTGTTTCAGATCCCTTCAGGCGGCACGGATTTCACGCAGAACGATAACACCGGGTACGGAATCGGGCCGGGTCAGCGAATTGGGGAGGGCAAGACTGAAAATCTTCTGCCAGACCGACCCGATCTGCTTGAAGAAGCCACCCGAGTTGTAAGGCAGGCCGTACTTTTCACACAGGGCACGCACCTCCGGAGCCATCTGCGGGTACCGGTAAGCGGGCAGGTCAGGGAACAAATGGTGCTCGATCTGGTGGCTCAGGTTGCCCGACATGATGTGGAACAACGGTCCACCTTCGATGTTCGCCGAGCCCAGCATCTGGCGGACGTACCATTCGCCACGAGTTTCCTGGTGCGTCGACCCCTCGGCGAGACCGGTTTCCTCGGCGGTGAAGGTCTGCACGCCGCTCGGGAAGTGGCCGCAGAAGATGATGGAGTACGCCCACACGTTGCGCACCAGGTTCGCCGCGGCGTTACCGAGCAGCGTGGTGACGAACAGCGGCCCGGTGAGCGCGGGGAACACGACGTAGTCCTTGACCACCTGCCGGCCCGCCTTGCGCCACCAGCCCTTGATCAGCGGCTTGACGTCGCGCCAGCGGCGCTTGCCCTGCACCACGTTCTCGGCCTCGAGCTCGTGCAGCATGACGCCCCACTCGAAGCCCACCATGAGCAGGAACGCCCACACCGGATTGCCCAGGTAGTACGGATTCCACTTCTGCGCCCGGTCCATCCGCAGGATGCCGTAGCCGATGTCGCGGTCCATGTCGAGCACGTTGGTGTAGGTGTGGTGCATGTAGTTGTGCGAGTGCCGCCACTGGTCGGCCGGGCACACGGTGTCCCACTCGAACTCGCGGGAGTTCAGCTCCTTCTCCCGCATCCAGTCGTACTGGCCGTGCATGACGTTGTGGCCGATCTCCATGTTGTCGAGAATCTTCGACACCCCGAGGGCGGCGACGCCCGCGAGCCAGAACGGCGGCAGGAAGCCCAGGTAGAAGCAGCCGCGACCGACCACTTCGAGCGTGCGCTGCGTCTTGATGATCTTGTACAGGTACTCGCGGTCTTCGGTCCCGAGCTGGGCCACGATGCGGGCACGCAGCTCGTCGAGTTCGCGGCCGAGCTCGTCGACCTGGTCTGGGGTGAGCACGATCTGATTCATTCTTCGACTCCTCAGATGTCGATCTGGACATCGCCGACGGGCGCGGAGATGCACAGTTGGATGGGCTGATCCGGATCGCTGTCCAGGTCGCCGGTGCGCAGGTTGCGGGTGCAACCCGAGCGCCGAACGGCGGTGCAGGAGAAGCAAATTCCCATGCGGCAGCCGTACTCAGGGGTGAGCCCGGCGGCCTCGGCCTGGTCCAGCAGCGCCGCGCCGGTGTTCTCGACGCGGACGCCGGAGGAACTGAATTCCACGGTGCCGCCGGCCTCGCCGGGCGCGGCGACGACAGCCGGTGTGAATTCTTCGGTGTGCAGGCGTTCACCGAGACGCTCGACCTCGTACAGCGCGCGGACGCTGTTCATCAGCGGGGCGGGCCCGCAGAGATAGGTCTGCGCGTCACGCCACCAGTGCGGCAGGTGGGTCTCGTCGAAGAAGCCGTGCACGGCCGGATACTTGAGCTCGACATTGGCCAGTTCGGCGAGCTCCGCGCGGTATGCGACATGCTCCGGACTGTCTGCGTAGTGCAGAAACACGACGTCACCGCCGTAGTTTTCGTCCAGCAGCGTGCGCAGCATGGACATCACGGGAGTGATGCCGCTGCCGCCGGAGATCAGCACGATCCGGTCCGGACGTCCGGTCGGCAGCCGGAAGGTGCCCTCGGCCTGCGACAGCGACACCACCAAGCCGACCGACGCGTGCCGCTTGAGATATTGCGACACCAGACCGTCGGCGTGCGCCTTCACGGTGAGTTCGATGAGTTCATTCGTGTACTCCGAAGCGGCCGGCGAGTAGCAGCGTGTGTGCCGCACGCCGTCGATCACGACACCGACCTGGACGAACTGCCCGGCTTTGAACCCTGTCCACTGCCGCGTGGGACGCAGCGTGAGCGTCACGCTGTCCGCGGTATTGTGCTGCACTGCAACAACTTCAGCGCGAATGTCGCGCACGGTGAGCATCGGTGCAACGAGTTCGAGGTAGCGGTCGACCGAATGCGGCGTTGTCAACGTCTCCAGTAGGCCGAGCAGTCGCATGAGATCTCCTTATTTCGGTGCACATCTGTACACTCTCTTAGTGTGACAAGGACCCCCATGCAGTTGTCAACCGCGCACCAAAGTGATCTGACTAACACCCCGGTGCACACCTGTACGCTGCCAACCATGAGTTCACGCCCGCACCAGTCGCGCGCGGAGCGCAAGGAGAACACCCGCCGGGCGCTGCTCGACGGCGCCTTGTCGCTGGCCGCCGAACGCGGCTTCGCGGGCGTCAGCCTGCGCGAAATCGCCCGCACCGCAGACCTTGTGCCCACGGCGTTCTACCGGCACTTCGCGTCGCTGGACGAACTCGGCCTGGTGCTGGTGGACGAGGCCACCGCCGCGCTGCGCGCCAGCCTGCGCGACGCGCGACGCACCGACACCGCAGCCGCCCGGCTACAGGTGTTCACCGAACACCTGCAGGCCGCGCCGGAGCTGTTCCTGTTCGTCTACCGCGAGCGCTACGGCGGCAACGAGCGGGTGCGCAAGGCCATCGAAACCGAACTTCGTTTGGTCACAGCCGATTTCACGATCGACCTGTCGCGGCTGCCGACCACCAAGAACTGGGACACCGACGATCTGGACATGGCCGCCGGCCTCATCGTCAGCACCATGCTCGACGGCGTCGCAAGCTGGGCGTCGTCGAGCGAGCGCGCCAAGCCCGACGTGCTGGCCCGCATGCACCGGCAGCTGCGGCTGGTACTCGTCGGGGTCAAGGAGTGGAAACCGAAGCGCTGACCGCGGGTGCGCGCACCGCCAGCAACGCGGCCAAGCCCGCCCCTGCTACCAGCAGCAGGCCTGCGATGCCCGCGCGGTCCGTGGCGAAGGTGAACGCGAACAGCGCGAACAACGTCGGCGCCAGGAACGACACGGCGCGGCCCGTGGTCGCGTAGAGCCCGAACATCTGGCCTTCGCGCCCGGGCGGGGTCAGCCGGGCCAGGAACGTGCGCGACGACGACTGCGCCGGGCCGATGAACACGCACAGTGCGAGCGCAAAGATCCAGAACAGCAGCGGTCCGCGGACCGACATCAGGACCACTCCGACGGCGAGCAGCGCTATCAGGCACCACACGATGACCGCCTTGGGGCCGACCCGGTCTTCGATCCGGCCGCCGACGATGGCGCCCACCGCCGCCACGACATTCGCGGCGATGCCGAACAGCAGGACGTCGTCGTCGGTGAGCCCGTAGACGCTCACCGCGAGCACCGCACCGAAGGTGAATACACCGGTGAGCCCGTCGCGGAACAACGCGCTGGCGAACAGGAACCAGACGGTGCGCCGGTCGATGGCCCACAGTTCGCGCACGTCGCGCCACAGCACGCGATAGGAGCCGAAGAACCCCGCGGTGGCGGCGCCCGGGTCGGCTGCGTCGGACACGGCACGCGTCACCTCGGGCACGGCGAACAACACCGGAATCGCCGACACCGCGAACCAGACCGCAGCGACCAGCGCGACGAGGCGGATGTAGTGGCCGCCCTCGGTGCTCACCTCGAACAGGCCACGGGTGTCGCCGTCACCGGCGATGAACGCGACGTAGCACAGCAGCAGAAGCGCGATCCCGCCGAAATATCCCATCGCCCAGCCGAATCCGGAGATGCGACCGAGATTGTCGGGCGTGGAAACCTGCCGCAGCATCGCGTTGTAGGGCACCTGGGCAAGCTCGACGAGGATGGCCCCCACCGCCAGCAGCACCAGGCCCAGCGCCAGGTAGTGGTAGTCGTCGTAGACGAAATACATTGCCGCGATGCACGTTACGGTGGCGCCGGTGAGCACCCCCAGCGCCAGTTTGCGTTTGGCGAGGGCGTCGAAGTACTGCCCGGTCACCGGGGCGAGAATCGCCACGAAGAACCCGGCGACCCCCATGGCCACCGCCAGCCAGGTACTCGGCGACACCGATCCCGGCAGGTCGTCGCCGACCCCGTCGGTGAGGTAGACGGAGAAAACGAAGCCGAGGATCACGGCGTGGTAGGCCGCCGATCCCCAGTCCCACAGCGACCAGGCGAAGACCTGCCGGTTGTTCATGGCCCGGACTGTAGGCGTGCCGATCGGAATTGTCTGCCCATCACGCCCATAAGAAACTAGTTGCATAGTACGGTGTCGGTGTGTCGCTGGAACATGCCCTGTTGGTGGCCCTGTCCGAACGCTCGGGCTCGGGCTACGAATTGGCGCGCCGCTTCGACAAATCGATCGGATTCTTCTGGACGGCGACCCACCAGCAGATCTACAAGGTGCTGCGCCGCATGCACGGCGACGGCTGGCTCGACGCCGAGGACGTCGCCCAGGAGGGCCGGCCCGACAAACGCATCTACCGCGTGAACCCGCAGGGCCGCGAAGAACTGGCCCGCTGGATCGCCACACCGAGCCAACCCGGCAACCTGCGCGACGATCTGGCCGTCAAGATCCGCGCCGCCACCTACGGCGACATCGCCGCACTGTGCGCCGACGTGCGGCGCCACCGCGACCGGCACGCCCAACGACTCGACGTGTACCGCATGATCGAGAAAACCGACTTCGGCGACCCCACCAGCCTTCGAGGGTCCGCCTTGCACCAATACCTCGTACTGCGCGGAGGCATCCGCGTGGAAGAGGGCTTCACGGATTGGTGCACCGAAGTACTCACCGCATTGGAAGAGGATTCCGAATGACCGCCTACCCACACCTGTTCACACCGCTGGATCTTGGGTTCACCACCCTGCGCAACCGCGTGGTGATGGGCTCGATGCACACCGGCCTCGAGGACCGCTCGTGGCACATCAAAAGGCTTGCAGCGTATTTCGCCGAGCGCGCCCGCGGCGGCGTCGGGCTGATCGTCACCGGCGGCTTCGCCCCGAACCGGCAGGGCTGGCTGCTGCCCCTGGCCGCGCAGATGATCACCAAACAGGACGCCTACCGCCACCGGGTGGTCACCAAGGCGGTGCACGCCGAGGGCGGCAAGATCGCGCTGCAGATCCTGCACGCCGGCCGCTACGCCTACCACCCGTTCAGCGTGTCGGCCTCGGCGATCAAGGCGCCGATCAACCCGTTCAAGCCGAAGGCGCTGTCCGAGAAGGGCATTCGTTCGACCATCGCCGACTACGCGCGCAGCGCCGAATTGGCGCAGTTCGCCGGCTACGACGGCGTCGAGATCATGGGTGGCGAGGGCTACTTCATCAACCAGTTCCTCGCACCGCGCACGAACAAGCGCACCGACCGCTGGGGCGGCTCGGCCGAGAACCGCCGCCGGATCGCCGTCGAAATCGCCCGCGCGATTCGCGCGGCGGTCGGCCCGAATTTCATCGTCATGTTCCGGCTGTCCATGGCCGACTACGTCGAGGAAGGCCAGACCTGGGACGAAATCGTCGCGCTGGCAAAGGATCTCGAAACCGCCGGGGTCACCATCATCAACACCGACATCGGCTGGCACGAGGCTCGGGTGCCCACCATCGTCACCTCGGTGCCGCGCGCGGCGTTCGTCGATGTCACCGCGAAACTCAAAGCCCACGTGACCATCCCGGTGTGCGCGTCGAACCGCATCAACATGCCGGAGACCGCCGAAGAAGTCCTCACTCGCGGCGACGCGGACCTCGTCTCGATGGCGCGCCCGCTGCTCGCCGACCCGGAATGGGTGCTCAAGGCACAACTGCAGCGTGCCGACGAGATCAACACCTGCATCGCGTGCAATCAGGCCTGCCTGGACCACGCCTTCGGCAACAAGACCGTGTCGTGTCTGCTCAATCCCCGTGCCGGACATGAAACTTCGCTGGTACTGCTGCCGACGCGGCGCGCCCGCAAGGTGGCCGTCGTCGGGGCGGGGCCGGCCGGTCTGGCGGCCGCGGTCAACGCCGCCGAGCGCGGACACACGGTGGATCTGTTCGAGGCCGACGACAAGATCGGCGGACAGTTCGACATCGCGCGGCGCATCCCCGGCAAGGAGGAGTTCGCCGAGACGATTCGCTACTTCACCCGCCGGCTCGAGGTGACCGGAGTGCGCGTCCATCTCGCGCGCCGCGTCACCGCCGACGAACTGATCGCCGGCAACTACGACTCGATCGTGCTCGCCACCGGCGTGAAGCCGCGCATCCCCGACATCCCGGGCATCGACCACCCGAAGGTGCTGTCATACGCCGAACTGGTTCGCGAGGAGAAGCCGGTGGGCAAGAAGGTCGCCGTCATCGGAGCCGGCGGCATCGGCTTCGACGTCACCGAATGGCTCACCGTCGACGGCTCCCCCAGCCTCAAGCTCGACGACTGGAAGGAAGAGTGGGGCGTCACCGACGACGAGACCGCACCCGGGTTCCTCACCACGCCCAAGCCCGCGCCGCCCGCACGCGACGTGGTGCTGCTGCAACGCAAGACCGGCTCGTTCGGTAAGAGCCTGGGCAAGACGTCGGGCTGGGTACACCGCGCCGCCGTCAAGGCCAAGGGCGTCGAGCAGATCGGCGGGGTGAACTACGAGCGCATCGACGACCGCGGCCTGCACATCAGTTTCGGTGACAAGCACGAGCGCCCGCGCGTTATCGACGTGGACAACGTGGTGGTGTGCGCGGGCCAGGAATCGGTGCGCGACCTGCACGAACCATTGCGCGCCGCCGGGCTGGACGTACACCTGATCGGCGGTGCCGAACTGGCTGCCGAGCTGGACGCCAAGCGCGCCATCGACCAGGGCACTCGGCTGGCCGCCACGCTGTGACCGCACAGTTTCGGCCGGGTCTCGAACGAGGCCCGGCCGATGCGTGCGGTACCCCCGATGTGACATCGCCGCGACCGTCTCGTAATGTGTGGCGCGACTTTGTCCCGACCCTGGACGGTGATCCACGACAGTGCCCGGAGCCCATCGCAAACACGCAGCGCCACGCAAGCGACCGAAGCTTGCGCTGGCGCCACTGGTGGGCGCGGCACTGGCCGCAGTTCGGGCCCTGCCCGGAAAGCGGTTCGCCGTCCTTGCGGTACCGCTGCTGATCGTCGCGCTCGTCGGAGCGACGGTAGTCACCACCTGGGGCGAGTCGCCCGCCCCGGCCGCGCTGTCGCCGTCTACCTCCAGCGCCGCGCCCGCACCCGAAACGGCCGCACCGCAACAGGCCGCGCAACCCGCGCCGGAACCGCCCGCGGTGAACGTGGCCCCACCGCTGCCGCCGCCGGGCCCGCAGCTGGCCGACTTCCTCAAGGAAGCGTGCTCATCGAACCTCTCGGGCACCAAGCCGCACGTCGCCCAGGTCGGAAACTTCCTGAAGAACATGTTCAAGGTGAAGGACGTCGGCGGCGCGCGCGGGCGCGCCGGCGGCGGCGACGACCATTCCATCGGGCTCGCGCTGGACTTCATGATGCCCAACCCGGCGGTCGGCACCGCGCTGGCCGAATTCGTGCTGGCGCACCGCAAGGAACTCGGCGTCACCTACGTCATCTGGCAGCAGCGCTACAACGACGGCGGCGGCTGGTCGATGATGGAAGACCGCGGCAGCCCGACTCAGAACCACTACGACCACGTGCACGTCTCGTTCTCGCCGAGCGCGAAGGTCAACGTCAAGTGCTGACAGTCCCGGCCGAATGTGCTGAGACGGCGGAATCTGCGTGAACTTCCCGCCCTGCCAGCACACTCGTGGGCTGTGGCGGCGTCCCTTGTAGGCTGCCGGGCGTGAGTGTGCCCGCGCCGTCATCGACCAATTGCGCCGTCGTCACCGGAGCGTCCGGAGGGATCGGGAAAGCCCTCGCCGAGGAACTCGCTGCCCGCGGCTACGCACTGGTTCTCACCGCGCGCAGCGGCGACGTGCTCGGCGCGCTGGCCGCACGCCTGACGGCCGAATACGGTGTGGTCGCCGAAGTCCGCGTCGCCGATCTGGCGAGCCCCGCTGCACGGCAAGCACTGTGCGACGAGCTGGCCGCACGCGACGTCGCGATCCTGTGCAACAACGCGGGTACCGCAACCTTCGGACCGCTGTCCGCGCTGCCCGCGACCGGCGAACAGGCGCAGGTTCAGCTCAATGCCGTTGCGGTGCACGATCTCACCCTCGCCGTGCTGCCCGGGATGCTGCGCCGCGGCGGTGGCGGCATTCTGACCAGTGGATCGGCCGCCGGGAACATGCCGATCCCGTTCAACGCCACCTACGCCGCCACCAAGGCCTTCGCCAACACGTTCTCGGAATCGCTGCGCGGCGAGCTCAAAGACACCGGCGTACACGTCACGCTGCTGGCCCCCGGTCCGGTCCGCGGCGAGGCGCCCGCCGACCCGTCGCTGGTGGACCGGCTGGTCCCGGACTTCCTCTGGGTCGACACCGCACACACCGCGCGCCTGTCGCTGGATGCGTTGTCGCGCAACAAGATGCGGGTGGTTCCGGGTGTACTTTCCAAGGGCATGTCGGTGGCCGGAGGCTACAGCCCGCGCGCGGCCGTCGCACCGATTGTCGGGCGGTTCTATCGCAAGCTCGGAGGCTGAACGGCGTCAGAGTCACCTTCATTGCATCTGTCTGCATGAAGGCGACCTTCAGTCGGGCGGCAGGAGGTGGTCAGCGCGCCGGCGATGGATTCTCGGCGCGTCGGCGACGGCTTGTCGGCGCGTCGGCATGGAACGCATCGTAGGTGGGTACGGTCCGCGGTATGGAGACGACGGCGCAGGCCACGGAAGAATTCGGGGCCGCCTTGCGGGCGGCGGATGCGGCGGCGCTCGCGCAGCTACTCGCCGCCGACGCTGCGCTGGCACGCACCGAACTCGACGGGGTGGCGCCGCTGCTGACGCTGTTGCGTGGACCCGGTCGCGGTGACGACGTACGCGCGTGCGTGAAGCTGCTGCTCGACGAGGGTGCGAATCCGAACGCGCACACCGTGGAGTGGGGCGGGGAAGGCATCGCCTCGGTCCTGTTCGCCGCGGTCGATCACGGTGATCCCACGCTGCTGCGGCTGCTCGTCGACGCCGGTGCTCGACCGGACGACGACGCGTTCTATCACGCGTGCGAGCAGTCCGACACCGAGATCCTGGACCTGTTGTACCGCAAGGGTTTCGAGAATCTGGTCAACCACAAGCTGGATTTCGAGGACGCCGCCGGGTTGCGCTGGTTCCTGGAACGCGGTGTCGGCGTGAACGCGAATCATTGTTTGCACCATGCGATTTCACGAGGACGCGGGCTGGACATCCTGACGCTGCTGCTCGACGCCGGCGCCGAGATCGACACCCCTTGGGACCGCTGGGACGTCGGACGCCGCCCGCTCGCGCTGGCCGCCCGATGTGGCCACTTGGCCGCCTACGAGCTGCTCGAAAGTCGCGGCGCCACAGCCGAACTCGACGACGTGGACCGGGCAGTGCTGGCCGTCGCGCGGGGTGAGTCGACCGAACTGCCCGCTGCCCCGCCGCCGTCGCTCGGCAACCCGTGCGGCACCGGCTACGGGTGGATTCTCGGACAGTTCGCGCTGCTGGGGCGCACCGAGATCGTCGCCAACCTGCTCGATTCGGGCCTGGCCGTCGACACCCGCGGCTGGAGCAACTTCACCCCGCTCGACCAGGCCGCAATGCACGGGCGGACCGAGACGGTGCGACTGCTCGTGGACCGGGGGGCGGACCTGACCGACCGTGCCTGGGACGACGGACCGACGCCCCTGGACTGCGCATTGTGGGGCTACCGCAACAACCGTGCCGCCGACGGCGACTACCGCGGCACCGTCGACCTGCTCGTCGCAGCCAAGGCACCGACCCGCTACCCCGACCAGATCGCAACCGTCGATTAGTACCGGTCCAGGTGCAACGACTACCGCACAACTTCTGACGCGACGCACACGATCTCCGCGCCCACAAGCTGTGCGGAAACACAAAAGGTGTGCGCCTGGTCGATGATCGTGACTTACCTGCCGCCGTCAAGCAACCGGCGACGGCGCCTGCGGCCGTCAGCGTCGGCGGCGGCCCGTGCCGAAGATGCTGCGGGTGATCTCGCGGCCGGCGGCCGAGGCCGCCGAGCGCAGGAAGCTCTTCACGGCGGGGTTCTTCATGATCCGTTCGGCGGCGCTGGGTTCGTCGCGCTGCGGCTCGGGGGCGGGCGCCTCGGCGGCGGGCTGCTCGGCCGGTGCGCTCACCCGGGCGTGCAGCTTCTCATAGGCGGACTCGCGGTCGACGGTCTCGCCGTACTTGCCGAAAAGCGGGCTGGCCGAAGCCTTCTGCTTGATGGCGTCGGGCCCGATGGTGGCCATCAGTGAGCGCGGCGGGCGCAGGCGGGTCCACGCCACCGGAGTCGGCGCACCCTTTTCCGAGAGGACGGTCACGATGGCCTCACCGATGCCGAGCGAGGTGAGCGCCTTCTCCAGGTCGTAGGTGTCGGTCTTCGGGTACGTGCGGACCGTCTTGTTCAGGGCCTTCTGGTCGTCGGGTGTGAAGGCCCGCAGCGCATGCTGGATGCGCGCGCCGAGCTGGCTGAGCACCTCGTTGGGCACGTCGGTGGGCAGCTGCGTGCAGAAGAACACGCCGACGCCCTTGGAGCGGATCAGCTTCACGGTCTGCTCGACCTGGTCGAGGAACGCCTTGGACGCGTCGGCGAACAGCAGGTGCGCCTCGTCGAAGAAGAACACCAGCTTCGGCTTGTCGACGTCGCCGACCTCGGGCAGCGTCTGGAACAGGTCGGCCAGTACCCACATGAGGAATGTGGAGAACATGACCGGGTTGGCGGCCTGGGCGCCCAGCTCGAACAGAGTGATCATGCCCTGACCGCCGACGGTACGCAGCAGATCGTTGGTGTCGATCTCGGGCTCGCCGAAGAACGTGTCGCCACCGGCGGCCTCGAGGTTGACGATCGCGCGGAGGATGACGCCCGCGGTGGCGCTCGAGACGCCGCCGATGCCCTTGAGGTCGGCCTTGCCCTCGTCGGAGGTCAGGTGCGCGATGACCGCGCGCAGATCTTTCAGATCGAGCAGGGCCAGGCCCTGGCTGTCGGCCCAGTGGAAGATCAGCCCGAGCGTGGATTCCTGGGTTTCGTTGAGCCCCAACACCTTCGACAACAAGATCGGCCCGAACGAGGTGATCGTCGCGCGGATCGGGATGCCGATGCCGCCGGTGCCGAGCGAGACGAATTCCACCGGGAAGCCGGCCGGCGCCCAGTCCGACATCCCCGTGTCCGCCGCGCGGGCCTTGATCTTCTCGTTGTCCTCGCCGGGCGCGGACAGGCCGGACACGTCGCCCTTCACGTCGGCCATCACGACCGGCACGCCGGCGCGCGAGAGTTGCTCGGCGATGCCCTGCAGCGTCTTCGTCTTTCCGGTGCCGGTGGCCCCCGCGACGAGCCCGTGGCGGTTCAGGGTGGCCAGTGGGATCCGAACTCCGGCCTGCGGATCCACCGTGCCGTCGACGACGACGGTGCCCAGTTCGAGCGCGGCCCGTTCCGAGACGTAGCCTGCGGCAATGGCTTTGGCCTTGTCCGAACCGCCGGCCTGGGCGGGCGGCGCGGCCTGGGCCGCGGCTTCCTTTTCGGCAGCTTCCAGCGCGGCCTGCGCCTCGGCGGCGGCCTTGCGCGCCGCAGCCAGCTTGTCGTCCGGAGTGGTCATGCACGTCTCCTGGTGGGGGAATCGGCAGTTGCTCAGCCAGACACTAGTGCGCGGAGCATGCGGAGCGCACCATTCAACACATGAGACAAGTGGTGAACGTCCCGCGACGCAGGAGCGGGGGCAGTTCAGCACTGTCGCAACGTGCGGCGTTCGGCTATGCCGACCGGTCTCCGATTCGCGGGAACGGGTCCAGCGAGAAGACAACCTCCACCGGCACTTCGAAGAACTGCGCGATCCGCAGTGCGAGGTACAGGCTCGGCGAGTATTCACCGCGTTCGAGGTACCCGACCGTCTGGTAGTGCACGTCGAGCGCGTCGGCCAGTTCGCGCCGCGAGATGCCACGCTCGGTGCGCAGCAACGCGATGCGGTTGTAGATGTTCTCGGGCATCTAGCTCACACGCTGCATCGCGCGCTGGCGCCGCGCCGCGAGATTCGACCCGGATTCCCGACGAGCCATGCGGCGCAGGATGATCGGCGCCAGCGCGAAACCGATGATCGACCACACGCCAAGCACCGCAACCATTTCCAGATGCCGCCACGAGCCGCCGAGTTCCGCGGCGACCATCGCATCGGGCAGCAGCGCCCAACGCATGCCCAGGCCGGCCCAGTACATCGGGAACAACTGCCCGACGAACTCCAGCCAGCCCGGCAAAGCCGTTATGGGATAGAAGATTCCGGAGATGCCGACCATCGCCATGATCGGCAGCATCAGCAGCCCGATGTTCGCCGGGTTGGCGCCGAGCGAGCCGATGACCGCGCCCACCGGCAAGGTCGCCAGCAGCGCCAGGACGACAATTCCGAACAGCGCCAACCACTTTGCGGGCCCGCCTGGCTCGAGGCTGTCGTACATGAGCACGCCCGGTATCAGAATGATCAGTAGACCGGCGATTGTCGCGATCGCCAAGTTCGTGGTGCGCCCGACCAGATAACCGATCATGCCGTTCGGAGTTGCCTTGGCCCGCAACAGCGTTCCGTCTTCACGGTCCACGGTGAGCGACGCGGCGGCACCCATCATGCCGCTGAACACGACCGACATTCCGAGGATGCCCGGCAGGGTGTTCGCCCCGAGGGAGAAGTCGGTGCCGGGCACCTTGGCGTCGTCCATCAAAAACAGCACGACCACCGTGACGATCGGCAGAAACAGGTAGTTCCACAGGTCCTGACCATTTGTCAGCGTCTGCCGAAACTCGATCCAGCCGCGCCGCAGGCCCGCATTGACCGCGTTGCCAGTGGGGTTCATTTCGCTGCCACCTCGTTGTCGAATGCGCGAATCACGTTGTCTTCGTTGGCTCGACCGGATTCGACGGCTTGCACGAGCTTCATGTACGTGTCTTCCAGACTGGCGCGGCGTACCTCGAGATCGCCGACCTCGGCGCCGTACTCGGCGAAGAGTTCGCGCACGAACGTCGTCGCGTCGGTGGTGGCGTGTACGAATCGTTGCCCATCGCGAGTCCACCGGACCTCGGCCTCGGTGGACATGCGCCGCGACAGTTCGTCGGCCGATCCGGCGGCGATGATGCGCCCACCGGCGAGGACCAGGATCCGATCGGCAAGCTTCTCGGCCTCGTCCAGATCGTGGGTTGTCAGCAGGATCGTCGTGTCCGAGTCCGACAGCCGGTGGATCAGATCGTGAAATTCGCGGCGCGCCTGCGGATCGAAGCCCGCTGTCGGCTCGTCGAGAAACAGCACCTCCGGCCGACCGACGATGCCGATCGCGACGTCCATGCGGCGGCGCTGGCCACCGGAAAGGTTCTTGAGTTTCTTGTGCGCGTGCTCGGTGAGGCCGACGGCCGCGATGAGATCGTCCGCATCCCACGGCCGCGGAATCGCCGCAGTGCTGTACGGGGCGTAGTAGCGCCCGAGATGTTCGAGGAGTTCGCGAACGCCCCACTTCGCATGGTCTCGCCACGACTGCAGCACGACCCCGACGCGCGCTCGCCACGCCTCGTCGCCCTGGGCCGGATCCGTGTCGAGCACGCTGACCTGGCCGGCGGTGCGGGTACGGAAGCCCTCGAGGATTTCGATCGTCGTCGTCTTGCCGGCGCCGTTCGGGCCGAGCAGCACCAGCACCTCACCCCTGTGTGCGACGAAATCGACCCCCGTGAGGACATCGTTGTCGCCGTAACTCATGCGCAGGTCCGTCACCGCGATCGCGGATGTCATGGATGTTCTCCGATCCGTCCAATGAGTCCCCTGAACAGTAGCAGTGCTACTACATGCAATGGTAGGTCCGCTGACCCGGAATTCGCGCGGATTACGCTGTCTCTGTGCAGGACAAACTTGTGTGGATCGACTGTGAGATGACCGGGCTTCGCCTCGACCAGGACAAGCTCATCGAGGTCGCAGTCCTCGTCACCGACAGCGAGCTCAACGTGCTCGGCGACGGAGTGGACATTGTCATCCACTGCGACGAGCTCGCGCTGGCGCAGATGCCCCCGGTGGTCGCCGAGATGCACCGCAAGTCCGGGCTCACCGACGAGGTGCGCCGCTCCACCGTCACGCTGGCGCAGGCCGAGGAACAGATCCTCGCCTACATTCGCAAGCACGTGCCCGTCTCGGGCACCGTGCCGCTGGCGGGCAACTCGATTGCCACCGACCGCAGCTTCATCGCCCGCGACCTGCCGAAACTCGACGCGTACCTGCACTACCGGATGATCGACGTCAGTTCCATCAAAGAACTGTGCCGGCGCTGGTATCCGCGCATCTACTTCGGCCAGCCCGAGAAGGGGCTCTCACACCGCGCGCTGGCCGACATCCGCGAATCCATCCGGGAACTCGAGTACTACCGCCGCACCGCATTCGTCCCGCACCCGGGGCCGACGTCGGCCGACATCGCGCTGATCGCCGCCGAGCTCGGGCCGGTACCCGAGGCCGATTAGACCCCGCGCGCATCGGCACGTTATGATCTACCGCGCTGGTTCTCCAGCGTGATGGTGACCGTAGTTCAGTTGGTAGAGCACCAGGTTGTGATCCTGGCTGTCGCGGGTTCGAGTCCCGTCGGTCACCCGGAAGAAGCAGAAGGGCGGTCCCGGTTGGGACCGCCCTTCTGTTGTTTCTCCCGATTGCGCGAACGGGTGGTTATCGGTGCGATGGACACCTATAACCACCCGTTCGGGCTACTGCGCGTTGGCGTTGCCGGCCTTCCACACGCTCCACGGGACGTTCCAGTCCCCCAGACCGTCGGTGCCCGACAGCGTGCCGCCGACGGTGTTCTTGATGATCGTCGGATCGCCCTTCTTGGCGTTGTTCAGCACCCACAGGGCATTGTCCGGACTGAGGTTCAGGCAGCCGTGGCTGGCGTTCGAGTTGCCCTGCTGGCCCAGCGACCACGGCGCCGAGTGGAAGAAGATGCCGCTGTAGGAGATGCGGGTGGCGTAGTCGACGGGCGTGCGGTAGCCGTCGGGTGAATTGACCGCGACGCCGTACGTCGACGAGTCCATGATGATCTTGTCGTGCTTGTCGGCAACGATGTAGACGCCGTTGAGCGTGGGCGTGCTGTCTTTGCCCATCGACGTCGGCATCGTGCGGACCACCTGACCGTTGCGGGTGACTGTGACCTGGTGGGTGTTGTCGTCGGCGGTGAAAATCTGCGCATCGCCGATGGTGAACTGCGTCGAGATGTCCTCGGTGCCGAACAGACCGGCGCCCAGATCCCGGCCGTACACGTTGACCTTGACGCTCACCTTCGTGCCCGGCGCCCAGAACGTCTCCGGCCGCCAGCGCACCTCACGGTTGCTCAGCCAGTAGAACGCGCCCTCGACCGGAGGTTCCGTCTTGACCTCGATGGCCTTCTGCGCGGCCAGGCGATCCGGAATGGACTCGTCGAACTGGATCGCGACCGGCTGCGCGACACCGACCACCTCGTTGTCGCCCGGGTTCAAATACGGCTTCGTCAAGTTCCCCGGCGCGCTGGTGGTGAACTTCAGCGTGGACACCATCGCGCCGCCGAGCCCGCGGGCGTGCACCTCGAGCCGGTATGTGCGGTTGTAACCGAGCGGCTCCGTGGTGGCCCAGCTGCGGCCGTCCGGGCCCGGCTGCGCCGCGACCGGCGTGTTGTCGGGCGTGAACAAGGTGACCTTGCCGAGCCGGCCGTCGGTGACGTTGACCGACACCGGCAGCGCCGGCGACACCCCGACCTCGCCGTCCTTGACCGAGGCCACGAGCTTGGGCTTGATCATCTCGCTGACCGGGTTCGAATCGATCGGCGCGTGCGGACCCTTGGCCTCGTCGGCGCCGATCGTGCATGCCGACAGCGCAAGCACGGCGACCATGACTACCGCCGCCACCGCGGCGGGCCGATGTCGTCCGCTACTGCCGTTGCCCCACATGAGTACTCCCGTCACGTTCGCCAGTTGTTGCACCGTCCGAAACCGACCAGCGTCGTCGTGAAGTCACATCAGTGTGTCGAGACCGTGTGCCTTGCCATTCTGCCAGCACACGGGCTCCCGATCCACTTCGCTCGGTCTCGATTCGGTTGTCCCACCGAGGGATCGGGACCTGGGCCAGAGTTTGTTACCACCGAGCAGGGTGGTTGTCGTCATAGGCGATTTCACTTCCGGCTCCGGGTCCTGCTATGGTCTCTTCCGCACCAAACGCGCGCCATTAGCTCAATTGGCAGAGCAGCTGACTCTTAATCAGCGGGTTCGGGGTTCGAGTCCCTGATGGCGCACAACCTGAAACCCCCTCTCTACGAGGGGGTTTCGTCGTCCTTGACGGTCGTCGGTGCCGAGATCTCGCGTGGATGACTCCGAACCGGCGCCGCGACCGTCGCACACGGCCTAGCATCCCCATCAGGATCACGCGGCCCGCGCGGGGCCACAGCAATTGGGGGCACCACCGTGAGAAGAACGACTCGTATGGCGGCGGTCGCCGCGTCCGTGGCTACCGGCGCGTGGTTGCTCGTGCCGCCAGTTGTGGGGGCACAGCCGCTGCCTGCGGAATGCGTGCAACCGACCGCCGGCGGCGACGTGACGTGCATCTACGGGTTCACCGGCGCTCAGCAACAGTTTCATGTCCCGGCAGGTGTCACGTCACTGCGCGTGACGGCCACCGCGCCCTACAACGGCCGGGATTTCGCCATCGCCAACGGCCGCGGCGCCGTCGTCAGCGGCACCGTCCAGGTCACCGGCAACAGGGCGCTGTACGTCCTCGTCGGCGGGCCCGGCGGGTTCGCCACGCCGGGTGAGCCCGGACCGGGCGGCTTCAACGGCGGCGGCACCGGGTCGCCGGGAACGGTGGGGCGGCCCATATCGGGCGGCCAGGGCGGCGCGGGCGCCAGCGATGTGCGCACCGTGCCGACGAGCGATCCCGCCACGTTGCAGTCTCGTCTGCTGGTCGCCGGAGGCGGCGGCGGTCGAGCGCGCAACTGCTGCCCCGGCTCGGGCGCCGGACTGGGCGGCGACGCCGGCGGCAACGGATACGGCGCCAACGCCGGCGGAGCCGGTACCACCACCGGCGGCGGCACGGCCACCGGCACGGCGACTCCGGGAACGCTCGGATTCGGCGGCAATGCAGGCTCCGGCGTGGGCGAGAACGCCGGTGGCGGTGGCGCCGGACTGTACGGCGGTGGCGGCGGGGCAACCGTTTCCGGCGGCGGTGGCGGCGGCGGTTCCTCGCTGGTGCCGGCCGGCGGCACGCTCGCGCTGGCGGAGGCCGGCACGGCGGCAACGGTGGTGATCACCTATACACCGGCTCCGGCACCGCCGTGCACCGGGTCGGCGTGCGGATTCCCCGGTTCCAGCGGTCGCTGACGTCAGCGCCGTCGGTCGGCCGTGACGCCTCGTCGTGCCGGCACGGTGGGTCCAGTCACCGCGTGTGGTGATCGAGCCCGCCTGGTCCGTCGATGCCCGGCAGATCCAGGTCGCCGAGCCGGACCGGGTCGGCCAGGATGTCGATCTCCGCGATCGTGCCGTCGGCGATCGTGAATGCCAGCACGGAGTGGGGACGTCCGTCGGGTGCGACGAGCAGGCCGACGGCACCGTTGACGAGCACCGGCCGCGCGGCCTGCGCGAGATGGGCGAACCCGAGCGCGCGCGCAGCGACGGTGGCCGCACCGCGGTGTACGGCCGGGCCTGCGGCGCCGCGGTCGGCGCGCAGCACGACGTCCGGGTCCAGCACGGCGAGGAGCGCGTCGAAATCGCCGGCCCGCACCGCGGTCAGGAAGGCGTCGACGACCTGTCGCTGGCGCGCGCGATCGGTATCGGGGACGGGCGCCGCTCCGTGTACGCGCCGGCGCGCCCGGCTCGCCAATTGCATGGCCGCGCCGGGTGAGCGGTCGACGATGGGCGCGATGCGGTCGAAGCTGACGCCGAAGAGATCGTGCAGCACGAAGGCGAGCCGCTCGGCCGGGCTCAAGGTGTCCAGCACGACGAGCAGGGCCAGGCCGACCGAATCGGCAGGCAGCAGTTGATCTTCCGGCCCGTTCCCATCGATACGGCTGAGCACCGGGTCGGGCAGTTGCGCCCCCATGGGATCCTCGCGGCGGGCGGTGCGCTGGCGCAGCATGTCCAGGCACACACGTCCGACGACGGTCGTCAGCCAGCCACCGAAATTGTCGATGGTTGCGGCGTCGGTGCGGTGCAGCCGTAGCCACGCTTCCTGGACGGCGTCGTCGGCATCGCTGAGCGAGCCGAGCATGCGATACGCGACCGACCGCAGCCGGCTGCGGTGCGCTTCGAATCGGGTCGCGACAAGCTCGGCGTCGTCCATCTGTCAGGTCCTTTCGATTCCGTTCGTCACTACAGATGACGGATCGAATCCAGCCGACCTGACAACGAAGGGAACCAGCTCATGGTGTCCGGCATCAACCACGCAGCGCCACCCGATCCGCGCCGATGGATCGCCCTGAGCGTGATTCTCGTCGCCGGATTCATGGACCTGCTCGACGTCACGATCGTCAACGTCGCGCTGCCCAGCATTCTCGACGAGTTCGGCGCCGACTATGCCGAGGTCGAGTGGGTGGTGTCCGCCTACGTGCTGGGCTTCGCGGCGCTGCTGATCACCGGCGGCCGGCTCGGCGACATCTACGGGCGGCGCACGATGTTCCTGGCCGGGGCCACCGGTTTCACGATCGCCTCCGCACTGTGCGGATTGGCCGCGAGCCCCGGCATGCTGATCGGCTCGCGATTCTTGCAAGGCGCGACGGCGGGCCTGATGGTCCCGCAGATCCTCGCCATCATTCATGTCATGTTCCCGCGCGAGGAGCGCGGCAAAGTGCTCGGCATCTGGGGCGGCGTGCTCGGTTCCGCGTCCGCGGCCGGCCTGATTCTCGGCGGACTGCTCGTCGAATGGGACCTGTTCGGGCTGGCATGGCGGCCGATCTTCCTGGTCAATATTCCGGTCGGCGTGGCCGCGCTGATCGTGGCGTGGTTCGTGGTGCCCGACTCCCGCTCGCCCGCCGCGGCCCGCCTCGACCCGATCGGCATGTTGCTGGCCATCGGTGCGGTGCTGCTGCTGGTGTATCCGCTCACCGAGGGCCGCTCCCTCGGTTGGCCGAGCTGGATCTACCTCCTGCTGGTCGGTTCCGCAGGGGTGCTCGTGCTGTTCGTCGCCTACGAATGGCGGCGCTCGGCGACCGTCGGATCGCCGCTGGTCGGGCTAGCGTTGTTCCGGCTGCGGGCCTTCACCGCGGGGCTGCTCGTGTGGCTGGTGTTCTGGGTCGCCATGGGCGGGTTCTTCCTGGTCTGGACGCTGTACCTGCAGGTGGGGCTGGGCTGGTCACCGTTGCGGTCCGGCTTGACCGCCACCACGTTCGCAGTCGGCGCGGCCGCCGGCTCGGGCCTGTCGGTGCAGGTGTTCACGCCGCGGTTCGGGCGATCGGTGCTCGTCGCCGGAGCCGTGCTGAACGCGGTCGGCTTCGGCAGCTACGCATGGCTGGTCGCGCATTACGGGCCGACGGTCGAGCCGTGGCAGATGATCGCACCGCTCGTCGTCACCGGATTCGGGTTCGGGCTGGTCGTGGCGCCGATGGTCGACGCCGTGCTCACCGGCGTACCGACCCGGGACGCGGGCTCGGCGTCGGGACTGCTGAGCACCGTGCAGCAGGTGGGCATCGCCGTCGGCGTCGCTGTGGTCGGTGTCGTGTTCTTTTTCCACCTTGCAGCCGATTCCGGCCGGGGTGTGGATGCCGTGAGCGGCCAGCTGCGTGCGCAACTCTCCGCCAGCGGGGTGCCGCAGCCGGGCCAGGACGCCATAATCGACGGATTCCGTGCGTGCGTACACGACCGGTCCGCCGCCGTCGACCCGACGGAGATCCCGGCCAGTTGCCGATCCGACGGGGGTTCCGACGCGCTCGCAGCGGCGGGCCGAAATGCGAACGCGCACAACTTCGCACACACCTTCGGGCTCACCCTGTGGTACGGCGTGGCGACGCTGGCGCTCGTGGTCGTTGGCATGTTCGCGTTACCGCGGCGGATTCGGGAGCGGGATCTGGACGCTGAGCTTGCAGCGGTGGGGTCGGATCGCGACGTGTGAGGAGCGCGTGGGTGCTTCGGTGCGAGGCCTGGGTGCGGTGCCAGCATCACCTCGTCTACACCGGCCACGCCCGGCGGAAAGCGAAGGTCGGCGGAAACTGCACTCCTGCAACAGCTCTCATACGTAGGCGCCGTCGCGAGCGCGATCGGACCATCGCAACGCTTTCGCCACGGCCGCAACGGCAGGGGCAACAGGCAACAGGCAGCGGCAGCAGGCAGCGGGCAGCAGGCAGCAGGCAGCAGGCAGCAGGCAGCAGGCAGCACGCAGCAGGCAGCAGGCAGCAGGCAGCAGGCAGCAGGCAGCAGGCAGCAGGCAGCAGGCAACAATCGCACGCGTGCAACAGGTCCGTCGCCGTGTCGCATCGGCATGCGCGATAGCACTGTCCTGCTGCGCACTTCGACGAGGTGCGCAGGGCCCAGCCGGACCCGGGTTACGGGCATCCCGGGACGTCCGGTGCTCGCGCCGCGCCGTAGTCGCACTCCTGCGCATCTCCGTCCCTACCTCGCCGCCGGCAGCAATCGAAGTCCCGCCGGTAACCGCGCCGGCCGGCGCGCTCTCGGCGGTGAGGCGGCGTTCGCCTGGAAGCAACGGACATGTGCTGGTGGCGTCCGCCGGATTCGAAGACGTGTCCCGGCTCGACGGCCGTGAGCAGGCGGCAGCGAGCTTGCGGCCCTGCCTCGGAGTCGACGACCGCCGGCACCAGATAGGCGCGGCCGCCGGATGCGGAATAAGCTTGCTTTCCAACACTTTTCGTCGCCGTGCGTATTGCCTATGAGGCTAGACGCCGGTACCATCGAAGACATGTTCGATGAACGCATTCACGAGCTCGCCGCCACGGTGGCGCGGCTCGACGACGATGCGCACATCGATCTGCTTCGCACGCTCGAAGATCTGAAATCCGCGTGCGCTGCCGCACAGGCCCGCATCGCCGCGCGGCTCGATGCGGCGCGCGAATCCGATCGTGGCCTGGCCGCCGAGATCGCACTGGCCCGCCGCGAATCGCCGCATCGCGGCGGCCGGCATCTCGGGTTTGCGCGCGCCCTGCGCGAGATGCCGTACACGCTGCGACTCCTGGAAGCTGGGATCCTCAATGAATGGCGCGCGACCCTGATCGTTCGGGAAACCGCTTGCCTCACAAGAGAACACCGCACTGTTGTCGACCATGCATTGTGCGCCGATCCCACCCTGCTGGACCACCTCGGCGACCGGGCGATCGCCGCCAAGGCCCGCGAGTGCGCCGCCCGGCTCGATGCCCAAGCCCTCGTCGAACGCGCGCACCGCGCCGTCGGCGACCGCCACGTCAGCGTGCGACCGGCACCCGACGGCATGGCCTACCTCACCGCGCTGCTCCCCCTACCGGATGGTGTCGGCGTCTATGCCACCCTGCGCCGCGACGCCGATACTCTCGTCGGCGCCGGCCAGGCCGGCGGGCGCACGCGCGCCCAAGTGATGGCCGACCTGTTCGTTCAGCGCACACGCGACACCGCCGCTGAAGCTGTCACGGTGAACGTCCCGTCCGTCGAGGCGCTGTGCAACCACACCGATGCACCCGCCGCCATCCCCGGACACGGCACGCTTTTCGCTGCCACTACGCCTGCCGCCAATGTGCTTGCCGCCCAACCGGTCACCGTCAACGTCGTGATCTCCGACGAGGCGCTGTTCGGCGATACCGACACCCCGGCACACATACCCGGACACGGCGACATCCCCGCCGCCATCGCCCGCCACTGGATCGTCCGAGCCATCCGTGACGACGTAGCCGAACTGCGCCGCGTCTACGCCGATCCCGGTACCGGCGCCCTCACCGCGACGGAATCCCGTGCGCGCTGCTTTCCGAAAGGGCTCGCCCGGTTCATCGATCTGCGCGACCGCACCTGCCGCACCCCGTGGTGCGACGCACCGATCCGGCACCACGATCACATCGTGTCGCATGAAACCGGTGGTCCGACAACCGAATTCAATGGCGCCGGGCTCTGCGAACGGTGCAATCACAGCAAGCAGGCCGCCGGCTGGACCGCTACTCCACTACCGGCAGACCGGCACACCTACCAACTCGGCACACCCACCGACCACACGTACCGGTCCACTGCACCACCAATGCCCACACCCGTCCGGCTCCGCCCACCGCGACTCAGCATCGACATTGTGTGGCTAGACGCCGCATAGGGCCTCACCTGTACGCCCTCCCTGGGTGCGGGCTCGAGGCCGCACCCAGGTGCGTGAACTCGATGGCGACAACGCCTCGAGCGCGCCGATATCATTGTGCAACAACAAGTTCCGGCAGCTCGCAAGCGGGCAGCTGAATCCAGCCCTCGCGTCTGGCCGCGGCGCGCTGCCCGGCATCGGGTGTCCGGGTTCGGCCCAGGGCTACCGCCCGCGCGATCAATGCTGCAATCACGGCGTCGAAGGCGTCGTCGTCGGTAGCGAAGTGTGACCGAAATCGGCCGAGATCCAACCACGGCGCGGCCGCTTGGACCGCGGCGGCAACCGGCGCCAACCGACCGTCGGATCCCTTGTATCCACGGAACGGCAAACCCCACCGGCTCAAGGCCGCCGCGGGGTACACCTCGCAGACCTGCCCGTCGATCCGGTCGACGTTCACGCCGGACGCTTGGTAATCGGCGAGCAGACCCGCACAACGCAGCGCGACGTGCGCGATGCGATCGGCCGACACACTGAGCGGAACCACTCTGGCGACCTCCTGCACGACCAGATCGGTTCGCCGCTTGATCAGCGGTCGGCGGTCGGCGCGCGTCGCCAGCGATACCGGCGGCGCGCGGTGCTCGTGATGTGCCGCAACGAAGGAAACGAACGCATCCGGCCAGCCGAACGGTGCGTCCACACCGATCCGATCGGCCCCGGTACTCGCGGACAGAACCGCGGCATCGTCCATGCCGACGGTCAGCGCTGTGACGACAGCGCGCCCGGGCGTCCAATCCACAACCGCAACAGCGGTTTTGGCTGGTTCAGCAGCGAGATCGACGCCGACGGTGCGCACGGCACCAGCGTAGGCAACCGGCAGCCGATTCATCGCCCGATCAGCCGCTCACCTCGCAGGCCCCAGCCGGCCGGTGCGCGGATGACCGCTCGACTAACCCCCGCGCACCTCGCGAGCCAGGTCCTTGTCGCGCCCAGCACGCACGAGAGCAGCAGCCAGGCGCACGGCCTCTCCGTCGGGTGCGAGCGCGGCGAGCTTGTCGGCATCGGCGGGCAAACCGAGGTCGCGGGCGGCGTCGGTGGCTTTGGAGTCGAAATACGGACCGACCCGCGGCCACACAGCTTGCACCTCGCGCAGGAAGATGTCGGCGCCGGTGGGTCCGATACCTTTGAACTGCTGCAACCGCTTTCGCAGTTCCGACGCGTCGTACCCGGCGTCCTCGGCCAGGCGGCGCAGGTCGCCGCGATACCGGTCGAGCAGCAGTCGCACGGTGTCGGCGAGTTCGGTGGCGGTGCTCTCGTCGTAGCGCACGTAGTGCCCGCGGCCGAGCGCGGCGATCACGTCCGCGCGCGACACCTCCGCGGCGCGGCGCGCGGTGCGAAAACCGCTGCGGTACAGCTCACGTGCGCCGGCCACGGCGATGTCGGAGGAGATCCGGGCGCTGAGCAACAGCGCGAGCACCAGCAACTGGAACAGCGGTGCGGGCTTGTCGCGCAACGTGATTCCCGCGTCCTGCGCGTACGTGGTGCCCGCCCGCTCGAGTAGGACGTCCGCCCGACCGTCGCTCATCTGCGTAGCTCTCGATCGGCCCGTTCACGCACGGTGTCCCCCTGACCATCCATCGAACTACGTCTGCGAGCGCGCATCCGCGGCCGCGCCCTGCTCGGAAGCGCTTGCCTCGTAGGGCAATCCGCCGCCGGAGTTTTCCAGGTGGGCACGCACGAACCACTGGAACTGTTCGAGGTCGCGGGTCTGACCGATCAGCAGATCCTCGGTGATCGGGTCGAGTTTGCCGACGGACTCGATGGCGCTGCGGCCGTCGCTGATCACGCCGGTGTAGACGACGTCGAGCGCGCCGAGATGTGCTTGCACGGTGTCCCGGTTGACCGAGTAGTCGTCCCAGGTGCGGTCTTTCACGATGGCGCCGGGAGTGCCGAGCGGCGCGTGCCCGAGCGCGGCGATGCGCTCGGCCACCTCGTCGGCGAAGGCGCGCACCTGGTCGACCTGCGGATCGAGCATCTCGTGGACACCGATGAAGTTGGGGCCCACCACGTTCCAGTGCACATGCTTGAGGGTGAGGTGCAGGTCGGTGTAGGCGCTCAAGCGCCGCTGCAGGATTGCGGCGACCTCGGCGCCCTCTGCATCGGACAGCCCGGGAAGTGTGAAAGACGTTGCCATTGTGGACCCTTTCGCTCGAATCGGGCACCGGCACGAAGCGACGTCGCCGCTCGGGGTGCGATCACGGTTCTGCTAAGGCCTACCCGTGCGCGCCGACCCCAAACCGGCCCGTCACGTTTCGCGTGTGGCGCAACGGGCACCGCCTTGCTATGACTTCCCTGTGGCTGGACCGCACCTCCACGACGTCCTATCCGGCGCTGGAACCGGATTCGCGCTTCGACCATCTAGTGCTCGGCGGCGGCCTGACCGGCGTGACCACGGCACTGCTGCTGGCCCGCGCCGGAAAGCGCGTGGGCCTGCTGGAGGCGCGCACGCTCGGCGCCGTCGCCACCGGCAACACCACCGCGAAACTCAGTTTGCTGCAAGGTAATCGACTGTCGACGATCGCGCACCGGCACAATGCGGCGACGGTGCGCGCGTATGTGGAGGCCAATCGCGAGGGCCAACAGTGGCTGTTGCGGTTCTGCGCCGAGCACGATGTGGCGACGCAGCAGGCGCCGGCGTTCACCTACGCGCAGACTCCGAGCGGCACCAAGGCGGTGCGCAAGGAATACGAGGCCTGCCGTCGCGCCGGCCTGGATGCGCGGTGGATGGATTTGCTGGATCTGCCGTTCCCGACGCACGGCGCGGTGCGCTTGGACGATCAGGCGCAGTTCGACCCCGTCGAGGTGCTGGACGCGCTGGCCGCCGATGCCGTCGCACACGGTGCCGTCATCGTCGAGAACGCCCGGGCTCGCGGAATCACGGGCCTGCGTGGTGACGAACTCGTGGTCGACACCGACGCCGGTGCGGTGCGGGCGGGCTCGGTGGTCGTCGCTACCGGGACCCCGTTCCTCGATGTCGGCGGGTTCTTCGCGCGGCTGCGCCCGCAACGCTCGTATGCGATGGCGCTGCGCGTGCCCGGGCCGATTCCGCACGGCATGTATCTGAGCGCCGACCAGCCGACGCGCTCGCTGCGCTATGTTCCGGCCGGCGATGCGGAGCTGCTGCTGGTCGGCGGCAACGGCCATCCGGTGGGGCGCACTCCGTCGACCCGGGTGCACTACGACGACCTGCTCGATTGGGCGCGCACGCATTGGCCGGGAGCCGAGGAGACGCACCGGTGGTCGGCGCAGGACTACGCGCCGGTCGACGAGCTGCCGTACGTGGGCCAGCTGGTGCCGGGCGTCGAGCGCATTCTGCTGGCGACCGGATACGCGAAATGGGGCATGACGAACGCGGTCGCCGCCGCGCTGGCCCTGACCGGCCGGATTCTGGGCGGCCGGATGGACTGGGCGCGGCCGCTGGAGACGTGGCGTCCGCGCGAGCTGGCCGGCATCCCGTCCGCCGCGATGGCCAACGCCGAGGTGGCGGCGGCGCTGCTCGGCGGCTGGTGGCGTGGCACGCGGGCCCGCCCGCCGGTGGCGCCGGTGGAAGGCGCGGGCGTGGTGCACCGCGACGGCCTGCTGCCGGAAGCGGTGTGCACGGTCGAGGGCGTGACCCGCCACGTGTCGGCGGTGTGTCCACACCTCGGCGGTGTCGTCGCCTGGAACGAGGCCGAACGCAGCTGGGACTGCCCGCTGCACGGCTCCCGGTTCGCCCCCGACGGGCAGGTGCTGGAGGGACCGGCCACGTCCCCGCTGACAACGCGCGACTGACCGGTCGTTTTTCCGGCGCGACGCCGGGTACGCCGCATGCATGGCCGACCATGACAATGCCGAGAACGGCGACAGCGCCAACCACAACGACAGCGCCAACCACAACGACAGCGCCAAGCAACGCCAACTCGACGCCGACCGCGTCGACCGCGAAACCGGATACCTGACCACCCAGCAGGGCGTACGCGTCGACCACGACGACGACTCGCTGACCGCAGGCGAGCGCGGCCCCACGCTGCTGGAAGATTTCCACGCCCGGGAGAAGCTGACCCACTTCGACCACGAGCGCATCCCCGAGCGGGTGGTGCACGCCCGGGGCGCGGGCGCCTACGGCTACTTCGAGCCCTACGACGACTCGCTGGCGCAGTACACGGTGGCGAAGTTCCTCACGGCACCGGGCACGCGCACGCCGGTGTTCGTGCGGTTCTCGACGGTGGCGGGCTCACGCGGCTCGGCCGACACGGTGCGCGACGTGCGCGGGTTCGCCACGAAGTTCTACACCGAGCAGGGCAACTACGACCTCGTCGGCAACAACATGCCGGTGTTCTTCATCCAGGACGGCATCAAGTTCCCCGACTTCGTGCATGCGGTGAAACCGGAGCCGCACAACGAGATTCCACAGGCCGCCTCGGCGCACGACACACTGTGGGACTTCGTCGGGCAGCAACCGGAAACGCTGCACATGATGCTGTGGCTGATGTCGGACCGGGCGCTGCCGCGCAGCTACCGCACCATGCAGGGCTTCGGCGTGCACACCTTCCGACTGGTGAACGCCGACGGCGTCGGCACCTTCGTCAAGTTTCACTGGACGCCGAAGCTGGGCGTGCATTCGCTGTTGTGGGACGAGTGCCAGAAGATCGCCGGCAAGGATCCCGATTTCAACCGGCGGGATCTGTGGGACGCGATCGACTCCGGGTCCTACCCGGAATGGGAGCTGGGCGTGCAGCTCATCGCCGCCGAACGCGAGTTCGATTTCGGCTTCGACCTGCTCGACGCCACGAAGATCGTTCCGGAGGAACAGGTTCCGGTGACGCCGGTGGGCCGGTTGGTGCTCGATCGCAATCCGGACAACTTCTTCGCCGAGACCGAGCAGGTGGCATTCCACACCGCCAACGTGGTGCCGGGCATCGATTTCACGAACGATCCGCTGTTGCAGGCCCGCAACTTCTCCTATCTGGACACCCAGCTGATCCGGCTCGGCGGGCCGAACTTCGCCCAGCTACCGGTGAACCGGCCGATCGCGGACGTGCGCACCAACCAGTACGACGGGTACGCCCAGCACACGATCCCGCAGGGCCGCACCAGCTACTCGAAGAACACCCTCGGCGGCGGCTGCCCCGCGCTGGCCGATGCGGACGTCTATCGGCACTACGCGGAGAAGGTGGACGGCGACAAGATCCGCAAGCGCAGCGAGAGCTTCAAGGATTTCTACAGCCAGGCGGCGCTGTTCTGGCACAGCATGTCGGAGGTGGAACGCGCACACATCGTCGCCGCGTTCGGCTTCGAGCTCGGCAAGGTGGACACCCCGGCGATCCGGGAAACCGTTGTCGTCCAACTCAATCGGGTCGACCACGAGCTCGCCGGGCGGGTCGCGGCGCAGCTCGGGCTGCCGGCGCCGGACGCGGTGCAGACTCCGGCGGTGGCCCAGCCCTCCCCCGCGCTGTCGCAATTGCGTACTGCCACCGACACCATCGCCACCCGCAAGATCGCGGTGCTCGCCGCCGACGGGGTGGACGCCGACGGCGTGCGCGTGCTGCGGGACTATCTGGTCGGGCGCGGCGCGATCGTCGAGGTGCTGGCCCCGCACGGCGGCGCGATCACCGCGGAGGCGGGCGGCGAACTGGCCGTCGACCGGGCGATCGACACAATGGCGTCGGTGCTCTACGACGCCGTGGTGGCAGCGGGCGGCGGCACCGCCGTGGAAACACTGGTCAAGGACGGTTACGCGGTGCATTTCGTGACCGAGGCGTTCAAGCATGCCAAGCCGATCGCGGCCACCGGCGCGGGTCTGGACCTGCTGCGGGCCGGCGGGATCGTGGCGGGGCTTGCCGAGGACGCGACGGTCACCGTGACCGACGGCGTGGTGACCACCACCGCCGCGGTCGGCGATGGGGACGACTTCGGCGCCGCATTCGCCAAGGAGATCGCCCGGCACCGGGCCTGGGAGCGACCCACGGCGGCGGTGCCGGCGTGAGGGTCGTGCCTCAGGTGGCCGGGTAGCGGTGCGCGGGACGCAGCCGGACCTGCCAGGGTCCGGCGCAGTCCGCGTGCCGGATCTCGACGGTGCAGGTCGGTGCGGCCCACACCGCCACCTCTCCCGCATGGTCGGCATACAGATAGACGGGCCGGTCGGCATCGCCGGCGACGAGATAGGTCAGCCCGTCGTCGACGGGCGTCTCGTCGGGCAGATCGAGCCGGCACGACGAGTGTGCGTCTATCCGCGCCGGGGCCCGGAACCGCCCAGCGAGCGCACCGACGTCGTCGAGGCGCAGTTCCTCTCCGGTTTCGTTTACCACTCGTAACGCTTGCATACCGACGCGCCAACCTTCTGATCTCGTTCAGCCTTCTCGACAATCGAGTACCCGCGCCGCAATTGCGCATGCGCGGCACCGTGACGTTTGGGACGGGTGGTGGTTGGGTACAGAGGAGTTAGCTGTTTAACGTCAAGACGCGGCGCGCAGCTCCCCACCACATCCTCAGCGAAGGGGGCCAGCCGTGTCCGTATCGGCGATTACTTCCAATTCCTCTGTGCCACAACGATTACAGGCATGGGTCACGCTGCACGGCCCGGCCGCGGTGTTGCGCGGGCGCGGCGACGTCTCCCCCGGCACCGCCGACCAGTGGCAGGTCAGCGTCGACCACGCGCTGGGCGCGGTGCGCCCGCACGGCACCGTCGTCGTCGACCTCACCGACTTCGTGTTCGACGGCGGCTGCGGCATCGACATCCTGGCCGACGCGCAGCGCCGCTGCCTGGACACCGACCGCGTACTCACGATCGCCGGAGCCGGCCCGCTCGTCGTCGACCAGTTGCACCGGTGCCCCGCCTGCGCGGACACGCTCGCCTACTCGAGCGTCGCGGTGGCGCTGGCCCGGATGGCGAACCTGCGCCGGCGCACCGCCGTGCCGGCCCCCGACGACGGGGGCGGCTACGAGAATCTCGCGCCGCTGTTCCGGCGCCTGCGCGCCTACCCCGAGGACTCCGACGAGCGAAAGCGGTTGCGCGAGCACATCATCGAGCGCGCGCTGCCGTTGGCCGCGCACATCGCCTACCGCTTCGGCGACAAGGGCGAAATGCGTGACGACCTGATCCAGGTAGCCCGCCTCGGCCTGCTGCGCGCCGTCGACCGCTTCGACGTTTCGGTGGGCCCGGACTTCTTGTCCTTCGCGATCCCGACCATCATGGGCGAGGTCCGCAGGCACTTCCGGGATCGCACTTGGGGGCTGCGGGTGCCGCGCCCGGTGCAGGAAACGCTGCTGCGCATTCGGCCGGTGATCAACCAGCTCTCCCAGCGGCTGGGCCGCACGCCCACCGCCGAGGAAGTGGCCCACGAGTGCCACCTCGAGCGCGAAGCCGTGGCCGAAGCGCTGCTGGCCGGCAACGCGTACCGGATGGCGTCCATCGATGCCTCGGTCACCGACGACGACACCACCAGCCGGGTGGAGTCCCTCGGCGACGACGACCCCGGGTTCGAGTACGTCGACCAGCGGGTCACCGTGACGCCGCTACTGGCGGATGTGTCCGAACGGGATCGCCGGGTGCTGCACATGCGGTTCTTCGAGGACATGACCCAGAGCGACATCGCCGAGCAGATCGGCGTCTCGCAGATGCAGGTGTCGCGCATCCTCAGCCGCACCTTGGCCGACCTGCGCGAACGCAGCCTCGCCAGCTGAACCGTTTAGCACCGTCGGGCGCGGAAAAGACTCGACAGTGAAGGTTGCGCTCTGGCACGTACACGGCTCGTGGACCACCTCGCTGGTCTCGGGCGGCGACGAATACCTGCTGGTCACCCGGCCCGGCGGCGGTCCATGGGGCCGCGGCCGGGCCGGGCGCAACTGGCCCGCGACCCGCGAAGTGAACCTGACGGAGCTGGCCGCGGCGGCGCCCGACGTCGTCGTGCTGCAACGGCCCGAAGAGATCGGGCTGATCGAGCAGGCGCTGGGCCGGCGCGTGGGCGCCGACGTGCCTGCGGTGTACGTCGAACACAACGCGCCCCGGCCCTACGCGGCCGAATCCACGCACCCGCTGGCGGGGCGCACCGACATCCCGCTGGTGCACGTCACGGCGTTCAACCGGATGATGTGGGACAACGGCCGCTGCCCGACGGTGGTGATCGACCACGGCATCGTGGATCCGGGCCCGCGCTACCGCGGCGACCTCGCCCGCGCCGGCACCTTGATCAACGAGCCGGTGCGCCGCGCCCGGGTCACCGGCACCGACCTGCTGCCCGACATCGCGGGCGCAGCACCGGTGGACGTGTGGGGCATCGGCACGGACGAACTGCGCATCCACCCGCAGGTGCACGGTTGCGGCGACCTGCCCCAAGACGCGCTGTTCGACGCGCTCGTCCGGCGGCGGGTGTTCGTGCACACCGCGCGCTGGACGTCGCTGGGGTTGTCGCTGCTGGAGGCGATGCACCTCGGCATGCCGATCGTCGCCGTCGCCGCCACCGAGGCAGCCACCGCGATCCCCGCCGAAGCCGGCGTGGTGTCCACCGATCCCGCGGTCCTCACCACTGCGGTGCGCGAATTCGTTTCCGACCCAGTCCGGGCGGAACTGGCGGGCAAGGCGGCGCGCGAGGCCGCGCTGGCCCGCTTCGGCCTGCATCGATTCCGCACGGCCTGGCACAACCTACTGACGGAGGTCACGCGATGAGAATTTCGATGGTTTCCGAACACGCGAGCCCGCTCGCCGTGCTCGGCGGCGTCGACGCCGGCGGCCAGAACGTCCACGTCGCCGAGCTGTCGAAGGCGCTGGTACGCCGCGGGCACGACGTCACGGTGTACACCCGCCGCGAAGACCCGGCCCAGCCGGATCGACTGCGCGCTCCCGACGGCTACACCGTCGTGCACGTGCCGGCCGGACCGCCGCGCTACCTCCCGAAAGACGAACTGCTGCAATACATGGCGCAATTCGCGGTGTTCCTGCAGGCGGACTGGCAGTGCGCCCGGCCCGACGTGGTGCACGCCCACTTCTGGATGTCCGGGCTCGCCACGGTGCTCGCCACCCAAGCACTGGAGCTGCCGACGGTGCAGACCTTCCACGCCCTCGGCACCGTCAAGCGCCGACACCAGGGCGCCGCCGACACCAGCCCGTCGAGCCGCATCGCGGTGGAGCGCATGATCGCCGACGGCGTCAGCCGGATCGCCGCGACGTGCACCGACGAGGTCTTCGAGCTGATTCGGATGGGCGTACCCCGCGACCGCACCTCGGTGGTGCCGTGCGGGGTGGACGTGGCACGGTTCACCCCCGGCCCGCGAACGCCGGGACGCCGGCTGCTCGCCGTCGGGCGGCTGGTTCCCCGCAAAGGTTTCGATCTGCCCATCCGG
Organism: uncultured Nocardiaceae bacterium; assembly: GCA_936936565.1. GTDB lineage: Bacteria > Actinomycetota > Actinomycetes > Mycobacteriales > Mycobacteriaceae > CAKZIX01. Next base: position 35,522 of record CAKZIX010000030.1, on the reverse strand, counting down.
GCGCTGCGCGACCTGCCGGACACCGAACTGACCATCGTCGGCGGACCCGCGGTCGGCGCCCTGTCCGAGGATCCGGAAGCCCAACGCCTGCAAGGGATTGCCGAGGAATGCGGGGTCGCCGACCGGGTGCACCTGCGCGGCAAGGTGGACCGCAGCGCAATGCCCGAGGTGTTGCGCGGCGCGGACGCGGTCCTGTGCACGCCGTGGTACGAACCGTTCGGCATCGTCCCCCTGGAGGCGATGGCCTGCGGGATCCCGGTGATCGCCAGCGCGGTGGGCGGCATGCTCGACACCGTCGTGGACGGCGAGACCGGAACACTGGTGCCCGCCCGCGACATCGACGCACTCACCACGGCCATCGGGCAGCTGCTCGACGACCCCGACCGCGGCGCGGCCTACGGAGCCGCCGGCCGCGCGCGGGCAGTGGCCCGCTACGCCTGGGACCGCATCGCCTCGGACTCCGCACGCGTGTACCGGCGCGTCACCGACGAACGCCCCACCCACGCGGCGAAGACGTCCTGACATGACGAGCTTCCGACGCGCCCTGGTGACCGGTGGCGCCGGATTCGTCGGCAGCCACCTGTGTGCGGCGCTGCTGGACGCCGGCACCGAGGTGGTGTGCCTGGACGACATGTCCAGCGGCCATCCGCGCAACGTGGCCGCACTGCGCACCGACCGCGGCTTCCGGCTGCTCGAACACGATGTGACCCAACCCTTTCCGCCGCTGCCCGCCGTCGACCTGGTGTGCCATCTGGCCTCACCGGCCTCGCCGCACGACTACCTGCGCGACGGCGTGGGCACCCTGCGCGCCGGTGCCGACGGCACCGCCCGCGCCCTCGAGCTGGCCCGGACCTGCGGCGCCCGGTTCCTGCTCGCCTCGACCAGCGAGGTCTACGGCGACCCGCTGCAGCACCCGCAGACCGAGGACTACTGGGGCAACGTCAACCCGATCGGGCCGCGCAGCGTCTACGACGAGGCCAAGCGCTACGCCGAGGCGCTCACCTGCGCCTACCAGCGCGACTTGGGCGTCGACGTGAGCACAGCCCGAATCTTCAACACCTACGGTCCGCGGATGCGCGCCACCGACGGCCGCATGATCCCGACCTTCATCGGGCAGGCGCTGGCCGGGGAACCGCTGACGATCGCCGGCACCGGCCACCAGACCCGGTCGATCTGCTACGTCGACGACACCGTCGCCGGGCTGCTTGCCGTGGCCCGCTCCGGCCGGCCAGGACCGTACAACATCGGCAACCCGGTCGAGCTCACGGTGCGCGAGGTCGCGGCCCTGATTCGCGCACTCACCGACAGCGATTCGGCGTGCGTGCACGTCGGTGCAGCGATCGACGATCCCCGTCGGCGCTGCCCGGACATCGCCAGGGCCCGCACCGATTTGGGCTGGCAGCCGCACGTCGACCCGCGCGCGGGCCTGCGCCGCACCATCGCCTGGTTCCGGTCGCAGACACCCGAGACGGCGTTTAGCAGCGCTTCGTCAGGGTAGGACGGCGGCGAACCGCTTCTCGGGCGATCTGCGACGGCGAAAGGAGCGCACGATGCGGGTGTTGGGTATCAACGCGGTGTTCCACGACTCGGCGGCCGCCCTCGTCGTGGACGGCGAAATCGTCGCTGCCGCAGAGGAAGAGCGCTTCAGCCGACGCAAGCACGGCAAGCGCCCGGTGCCGTTCGCGGCGTGGGAACAGCCCGAGCTGGCCGCCGCCTGGTGCCTGCGCGCCGGCGGCATCGACGCGGCCGACCTGGACGCCGTCGGCTACTCCTACGATCCGCGGCTGGTCGATCACGAGCTCGCCGGGCTCGATCCCGGCTGGGAGCCGCTGCGCACCACGTTCGCCCAGCGCGCCCCGCAGTTCCTGGCCACCGCGCTGCCCGGACTGGATCCGGGCAAGGTGCGCTTCGTGCGCCACCACGTGGCGCACGCCGCGTCGAGCGGGCTGGCCGCTCCCGACGGTGACGGTGCGGTGCTGGTGGCCGACGGGCGCGGCGAAGCGACCTCGATGCTGGCCGGCGAGTATCGCGACGGCAAACTGGACATCCTTGCCGCACAACAACTTCCGCACTCGCTCGGCTTGTGCTACGAAGCCCTGACCGAACACTTGGGCTTCCTGCGTTCCAGCGACGAGTACAAGGTGATGGCGCTCGCGTCCTACGGCACGCCCCGCTTCGCCGCGGAGCTGGCGCGGCAGGTGTACGCCGTGCCCGGCGGATTCCGCACCCTGCCCATCGACTGGTCGGCGCTCGCGCCGGCGCGACACCCCGGCGCGGACATGCGCGCCGAACACGCCGACCTGGCCGCCTCGGTGCAAGCCGTCGTCGAGGACGTGCTGCTCGACCTCGCGCGCTGGCTACACCGGCGCACCCACGCCCGCACGCTCACCATGGCCGGCGGGCTGGCGCTGAACTGCGTCGCCAACACCCGGCTGCACGCCGAAGGCCCGTTCGAGCGGATCTGGGTGCAGCCCGCGGCCGGCGATGCCGGCACCGCACTCGGGGCCGCCCTCACCCTCGCCGCCGAAGCCGGCGACCCGATCACCCCGATGCGCAGCCCGGCACTCGGTCGCGGATTCGACGACGCCGAGATCGAACACACCCTGCGGGAGGCACACGTCGCCTACCGGCGCCCCGCCGACCTGCCCGCCGCCGTCGCCCACGCACTGGCCGACGACGGGATCGTCGCCTGGTTCCAGGGCCGCGCCGAATTCGGGCCGCGCGCCCTCGGCCACCGCTCGCTGCTGGCCCACCCGGGCACCGCGGCAAACCTGGACCGCCTCAACGCGGTGAAGGGCCGCGAGAAGTTCCGCCCGGTGGCCCCGATGGTCCGGGCCGACCGCGCCGCCGACATCTTCGCTCGCGGGCCGCTGCCCAGCCCGTACATGCTCTTCGTCCACGACGTGCGCGACCCGTGGCGGGACCGGCTACCCGCCGTGACACACGTCGACGGCACCGCGCGCGTGCAGACCGTCGACCCGGACACCGAACCGCTGCCGGCCGCGATGCTCGCCCGATTCGAGGACCGCACCGGCCTGCCCGTCGTGGTGAACACCAGCCTGAACACCGCCGGCCGCCCGATGGTCGACTCCCCGCGCGACGCCCTCGAATGCTTCGGTTCCGCGCCCATCGACCTGCTGGCCATCGGGCCGTTCCTGGTGTCGCGATGACGGTCGACTACACCGTGGTGATCCCGACCATCGGCCGGGCCACCCTCGCAGAGTTGCTGCGCGCCATCGATCACGGCGCCGGCCCGCCGCCGCGCGAGGTGATCGTGGTCGACGACCGCACCGCGCCGAGCCCACTGCCGCTACCCGGCCTGCGGCTGCCGCTGCGCACCGTCCGCTCGCACGGCAGCGGACCGGCCGCGGCCCGCAACCGCGGCTGGCAGGCGGCCCGATCGGAGTGGATCGCCTTCCTCGACGACGACGTGACGGTGTCGGCGATCTGGCGCACGGTGCTCGCCGCCGACCTGCGCGGACTGTCCGACGACATTGCGGGATCGCAAGCACGCCTTCATGTTCCGCTGCCCGCCGGGCGCCGGCCCACCGACGCCGAGCGGGGCACCGCGGGGCTGGCGGGGGCCCGCTGGATCACCGCCGACATGGCTTACCGGCGCAGCGCGCTCGCCGATGTCGGCGGCTTCGACGAACAGTTCCGCCGCGCCTACCGCGAAGACGCCGACCTGGCGCTGCGACTGCTCGAGCGCGGCCGGCGCATCGTGCACGGCGCGCGCGTGACTACCCATCCACCGGCCACCGGGACGCTGCTGTCCAGCGTGCGCGCGCAGGCCGGCAACGCGGACGACGTGCTGATGCGCCGCAAGCACGGACCGCAGTGGCGCACCCGCATCGGCGACGGCCCGGGCCGGCTGCGCAGCCACGCGGTCACCACGGCGGCACTGCTCGCCGCGCTCGCCGACCGCCGCGCGCTCGCCGTCTGGGCGGCGCTGACCGCCGAGTTCGCCGCACGCCGGATCGCGCCCGGTCCGCGCACCCCGCGCGAGCTCGGCACCGTGTTGCTCACCAGCGCGCTCATCCCGCCGGTGGCCTGCTGGCACCGGTTGCGCGGCGAACTGCGCCACCGACCGCGCCGGCCGGCGGCGCTGCTGTTCGACCGCGACGACACCCTGATCGTCGACGTGCCCTACCTGGCCGACCCGGCCCAGGTACGCCCCGTCCCCGGCGCCGCCGCAGTGTTGAACGCCTTGCGGGCGCGCGGGATTCGGGTGGGCGTGGTCAGCAACCAGTCCGGCGTCGCGCGCGGGCTGATCGCCCCCGAGGAACTCGACCGGGTGAATCGCCGGGTGCACGAACTGCTCGGCCCGTTCGACACCTGGCAACAGTGTCTGCACGGGCCCGCCGACGGCTGCGACTGCCGCAAGCCGCGTCCGGGCATGATCGTCGCCGCGGCCCGCGATCTGGGCGTGGCGCCCAGCCGCTGCGTCGTCGTCGGCGACATCGGCGCCGACGTGGCGGCCGCGCAGGCTGCGGGCGCGCACGCGGTGCTCGTGCCGACCGCCCGCACGCTGCCCGACGAGATCGAACAGGCGCCGCGCGTGGCACCCGACCTGGCCACCGCCGTCGCGGATGCGTTGCGGGGGTGCCGATGAGCGCGCGAGGTGTCCTCGCAAGCGCCCGCCGGCAACGAGCGCGCGAGGTGCCCGCATGACCGAGCGGGTCTTGATCGCACGCTTGGACAGCGCGGGCGACGTGCTGCTCACCGGGCCCGCCGTGCGGGCAGTGGCCGCGAGCGGGGCGCACGTCGTCTACCTCGCCGGACCGCGCGGGCGCGCCGCCGCCGAACTGTTGCCCGGGGTGGGCGACGTGCTCGAGTACGAGGCGCCGTGGGTGGTGCTGGACCCGCCCGAACTCGCCGCAGACGGCGTGGCAGCTCTCGTCAAGCAGCTGCGCGACCTGCGGCTGGACCGCGCGCTGATCTGCACCTCGTTCCACCAGTCGCCGCTGCCCCTGGCGCTGCTGCTGCGCATGGCCGGGGTGCCGTGGATCGGTGCGACCAGCACCGACTATCCGGGATCCCTGCTGGATCTGCGGCGCACCGCCGACACCGACATTCCCGAGCCGGTGCGCGCGCTGTCGCTGGCCGAGGCGGCCGGGTACCGACTGCCCACCGGTGACGACGGCGGGCTGCGCATCCGTACCCCGCTGCCCGACATGCGACCGCGCACCGGACCACCCGGATACGTGGCCGTGCACCCGGGCGCCGCGGTGCCGGCGCGGCGCATGTCGGAGCAGCGCAGCCGGACGATGATCGAAACACTGCTGGGCGCCGGACATCGGGTGGTGGTCACCGGCGGCCCCGACGAGGATCTCCCGGCTCCCGTCCCCGGGACCATAAATCTGTGTGGCACAACAACTTTTGTCGAGCTCGCCGCGGTGCTGGCGGGTGCGTCGGTGCTGGTGGCACCGAACAGCGGCCCGGCCCACCTGGCCGCCGCGGTGGGCACCCCGGTGGTGTCGTTGTTCGCCCCGGTGGTACCCGCGGCGCGCTGGGCCCCATTCGGGGTGCCGACGGTGCTGCTCGGTGATCAGCACGCCGGGTGCGCGGGCAGCCGCGCCCGCAACTGCCCGATTCCGGGCCATCCGTGCCTGGACGGCATCACCGACCGCCAGATTCTGGACGCCGTGCACCGATTGGGAGGTCCGTCATGACCGCACCCCTGGAGAAACACCTGGACGCGCTGGGCGCCGCGCTGGTCGACAACGCGGCCGTGCTGGCCACTGTCGAGCGCTGGGGCGCACATCTGGCCACCGTCTTCGACGCGGGCGGACGCCTGCTCGCCTGCGGCAACGGCGGCAGCGCTGCCGAAGCGCAGCACCTCACCGCCGAGCTGGTCGGGCGGTTCCGCGGCGAACGCCGGCCGCTGTCGGCCATCGCCCTGCACGCCGACACCTCGTCGGGCACCGCGATCGTCAACGACTACGGCCCCGACGACCAGTTCGCGCGCCCGGTACGCGCGCACGGCCGTCCCGGCGACGTGCTCGTCGCGCTGTCCACCAGCGGCACCAGCGGCAACGTCGTCGCGGCGGCGAAGGCCGCCCACGACATCGGCGTCACCACGTGGGCGCTCACCGGCCCGGCCCCGAACCCGCTGGCCGCCCTGTGCGACGACGCCATCGCCGTCGAGGCACCGTCGGTGGCGACCGTGCAGGAGATGCACCTGGTGCTGATCCACGCGCTGTGCACCAGCCTCGACGCGCACCTGGAGCGCGCCTCGTGCGGACCTCGAGCCGGCGCCCAGGACTCATGAGCAGCCCGCTGGTGGTGGTCGGCGACGTCCTGCTCGACGTCGACGTCGAGGGCAGCGCGACGCGGCTGTGTCCCGATGCGCCGGTCCCGGTGGTCGATGTCGGCGTGCGCCGGGACCGCGCGGGCGGTGCCGGGCTGGCGGCCACCCTGACGGCGGCGGCCGGGCCCACGCGGCTGGTGTGTGCGCTCGGCGGCGACGACGGCGCCCGCCGTCTCGGCGAATTGCTCTGCCCCGCAATGGATGTGGTGCCACTGTCCGCAACCGGCGGCACTGTCACCAAGCTGCGGGTGCGCGCCGGCGGGCATTCGGTCGTCCGGCTGGATTCCGGCGACGCGCGCGCGGCGACCGATCCGCTGCCGCAGCGCGCCGTCGACGCGATCCGCGCCGCCGGGGCGATCCTGGTGTCCGACTACGGGCATGGCGTCACCGCGCACCCGCAGCTGCGCGAATTGCTCACCGCCGCAGCCGAATCGGTTCCGCTGGTGTGGGATCCGCACCCAAATGGCGCCACCCCGGTCGCCGGCGCCACGCTGGTCACCCCGAACCGGGCCGAGGCCGCGATGTTCGCCGGCGGGCCCCACGATCCGGACGCCCAGGCCGCCGCGCTGGCGCGCCGCTGGCACGCGCGCGCGGTCGCGGTGACCGTCGGCGCATCCGGGGCGGTGCTGTCCGGGCCGGATTCGGCGCCGGTCCACGTCCCGGTGCCCACCGAATACCGTCGCCGCACCGCCACCGACTCGTGCGGTGCGGGTGACCGGTTCGCCAGCGCCGCGCTCGCCGCGCTGCATCGTGGTGCGAGCGTCGCCGCGGCGGTGCGGATCGCGACCGCCACGGCAGCGGAATTCGTCGCCGCGGGCGGAGCGGGCGCCGTCGGCACCACCGCGAACGTCGGCGCCCCCGGCGCAAGCGGCACCAGCGGCGCATTGGGCGGCACGTCGACACTGCCCACGCTCGGCGACGATCCGCTCGCACTGGCCGAGCGCGTGCACCGCAGCGGCGGCCGCCTGGTCGCCGCGGGCGGCTGCTTCGATCTGCTGCACGCCGGACACGTGGACCTGCTGCAGCAGGCCCGCCGCCTGGGCGACGCGCTGATCGTGTGCCTGAACTCGGATGCCTCCGTGCGGCGCGCCAAGGGGCCGGGTCGGCCGGTGGTGACCGCCGCCGACCGGGCGCGGGTGCTGCGCGCGCTGGCCGCCGTCGACGCCGTTGCCGTGTTCGACGAACCGACCCCGACCGAACTGCTGTCGCACCTGCGGCCCGACGTGTGGGTCAAGGGTGCCGACTACGCCGACCGAGACCTACCCGAAGCCGCGACCTTGCGCCGCACCGGCGGCGAGGTGGTGTTCGTGCCCGTGCTCGACGGGTACTCCACCACCCGCCTGGTGCAGGCCGCCGCGACCATCGCCTGAGGAGAAACCATGCTGCCCAACACAATCGGGAACATCATCGTCACCGGCGGCGCGTCCGGGCTCGGCGCGGCCACGGTCGGTGCCGTCGCGGCCGCCGGCGGCACGCCGCTGGTACTGGACCGCACGCCGCCGCCGGGAGACGTTGCGTTCGCCCGGGCCGACCTGGCCGACACCGAGGCCACCCGGCTCGCGGTCGACGAACTGGCCGAGCACGTGCACGGCGAGATCCACGGCGTGTTCACCGCCGCGGGCATCGACTCGTGCGGCAAGCTCGCCGACGTGCCCGCCAAGGACTGGGAGCGGGTGATCCAGGTGAATCTGCTCGGCACCGCGGCGGTGATTCGCGCCGCGCTGCCGTACCTGCGCGCCACCCGCGGGCGCGTGGTGACCTGCGCGTCCACCCTCGGCATCAAGGCGCTGCCCGACGCCACCGCGTACTGCGCGTCGAAGTTCGGCGTCGTCGGGCTCACTCGTGCCCTGGCCGCCGAGACCGCCGGCGAGATCGGGGTGACCCTGCTGATCCCCGGTGGCATGGACACGCCGTTCTTCGACGGCCGCCCCGCGCAGTACCAGCCGCCGCCCGACGCCGCGCTGAGCCGGCCCGAAGACGTCGCCGCGCAGGTGCTGCACGTACTGCGCCAGCCGATCGGCTGCGAGATCCGCGAACTGGTGGTGTGCTCGTCGAAAGAGTCCTCGTGGCCGTGATCGTCGTGCTGCGGGCGCTCGGGCTCGGCGACCTGCTCACCGCAGTGCCGGCCCTGCGCGCGCTGCGCCGGGCGTACCCGCGCGAGCACATCCGGCTCGCCGCACCGGCCGGGCTGGCGCCGATCGCCCGGCTCACCGGCGCGGTGGACGACATCTTGCCCACGCCGAGCCTGGGCGGCGGTGCCGCCCCGGCGGCGCCGGTGCGCCTGGCGGTGAATCTGCACGGACGCGGGCCCGACAGCATCGACTACCTGACCCAGATGCAGCCCGCCGACCTGCTCACCCACCGCCACCCGAATTTCCCGCAGCTGCCGGGACTGCAGTGGCGCGACGGCCTGCACGAGGTGGATCGGTGGTGCCGCCTGATGGAATTCGCGGGCCTGCCGGCCGACCGCGCCGACCTGTTCCTACCGGCGCCGGACACCGAGTCGCCGTGGCCTCGCGCGGTGGTGATTCATCCGGGCGCCGGGTCCGCCGCGCGGCGCTGGCCGGTGGAGCGCTTCGCGGCGGTCGCGCGCCAGTTGGCCGCGCGCAACCTGCCCGTGGTGGTTACCGGCAGCACCGCCGAGCGTCCGCTCGCGGCGGCGGTCGCCCACCGGGCGGAACTGCCGAACCGTGCCGTGCTCGCGGGCCGGCTCGACCTCGACGGCCTGGCGGCGGTGGTGCACGCGGCACGCCTGGTCGTCTGCGGGGACACCGGCGTCGGGCACCTGGCCACCGCCTACGGCACGCCGTCGGTGCTGCTGTTCGGTCCGACGCCGCCGCGGGTGTGGGGCCCACCGCCGGATCGCAAGCACCGGGTGCTGTGGGTCGGCGACGTCGGCGATCCGCACGCCGGGGCGCCCGACCCGGGCCTGTTGCTGCTCAGCACCCGCCTGGTTTTGCAGGCGGTGCTCGCGCAGCTGGACGATTTCGACGGTGCGGAGCGGACCGTTGCCCACTGAGGTAGGCGTCGTCGGGACCGGTTACGTCGGGCTGACCACTGCGGCCGGACTGGCGCGGCTCGGTCACTGTGTGACGGGTGTCGATGTCGACGCACAACTGGTGGCCGCGCTGCGCAACGGCGTCGTGGAGCTGCGCGAACCTGGGCTCGCCGAGCTGGTGCACGACGGAATTGCTTGCGGCCGACTGCAATTCAGTACGCAACTGCGCGACCTGGCTGACGCCGAAATCGTGTTCGTCGCGGTACCGACGCCCACGGGTGCCGCCGGACTGGCCGACGTGCGCGCCGTCGACGAGGTGGTCACCGCACTCGCGCAGGTCGTGCGCCCCGGCAGCGTCGTCGTCACCAAGTCGACGGTGCCGGTGGGCACCGCGGCCCGGTTACAGGCCGGCCTCGCCGGCACCGGGCTGACCGTCGTCGGCAACCCGGAATTCCTGCGCGAGGCGCACGCCGTCGACGACTTCTTGCATCCGGACCGGATCGTGGTGGGCGCGCAGTGCGACGCGGCCGCCGACCGGGTCGCCGCGTTGTACGCCGGCCTGCCCGCCCCGACGATCCGGACCGGCTTCGAGAGTGCCGAGCTGGCCAAGTACGCGAGCAATGCCTTTCTGGCGCTGAAGATTTCGTATGTCAACGAGCTCGCCGAACTGTGCGAGGCGGTGCACGCGAACATCGGCGACGTCGCCGCGGGCCTGGGCGCGGACCCGCGCATCGGGCCGCATTTTCTGCGGCCGGGACCCGGCTGGGGTGGATCGTGCCTGCCGAAGGACACCAGCGCGCTGCTGGGCACCGGACGCGAGCACGGCCTCGAGTTGGCGGTGACCGCATCCGCAGTGCAGGTCAACGACCGGCAGGTGGCCCGCACGGTCGCCAAGGTGCGCGCCGCGGTGCCGTTGCGTGATGCGCGAATCGGGTTGCTGGGCTTGGCATTCAAGGCCGGCACTGCCGATTGCCGGGCGTCGCCGGCGCTGCGCGTGGCCGGGGCCCTGCTCGACGCCGGGGCCCGCGTGCGCGCCTACGACCCGGCGGTGACCGCGGACTGCGCGCTGCCGCCCGGCCTGGACATCGTCGCCGATCCCTACGCCGCCGCCCAGGACGCCGCCGCGCTGGTGGTGCTCACCGAATGGCCGGAGTTTGCGCGGCTGGGGTGGAGCCGGATTCGGGGCGAACTTGCGGGCCGCACGGTGGTGGACACCCGCAACGTCGTCGACGCCGCGGCCGTCGCCGACGCCGGGCTGACCCTCGTCCGTAACGGGATTGAGTGAACCCGCTCCGGGTACGCCGCAGAAGAACGCAACCGAACGGAGGCATCGGATGACCACCGACCCGACCGTGCTCGCACTGGTCTGCACGTTGAAGAGTTCGCCGGCGGAATCCAGCAGCGATCTGATCACGCGGCAACTGCTCGACGAGTTCGCCGCCGCCGGGGTACAGGGCACGGCGCTGCGTCCGGTCGACGCCGACATCCGTCCGGGGGTGCAGACGGACATGGGCGGCGGCGACGAGTGGCCCGGCATCCGCGAGCAGGTGTTGGCAGCCGACATCCTGCTGATCGCGACCCCGACGTGGCTCGGCCACATGTCCAGCGTGGCGCAACGGGTGCTCGAGCGACTCGATGCGGAGCTCTCGGAAACCGACGATGCCGGGCGCCCGTCGATGGTCGGCAAGGTGGCGGTGAGCGCGGTCGTCGGCAACGAGGACGGCGCGCACAAGATCATCGCGGATCTCACTCAGGCCCTGGACGACATCGGGTTCACCATTCCGGCGCAGGGCGGCACCTATTGGAACGGCGCCGCGATGAGTGGCACCGACTACAAGGATCTCGCCGAGACGCCGGAGGCCGTGCGCAGCACCAACGCCGCGTTGGTGCGCAACGCCACGCATCTCGCGCGGCTGTTGCGGGCGCAGCCGTACCCGCCGTATCGGTGAGTTTCCCGGACGTAGGTCCGGCAAATGGCCCGGCGTGTGGAAGGATGTGACCAACAGCCGTCGAGCAGCGCGCGGCCCCACTTCGCTGAAGGGTGCCTTCAATGGCGGCATTTGGGACGCGGACGTCCGCCCGCGCCACCTCCACGACCATCGCCATCGGTGCGACGGCCGGTTCCGACGTCGCGCCCAACGTGGGCCGGTTCAGCTACTTCCTCGACGACGAGCGCTGGGAATGGTCCGACGCGGTCGCCCGGATTCACGGCTACGAGCCCGGCACGATCACCGTCACCACCGAATTGGTGCTCAGCCACAAGCATCCCGACGACCGGTCGGTCGTCCGCGCGATCCTGGACCGGGTGCACGACGGCGAGCCGTTCTCCAGCCGGCACCGCATCATCGACACGCGCGGCCGCGTGCGCACCGTGGTCGTCGTGGGTGATCGCCTCGCCGACGACTCGGGCAAGCCGGTCGGCACCACCGGCTTCTACATCGATGTCACCGACGTGCTGGAAACCGACGTGACCGAAAAGCTGGAGACGATCGCCGATTCGCGCGCCGAGATCGAGCAGGCCAAGGGCATGCTGATGCTGATGTACGGCATCGGCGCCGAGCGCGCCTTCGAGGTGCTGGCCTGGCAGTCCCAGGAAACCAACATCAAGGTGCGCGATCTGGCACGCCGGCTCGTCGCCGAGCTGCGCACCGTGGAGATGTCGCCGGCCACGCGCGCGGCCGCCGACCATGTGCTGCTCACCCTCGAACAGCGCGAGCCGGCGCCGGAATCCTGACAAGAGCGCGGACACGCCGGCTGCTTGCTCAACCGGCGCGGCCTAGGCCGGAATGACTCCCGGGCTTCATCCCGGCCTGTTGGCGCATTACCTCCCCATTAGCGCCTCAAACGTTCAGTTCGCGACCTGTAACAGCGGATACACACCGTTCTCGTCGTGCACTTCCCGACCGGTCACCGGTGGGTTGAACACGCACAGCATGCGCATCCGGGTCCGCGGTTCGAGACGGTGCCGCTCGTTGCCGTCGAGCAGGTACATGCTGCCCGGCCCGAGCTCGTAGACGGTGCCCGTCTCGAGGTCGGTCAGCGTGCCCTCGCCCTCGACGAGCCACACCGCCTCCACATGGTTGGCGTAGTGGAAGTTGTTCACGGTCCCCGGCGCGATCGTGGTCTCGTGGAAGGAGAATCCGACCCCGTCGTCGGCGAGCACGATGCGCTTGCTGCGCCAGGCGCCGTCCGGGCTGGTGACGTCGCGCTCGGTGCCGGTGATCTCCGCGGTGGTGCGCACGATCATGCGGCGTTGTCCCCCTCGCTGACGAACTCCACGCACTGCGCCAGCCGGGTCAGGCCCAGCTCCAGTTCCTCGTCGGAAATGGTCAGCGGCGGAAGCAGTTTCACGACCTCGTCGGTCGGCCCGGAGGTCTCCACCAGCAGGCCGGCGTCGAAGGCGATCTGGCTGACCTTGCCGGCCATCGACGCATCCTCGAACGCCAGGCCCTGCACCAGGCCGCGCCCGCGACTGGACAGCCCGGGGTAGCGGCCGGCCAGCTCGGACAAGGTGAGCGCGACCCGCTCGCCCTTGGCCGCGGTGTTGCGCGCCAGCGTGTCGTCGGCCCAGAAGTGCTCCAGCGCGGCGGCGGCGGTGACGAACGCCGGGTTGTTGCCGCGGAAGGTGCCGTTGTGCTCACCCGGGGTCCACACGTCAAGTTCCGGCTTGAACAACGTCAGCGCCAACGGCAGGCCGTAGCCGCTGATCGACTTCGACAGCGTCACGATGTCGGGCACGATGCCGGCCTCCTCGAAGGAGAAGAACCCTCCGGTGCGCCCGCAACCCATCTGCACGTCGTCGACGATGAGCAGCATGTCGTGGCTGGTGCACAGCTCGGACAGCCCGCGCAGCCACTCCGGGCGCGCGACGTTGACGCCGCCCTCGCCCTGCACGGTTTCGACGATCACCGCGGCCGGCTTGTTCAGCCCGGAACCGGAGTCGTCGAGCACCCGGGAGAACCACTGGAAGTCGTCGGTGGTGCCGTCGAAGTAGTTGTCGAACGGCATCGGGGTGGCGTGCACCAGCGGGATGCCGGCGCCGGCGCGCTTCATCGAGTTGCCGGTGACGGCCAGCGAACCGAGCGTCATGCCGTGGAAGGCGTTGGTGAAACCGATGACCGATTCGCGGCCGGTGACCTTGCGGGCCAGCTTCAAAGCCGACTCGACCGCGTTTGTTCCGGTCGGTCCGGGGAACTGCACCTTGTAGTCCAGCCCGCGCGGCTCGAGCACGTTGGCCTGGAAGGCCTCCAGCAGGCGACGCTTGGCGACCGTCGCCATGTCCAGGCCGTGCACGACGCCGTCGCGCTGCAGGTAGTCCAGCAGCGCGGTCTTGAGCACGGGGTTGTTGTGGCCGTAGTTCAGCGCGCCGGCCCCGGCGAAGAAGTCGAGGTATTCCTTGCCGTCCTCGTCGCGCAGCCAGCTGCCCTGGGCGGTGTCGAACACCGTCGGCCAACTTCGGCAGTAGCTACGGACCTCGGACTCCACAGTTTCGAAGATCGTCATCGCGCCAGTGCTCCTATCGGTTCGATCGAATACAGGTCCTCGGCAGCGTGCTCATCGGGAAAATCGCTGGAGCCGAACAACTCTCGGCGCTCCAGCGGCGCGCCGTGCCGGCGTGCCAGCGCCTGGAAAAGCGCAACGGACGCGGTGTTGTCGGCGGTTACTGTGGTTTCCAGCCGGCTCGCGCCGACCGATTCGACGATCGACTCCAGCATCGTCAGCGCGATGCCGTTGCCGCGGCTGGCGGCGTCCACGCCGACCTGCCAGACGAACAAAGTTTGCGGCGCTTGCGGGCGCAGATAGCCGATCGTGTATCCGACGAGCCGGCCGTCCAGCTCGGCCACCACCGATGTCTCGGCGAAGTCGCGGCACCACAGCACGTACGCGTAGCTCGAGTTGAGATCGAGCTTTCCGGAATCGCGCGCAAGCTCCCACATGCGCGCACCGTCGCGGTGCTGCGGCGGCCGCAGCGTCACGTTTTTCATCTTTTTCTCACCGTCCCTCTGCTGGCCCAGAGTTCCCGGCAAGTTTTGAGGGGAGTGGACGAAAGTATTGCGGTTTCATGACGACGGACGAATCCGCTATTGAAACCGGCGGTCGCGCAACGCGTTTGTGGGACAGATCACGCGCCGATAACGGGTGCGCGTTTTGCCCTTGGCTAGCGCTCGATGTCGAGCCGGTAGCCCATCCCGCGCACCGTCACCACCAATTGCGGGTCCGACGGGTCGGACTCGATCTTGGTGCGCAACCGGCGGATGTGAACGTCGACGATCCGCTCGTCACCGAAGAAGCCCTCGTCCCAGACGCGCTCGAGCAACACGTTGCGGCTGAGCACCCGGCCCGGGGTTTCGGCGAGCTCGCACAGCAGCCGGAACTCGGTGATCGTCAGATGGATCTCGTCGGACCCGCGGTGCAGCGTGCCGCTGTCCGGTGCCAGCACCAGCGGCGCGTCGGGATCCGGATCCAGCGTCACGTCGGCGAGCACCGTGCGCTGCGCCGCTGCGGTGAGCCCCGCACGGCGGCGCAGGGCGCGCACCCGCGCGGTGACTTCCTTGACCTCGAACGGTTTGGTGACGTAGTCGTCGGCGCCGGCTTCCAGCGCGCCCACCACGTCATGGGTGTCGTCGCGCTCGCTGACGACGATGATCGGCACGTCGTGTTCGTTGCGGACAGCGCGAATGCAGGTGAACCCGTCCATGTCGCCGAGCATCAGCTCGACGATCACCACGTCGGGTGGCCCGGCCTCACGCAGATGCTCTATGACGGACTCGGCATCGACGACTTCGGAAACGTCGTAGCCCTCGTCTTCGAGCACCTCCCGCAGGGCGGCGCGCACGTGATGGTCGTCTTCGGCGATCAGGACCGAGGCTGCCATGACAGCCAATTCTCGCAAACTTGCGTCACATATGTATCGCCGGGGTTGTCACGGGATCGCAAAATGCTCACCAGCTGATCGCAATACTGCGCGGAAAACCTGGTCACGATGTCTATACAGCTGAAGCAGATGGATCGCTATGTCAGCCGTACGGCGCAGCCGCAACCGCACGTCGCACGGACCGAGCCGACGGTGTGGGGCGAGCGCACCGGTCCGATTCCGGAGGCACTCGTCGAGGCGCACGACGCCGTCGGGTACTCCGTGCACGACGAGTTCCTCTCCCCGGCCGAGGTGCACACCTTCGGCGCCGAGCTGACCCGCATGATCGACGACCCGGCCCTGGCCGGCGACCCGCGCACGATCGTCGAGCGCAAGACCGGACAGGTGCGCTCGGTGTTCGAGGTGCACAAGATCAGCGACATGATCGCCGATCTGGTTCGCCAGCCACGCGTGCTCGACCGGGCCCGCCAGATCCTGGGCTCGGATGTCTACTTGCACCAGACCCGCGTCAACTACATGCCCGGCTTCGTCGGGACCGGGTTCTACTGGCACTCGGACTTCGAGACCTGGCACACCGAGGACGGCATGCCCGTCCCGCGGGCGGTGAGCATGTCGATCGCGCTCACCGACAACTTCCCCTACAACGGCGGACTGATGGTGATGCCCGGCTCGCACCGCACGTTCGTGCCCTGCCAGGGCGCGACGCCGTCGGACCACCACAAAGACTCGCTGCAGGAGCAGACCGTCGGGGTGCCCGCGCCGGCCGACATCACCCGCCTGGCCGGCGTACACGGCATCGACCAATTCACCGGCCCGGCCGGCACGGCCCTGATGTTCGATTCGAACATCATGCACGGCTCGGCGAACAACATCACGCCGTTCCCCAGGTCGAACATCTTCCTGGTGTTCAACAGCGTGGAGAACGCGCTCGTCGAGCCGTTCGCGGCAGCGAACCCGCGACCGACATACATCGCGAGCCGGGACTTCGCTCCCCTGCACTGAGGACCCGGCTCGAAGGGGGTCGGCGCATGCCACGATGGGCAGGTGACACCGCCCGAACCCGACGACACGCACGCCAAAATGGCGGCCCTGGCGCGCCTGATCCAACGTGAGCACGCCGATCTGGAGCGCACCCTGTCCGCGATCACCGCCGCGGCGGTCGGCGTGGTGCCCGGCACCAGTTGGGCCGGGATCACGCTGGTCACTGCGCGCCGCCGCCTGGAATCGCGCGCAGCCACTGCAGACGTGGCCACCAAGCTCGACGCCCTGCAGCAGGAACTCGGCGAAGGCCCGTGCCTGCACTCCGCATGGGAGCACGAGACTGTGCAGGTGAACGACCTCGCCGCCGACGAGCGCTGGCCGGCGTTCGCGGCCGGTGCGGTGCGGCTGGGGGTGCGGTCGATGCTGTCGTTCCAGCTGTACACCTACGAAGAGAACCTGGGCGCGCTGAACCTGCACTCCGCGCAATCGCACGCGTTCGGCACCGATTCCTACGACGCGGGCATCACCCTGGCCGCGCACGCGGCGGTGGTGTTGTCCGGGGCCCGGCGCGAAGATCAGTTCCGCTCCGCGCTGGCCTCGCGCGATGTCATCGGGCAGGCCAAAGGGATGCTGATGGAACGCTTCGGCATCGACGCGGTGCAGGCGTTCGCGTTGCTCACGCGCATGTCACAGGACACGAACACGCCGCTGGTCGAGGTCGCGCGGTCGGTCGCCCAGCGGCGTTAGGACCGCACCGTGCGCGCGTCGGCACCGGTGCGCAGTTCGTCTTCGATGGCGTTGGCGGCACAGTGGTTTCCGAGCGCGCGCAGTTCGGCGATGCGCATGGACACGGCGTGTACGCCGCACTCGGCGATGACGTCGGTCAGCGCCACGGTCGGCCGTGACCTATGCTGGACCGTCGGCGGGGGCAATCGAGTGATCTCCTGCTCTGGGGAAGACGCCATCTTCCAACCAACCCCTCATGGAGGATGCGGCGTTCCCCAGTGGGCGAGGGCTACCGATGCCGCGGTCGCGCAGCTAGAGCAATCTGCGGTACCGGTAGCCCTCGTCACCCCCAGGACTGGCGAACGCGTTGCCCTCATGCCGACCAACACTTCGCTAGCATCGGTGATGGTACTACAGCATTTTGGCAGTGGTCGGGTCGACGTGGAGGTTTGGTTGTGCCAGCGAGTGGAAGTCGATTCTCGGAGCGCCTGGACCACTTGTTCCGCAACTTGCCCAGCCCCGCCGGCCGCCGCTACACCACCGGTGAAATCGCTCGGCGCAGTTCGGATTTGGGGTTTCCGATTTCCGAGGCATACGTCGCCCAGCTACGGGCGGGCACCAAGGCCAATCCCTCGCTCAAGCATGCCGAGGGACTGGCGGCGGCGTTCGGCGTGGACATCCGGTTCTTCACCGACGACGCCGCCTGGGAGCGCGGCAAGCAGGAGATCGAGTACCTGCGGCTGAAGTCGGCCACCGACATCCGCGGTGCCGCCTACCGCATGATCGATCTGTCCGAACGCTCGCTGGAGACGCTGATCGACTACATCAAGTTTCTGCGCACCCAGGAGGGTCTGCCGGCGGACCCGCCGGATCTGCCGGAGGGACGCTAGTGGCCCGGCCGGTTTTCACCCGCCCGCGCGAGCGCCGGGTGGCCGCCGCGCTGCGCCGCACGCCGGCCATCCACCCGTTCCGCTTCGACGCGTTCGCCGCCGAACTGACCACGCTGACGGGCGCGCCCGTGCAGATCCGGCCGTCGACGACGCTGCCCGCGTTCGTCGCCGGACGCTGGCATCGGGGCGCCCACGGCGACCTCATCGAATTCGACCCACGGCTGCCGGAGACCGCGCGGATCGGGACCGTGCTGCACGAGGCCGGGCACATCTTGTGCGGCCACACCCAGCCCGACGAGCAGCTCGACTACGACGCCGCGCTGTGCACCGTCATCGGCCGCGACGCCGCCGCCAACTTTCAGGTGGTGCGGTATCGCTCGGTGTACCGCACCCGGTTCGAACGGGAGGCCGAACTGTACGCGCGCCGCGCGCTCAATGCGATCATGCATCTCGACGACGACAGCATCGCCGCGCAGGTGCGTGCGTCGCTCGGCCACCCACGGCTGGAGCGCGGCCTGCGCAGCGACCCGACGGAGCTACCGGACACGCAATGAACTGGTTCTACACCATCACCGCAACGACGACCGCGATCGCGGTCGTCGTTTTGTGGCGGATGCTGCCGCCGCTGCGCGGCGGTCGCTCCAACGGGTTGATCGTCGCGATGATCCTCGCCACCTTCTGTTCGGCTTTGCTCACCCCGGCCGCGCGCGACCTCATCGACGGCTACCGGTCCAACACCGCGCACATGCTGGTCAACGTGCTGGCGCTCGGTGTGGCGGCGGCACTGGTGCAGTGGGTGCGCACGATCACCGCCGCCGAGGCCGGACCACTACCGGGCCCGCGCCGCGACGTGAGCCGCGTGATCAACGCCGCCTACGCCGCAGCTGCCGTCGCGCTCGTCGTGTTCTTCTTCCGCTCGCCCGAAAAGCCCGACGGCGTCGGGATCTACCGCGACTTCGCAGGCAACCCGTGGATGCAGGCGTACTGGGTCGTCTTCGCCGTGGCGTTTGCCGCCGGTCTGACCATCGCCGGAGTGCTCTTCGCTCGGGCGGCCGGCCAGGAATCGGGGCTGCGGCGAGTGTGCACCGCGCTGATCGTGGCCGGGTGTTTCCTCGGCGTGCTGTACATGGCGTGGAAGATGGTGCTGGTCACCGTGTTCGCCGCCGCCACCCCGCAGTGGGCGCAGACGACGAGCAGCCTGCTGATCGCCGCGTTCGTCGGCGCCATCACCATCGGAGTGCTGGTACCCCCGATCGCAGGCGCTGTTGTCACCAACCGTGTTGCCGCGCAACGTATTCGGGAACTGGCGCCACTGCACGGCTGGCTCATGGAGCAGTACCCGCAGCTGCGGTACCGGCGCACCTGGCGCCCGGCCGCGCGGGCCACCGACATGCTCGTCGAGATCAGCGACGCGCTGCCGCTGCTGCAGCGCGAGCAGCCCGAGCTCGCGGCCCGGCACGGGCTCGATCGGCCGGCGCTCGATGCCGCCACCGGGTCCGCGGCGCCGGGCGCCTACGAGCACGCCGCCGCGCGCGCCTTCGCCGCCGCCACGGCACGCTGAGCAGACGAGTTCGGCACCTGCACGCCGAGCTGCCGGCCGTCGGCGCCGCAGGCGCCGGCCCAGCTCAGCGCAGCTCGACAGGCAGCGCCGCCGGCGCGTGCGAACGCCATGAGCGCCGGTACTCGATGTCGGCGGGCGCCACCGCGAGCCGGGCGTTCGGGTAGCGCGCGAAGAACGGCGGCACCACGGCGTCGACGATCGCGTCGGCGGCCTGGGCGCCGAGGCAGTAGTGCGCGCCACGGCCGAACATCAGGCTGGGCCGGTCCCCGCGCGCGGGGTCGGAGTCCGCGCCGAACAGCGACAGCAGCACCGTCTCCCCTGCGGGCAGCACCGCCTCGCCGACGGTGACGTCCGTCACCGGGAACCGGCGGATCGAAAACGGCACCGGATTGGCCCGCTCGATGACGGCTTGCCGGTGGCGCGGCCAATCGGCGAGCAGCGCATCGCGATCCGCAGCGCTCAACAGCTCGCGCAGCACGTTGCCGGTGAGGTTCACCGCGTTCTCCAGGCCCGCCATCATCATCAGGAACGACAGCGACACCAGTTCGTCCTCGCTGAGCGCGCCGTCGTCGTCGCGTGCCTGCACCCAGCCGCTGATCAGGTCGTCGGCGGGCGCGGCCCGCTTGGCGGCGACGAGCTCGCCGAACGTGGCCGTCAAGAAGCCGACCGCCTCGAACAAGGCGAGCGCCGACTGCTGCGACGCGGCGTCGAAGGACACCATCGCGTTCGCCGCGCCCCGCAGCCGCTCGTGCAGGTCGGCCGGCACTCCGAGCAGTTGTCCGATGGTCGACGCCGGCACCGGCACGCACAGCGCGGCGAGCACGTCGGTGTGCCCGGCGGCGGGCAGGCCCGCCAGCACGTCCGTCGCGATGTCGTCGACGAGGGCGCGCAGCGCGCCCATCGAGCGGCGCGCGAAGGCCGGTTGGGCCAGGCGCCGGATCCGGGCGTGCTCGGGCCCGTCCAGATTCAGCAGGTTGCGATCCAGCGCGGGGGGCAGCGTGAACCCCGCATAGCCACCGCCGCTGTGGCGTTTGTCCACGCTCAACCGCGGATCGGCCAGCAGCGCGGCCACCTCGTCGTAGCCGGCGATCACCCAGACATCTTGTCCGCCAGGCAGTTTCGCCTTGCGAACCGCACCACGAAAGACCGCGTGCGCATCGTGCTGGGCCGTCGCGTCCGTTTCCACCACCGCCGCTTCGCTCACCCGGACATCCAACCATCCCGGGCTCGCGACGGCGTGGCGCGGCGCCTCAGCCCACCGGGCGGGCGGGCGAGTGCGAGTGCGCCGGAAGGAACCCGAGCGCAATCATGCCGACACCCAGACCGAGGTGCAGCCAGTTGTCGGCGACGTCGACGGGCACGAAGTTGGCGGAGCTGTGCATGTCGACGACGGCACCGTAGGCCGCCAGCAGCAGGTAGATCACGCCGCCGCCGAGCAGGAAGCCCTTGGCACCGCCCGCGGTGCGGGCGAGCACGAGGCCCGCGACGCCGAAGAGCAGGTGCACGATGTTGTGCAGGATGGATACGCCGAACAGCCCGAGGAGCTGGGCCCCGGACTCGTGCCCGGCGAATTCCATCGCGTCGTAGTCGGTGGTGATGCCCGGCACGAAGCCGAGCACCCCGACGAGCAGGAAGACCGCGCCCACCGCCAGCGCGGCGAGCTGAATCGGCGTGCGTGCCGTGCTTCGAAGTGTGTTGCTCATGATATTGCCCTTGTCAGTGCGAGTTTGCGCCGCTGTGCGGCGGCCACCACCCGGGGTTCGGGTTCACCGCGACGACGGATGGGCGCGCTTTCACGTCCGCTAGCGGGATACCCCCGGATATCGATGCAAAAACGATGCGTCGGCGGCCGTTCAGGGCAGCTCGGCTCAGTGCAGCTCGACGATCGGCCCCGGATAGTGCGGTGGCGGTTGCGGCGCCGTCCACGGCGTGTGCACGTGCCGATCCCCCACGTCGGCCAGCTCGGGGATCCAGCGCCGCACGTAGGCGCCGTCGGGGTCGAACCGCTTCGCCTGGCGGATCGGATTGAGCACCCGATTGGGCCGGGTGTCGGTGCCCGTTCCCGCCACCCACTGCCAGTTCAGCTGGTTGTTCGCGACGTCGCCGTCCACCAGCAGGCGCATGAAATGGTCGGCGCCGTGGCGCCAGTCCTGCCGCAGCGTCTTGGTCAGAAAGCTGGCGGTGAGCATGCGCGCCCGGTTGTGCATCCAGCCCTCGGCGGCCAGTTGGCGCAGGCCCGCGTCGACGATCGGGTAGCCGGTCTGCCCGGCCGACCAGGCCTGCACCCGCGCCGCATCGGGCTGCCACCGCGGGCCGCGGTGCCGGTAGTCGGCGTGCGCCGCGTCGGTGCGCGCCGCCAGCACCTGATGATGAAAGTCGCGCCACGCGAGCTGGCGCACGAAGGCCGCGCCGCCGGGGCTGGATCGGTCGGCGCGGTGCGCCAGTTCGGTCGCCGAGACGCACCCGAAGTGCAGGTACGGCGACAATCGCGAGGTCGCGTCACCGGCCAGGTCGTCGTGCCGATCGTGATAGTCGTCGATGCCGTTGCGCAGCCACGCGGTGACCCGCTTGCGTCCGGCGGTCTCACCACCGGACGCCAGCTGCGCGGACGCCGAGCCGCCGGACAGCTCGCCCGCTTTCGGCAGCGGCAGGCTGTCGACGTGTGCGGGCATCGCGAGGCGCCGCGGCACGGGCAGCGGAGACCGCACGTGGTGGTGCTCCCAGCGCCGCAGATACGGGGTGAACACCGCGAAATGATCGCGGCCCTGCGGGGTGAGGGCACCCGGGGCGACGATCGTCACGGTCCCCGAATGCACCTCCAGCCGGCAGCCGTGCTCGCCGAGGGCGGCCCGCGCCGCATGTTCGCGCCGGACGGCGAACCCGCTGACGTCTTCGGCGACGTGGACCTCCGTGACGTCGTGCGCGGCGGCCAGCCGCGCGATCTCGGCCACCGGGTCGCCGCGGCGCACCACCAGCCGGGCGCCCAGCCTGTGCAGCCCGGCATCCAGATCGGCCAGCGAGTCCGCCAGGAACGCGGCCTTGTTCGGGCTCAGATAATCGGTGCCACAGATCTTTTCGTCGACGACGAAGACGGGCAACACGGCGTCGGCGCGGGCCGCCGCGGCGAGCACCGGATTGTCGTGCAGCCGCAGGTCGCGCGTGAACCAGGCAATGGCAACCGACATCGTCACTCCCATCCAGGCGTGCAGCGATTATGCATCGATTGTAGGTCCGGGTTCCGGCTTGTTGCGCACGCCACAAATACCCGTACTCTTGTACGGTCGGTGTCAACGGGGGTCGTTCACCCATCTCGATCGGATAGACGCAGGTAGATGAAGCGCACATTGGCTGGCGTAGTTCTCGCCGGCACTCTCGCCGTTGGTTTCGCCCCGGTCGCGGCAGCCAAGGATCTGGACCAGATGCCGTTGCCGAGTGTGGAATCCGGCTCGGCCTCCACCGGCTCCTGGGGCGGCGGGGTCACCACCGGTTCCACGGGCGTGCTCGTCGCGCTGGAGCGGCTGCTGTTCGGCGGGCCGCTGCTGTGCGCCGCGGTGGGCAGCGCGGTAAATTCCGAACTCGGTTGCGGAGCCGACAGCCACGTCGGCTGACCGAACATTCTTCGAGGCGAGCAAAGGCCCCCACCGAAACTCGGTGGGGGCCTTTGCCTACCGGGTCAGCGGAAGATTTTCACCAGGATCAGCAGCAGCAGCAGCGCGGCCGCCCCGATCAGCCCGTACTTGATCTTCGGCTCGTTCACCTTGGCGACGAACTGCTGTTTGGTGTCCGCCGCGATGCGCTTCGGGTTCGCCCGGACACTCAGCTCGTCGAGAGTGGCAGCCAGTTGGGTGCGTGCTGCCTCGATCTCGCGCTCGATGCGCTCGGTGTCCTTTGCCACTTGTCCTCCATGAAATGTCGCAGCCACGTGTCGTGTCCGACCCTACCGGTACGGTGACTTTTCGGGTCCCGCCTCGCACTGTGGCGGACCAAATTCGGCGGCGACGGGAGAGGCGACGATGGCGAACGACACGAGGCTCGCGGTGGGCGATACGGCTCCCGATTTCACGCTGGCCGACGCCGACGGCAACGAGGTGTCCCTGCACGATTACCGCGGCCGCAAGGTGATCGTCTACTTCTACCCCGCCGCCGCCACGCCCGGCTGCACCAAGCAGGCGTGCGACTTCCGCGACAGTCTGGCCGAGTTGAACGAGGCCGGACTCGACGTGGTGGGCATCTCGCCGGACAAGCCGGCCAAACTGGCCACCTTCCGCGATGCCGAGCAGCTCACGTTCCCGCTGCTGTCGGATCCGGACAAGGCGGTGCTGCAGGCGTGGGGCGCCTACGGCGAGAAGACGATGTACGGCAAAACCGTTGTGGGCGTTATCCGTTCCACGTTCGTGGTAGACGAGGCCGGCAAGGTCGAGGTGGCCAAGTACAACGTCAAGGCCACCGGGCACGTCGCCATGTTGCGCCGCACGCTGAAGGTCTAGCGCAGCAACATCTCCACACCGTCGAGGATGCGGGCGAGCCCGAATTCGAAGGCGACGGCGACGTCGGAGGCCGCTTGATGGGCCTGCCCCGATGCGGTGCCCACCCGGGTACCGATCGGGAAGTCGTCGGGGTCCACCACGTCACCGATCACCGGGGCCACCCGGTCCCACCATTGCTGATCGGTGAGGCCGCTGATCCGCACCGCCTCGGCGGCGTCGGCGACCCGGCGTGCGGTGGCCTCGGTGTGCCCGAGGACCAGCGATAGCACGGAGTCCATCTCGAGGTCGGTCAGCCCGACCCCTTCGATGACCGTGAGCTCCTGCTCGTACTTGGCCAGCACATTGGGCCCCAGTGGCGCGCGCCCGGTCGATACGCCCAGCAGCCACGGATGCCGTTGGAACAGCTGCCAATTCGTCTGCGCGACGAGCTCGAGCCCAGCGCGCCAACCGGTTACGCCGGCATAGCTGCCGAGCACTTCGCCGCACACCCGGTCCACCATCAGGTCGATCAGCTCGGCCTTGGTGGGGATGTAGGTGTACAGGCCCATCGCGGACACGCCGAGTTGCCCGGCCAGCCGCCGGATGGACAGCCCGCTCAAGCCTTCGGCGTCGGCCAGCCGCACCGCACCGGTCGTCACCTCGGCGACGGTGAGTTTCGGCTTCGGGCCCTTGGTCGGAGTCGCGGTGCGTCCCCACAACAATTCGACGGTGCGCTGCGGATCGCCGGAGCCGCTGAACTCGACCACACCGTACAAAGTACAGCGTGACGGGTCAGAACTGCTCGACGAACCGCTCGTAGCCGTCCAGCAGTCGATCCAGGCCCCACTTCAGATCGTCGGTTTCCCAGGTGTTCTCGTCCATCTCGTCGAAGGCGCGGCCCCGCAGAGCGCGCTTCAACGACGGGAACCGCTGCTCGTCGAGCATCGTGTCGAGCATGACCTCGAAGCCGGCGGTGCCGCCGTCCGGCGCCGTGGACAGTTGCCGCGCCAGGCCCGCGCGGCTGATGACATAGAGCGACATGTTCATCACCATCTGCAGCTTGAGCGGTTCCGGCAGCGGTGTCGGGGCCAGCGCGTTGAGCCCGGCTTCGAGCCAGGCCATGTTGTTCGGGCCCGCGGGCGGCGTGTTCAGCGGCACGTCCAGCCACCAGGCGTGTCGCATGATCGCCTCGAATTCCGCTGTCGCCCAAGCATGTAGCGCGTCGCGCCAGTGCAGGCCCGGGTCCAGCCGCGGCGGCGTGCCGATGATCCGGTCCGACATCAGCTCGACGAGCGTCTCCTTGCTGTCGACGTAGCGATACAGCGACATGGTGGTGAAGCCCAGTTCCTTGGCCACGCGCGCCATCGACACGGCGGCGAAGCCGTCCGCATCGGCCACCGCGACGGCCGCGTCGACGACCTGGCCGAGCGTGAGCCCGCGCCGCGGCCCGCGTGCGCCCGGTTCGTCGAGCCCCCACAGCAATTCGATCGACTTCGGCAACGCCGGCGGCTCCGTCGGTTCGCCCATCCATCCAACCCATCGTCGACGAGGTATTGCGTCGATTCTAAAACTGCGTACGCTACACACTACGTGTAGGCAATAAACAGTTTAAGGGATACACATGATCCGGACCCACGCACTGCGCAAAACCTTCGGCACGCACGTCGTGCTCGACGGGATCGATCTCGACGTGCCGGCGGGCACGGTCTACGCGCTGCTCGGCCCGAACGGCGCCGGCAAGACGACGACGGTGTCGATCCTGTCCACCCTGCTCACGCCCGACTCCGGCCACGTCTGGGTGGCCGGGCACGAGCTGTCGGCCGCGCCCGCCGCGGTGCGCGCCGCCATCGGGGTCACCGGCCAGTTCTCGGCGGTCGACGGCCTGCTCACCGGCGCCGAGAACCTGCGGCTGATGGCCGACCTCGCACATCTCGGGCGGCGCGAATCGGCACGGCGCACGACGGAGCTGCTCGAACGGTTCCGGCTCACCGCGGCGGCGGGCAAGCGCGCCGCGGACTATTCCGGCGGCATGCGCCGCCGCCTGGACCTCGCGATGAGCCTGGTCGGCCGTCCTCAGGTGGTGTTTCTCGACGAGCCCACCACCGGGCTCGATCCGCGCAGCCGGCGCGACATGTGGCAGATCGTGCGCGAGCTCGCCGGCGCCGGGGTGACGATCCTGCTCACCACCCAGTACCTGGAGGAGGCCGACGAGCTTGCCGATCGGATCGGCGTGCTCGACAACGGCCGCCTCGTCGCCGAGGGCACCGCCGCCGAGCTGAAGCGCCGGGTGCCGGGCGGTCATGTCGAGCTGCAGTTCGGCGACGCCGCCGACCTGGACGCCGTGAGCGCGGCCCTCACCGACGGCGTGCGCGACGACGAGCACCACACGCTGCGCATCCCGTCCGACGGCAGCGTCGCCGCGCTGCGTGCGCTGCTCGCCGCCGTCGACCACGTCGACTCCGAGTTGGCCATCGACAAGCTCACCATCGTCCACCCGACCCTGGACGACGTCTTCTTCGCCCTCACCACCGGAAAGGTCATCGCCTGATGTCCACCCTGCTCCCGGCACGCGATGCGGCAACCATGTTGCGCCGCAACGTCAAACACACCCTGCGCAGTCCGGACACCATGATCATGTCGGTCGCCCTGCCGGTAGTGATCCTGCTGCTGTTCGTCTACATCTTCGGCGGCGCGATGCACGTCGGCACCGCATACCTGAACTATGTGGTGCCCGGCGTGATCCTGCTGTGTGCCGGGTTCGGCGCCGCGACCACCGCCACCGCCGTCGCCGTGGACCTCGCCGAAGGGATCGTCGACCGCTTCCGCACCATGAACATCGCGCGTTCGTCCGTGCTCACCGGCCACGTCGCCGCCAGCCTGCTGCGCAACCTGACCAGTACCGCGGTGGTGATCGGCGTCGCCGTGGCGATGGGATTCCGCCCCACCGCCGGTCCGCTCGCCTGGCTCGGTGCGATCGGCACGATCGCGGCGTTCATCGTCGCCATCTCCTGGGTGTCGGTGGCGCTCGGCCTGCTCGCCCGCAACCCCGAAGCCGCCCAGGGCTTCACCTTCGGATTCATGTTCCTGCCGTACGTGTCGAGCGCATTCGTGCCCGTCGAGACGCTGCCGTCGTGGTTGCGCGGGTTCGCCGAGCACCAGCCGGTGACACCGGTGATCGAAACCGTGCGCGGACTGCTGATGGGCACCGCGACCGGAGACAGCCCCGAGCGGGCGCTGCTGTGGTGCGGCGCGATCGCCGCCGTCGGCTACGTCGCGGCAACCGTGCTGTTCGCGCGCCGCGGGTCCCGGTGACCCAGAACACGTTACGGACCGCTAGCCTGGTGGGGTGGAAAGGACGACCATCCGGCGCCCAGACGCGGCGCTCGACGTGCAATCCGATCCGCAGGAGCTCATGCCGCGGCGCCGCCCCACCCAGGAGCGCAGCAAACGCAAGTTCGATGCCCTGCTCGCGGCGTCGCGCGAGCTACTCACCGAGGTCGGCTTCGAGTCGTTCACGTGTGAGGAAGTTGCGGCCCGCGCCGAGGTGCCCATCGGCACCCTGTACCAGTTCTTCGCCAACAAATACGTCATCGTCTGCGAGCTGAACCGCCAAGACCTGGTTGCCGTGTCCGAGGAGCTGAAAACCTTCAACGGCGAAATTCCGTCGCTGGACTGGATGCGGTTCATGCTCACCTTCGTCGACCATCTCGCAGACCTGTGGACGACCGACCCGTCCCGGCGGGAAGTGTGGCTGGCCATGCAATCCACGCCGTCCACGCGAGCCACCGGCGCCATCCACGAAAAGGAATTCGCCGAGATCGTCGCCGGCATGCTGCGCCCCCTCTCGCCGCGGACTCCCAAGAAGCGCCGCACCATGATGGCCGAGGTGCTCGTGCACGTCGTCTACTCGATGCTCAATTTCTCGGTCCAGGACGGCCAGAGCCACGCCGACGCCGTCGCCGAACTCAAGCGCCTGATGATCGCGTACCTGCAGGTCGCCGAGCGCGAATCCCGATCCCGCTAGCGCGCAGGCACCAGGGCCGCCCGATCGTGCTACCGGCCGGCACTCCGCTTTTGGGACGCACGCTCGCTGGATCGTGGGAGCCCCCGCGGGAAAACGCGAGCCCGCGCGGAACACACCGCCGATCCTCAGTACTCGGCGAACGCGTGATCGAGAAATCCGCGGAAACCTCGGCAACAACCGCGCACTCGACGAGTCTGCACCGGCAGGTGCCATGGCGACGGCCCAGCCTCACCGACCGTCCTACCCCGGCCCCATCCGCGAGCGATCGGTAGCGCCGACGGAACGGCTGCGGCCCAAACACCCGCGGCGCGAATTCGAACCCACAACGAGGTCGGCAGCGGTAACGTCGTTCAGATCAGCGCATCGAATTTGATCCGCAACGTTGCACTCGTAGGGCACCAGGGCAACGGTAAGACAACGCTGGCCGAGGCCATGCTGTTCCGGGCGGGGGTGCTCACGCGGCTGGGAAAAGTGGAGTCCGGCAACACCGTGCTCGATGTGTTGCCGGAGGAACGTGAGCGCACGCAGTCGTTGACGCTCGGGGTGGCCACCTTCGAGTGGCACGGCCATCAGATCAATCTCGTCGACACTCCCGGTTACGCCGATTTCGTCGGCGACGCGATTGCCGCGCTGCGCATCGCCGATGTCGCGGTATTCGTTGTCGACGGGGTCGCAGGCGTGCAGGTGAACGACGAATTGCTATGGCGCACAGCGGCACAGCTGGAAGTGCCGCGGCTGCTGTTCGTGAACAAGATGGACAAGGAGCGCGCGGCGTTCGACGCGACGCTGGCCGACATCCGGGCCCATTTCGGCGCCGGCGTGGAGCTGGTGGAGTTGCCGGTGTGGGTCGAGGATGTCAGCGCTCCGAACTTCACCGGCGTCGCCGATCTGCTCACCGAGCATGTCTTCTTCTACGAGTCGGGCGCCACGCGCGAGTCCGACGAGCTGCCCGCCGAGCTGGCGGATCGCGAGCATGCCGAGCACGAGCATCTGGTCGAGGATGTCGTCGAGATCGAGGACGACCTGCTCGCCCGCTACCTCGACGGCGAGGACATCTCGGTGCCGGAGCTGGAACACGCGCTGCACACGGGGTTCTCCGGTGGCACGTTGTGGCCGGTGCTGTGCGGTTCGGCAACCGAGACCATCGCGGTCGATCGGGTGCTGGAGTTCATCTGCCACATCGCGCCCGACCCGTGTGAGCGGCCCGCGCTGCAACTGTCCAACGGCAGCAAGCCCGTCACCATCAGTTGTGATCCGGCGGGTCCGGCGCTGGCGTACGTGTTCAAGACGCAGACCGACGAATACGTCGGGCAGGTGGCGCTGCTGAAGATTCTCACCGGCACGCTGCACGCCGACGACGTGCTGGTGAACGGGCGCACCGGCGCAAAGGAGCGGCTGCACAACCTGATTCGGGTGCTCGGCAACAAGTTCACCGCGATCGACACGGCCGTCGCCGGCGACATCGTTGGTGCCATCAAGATCGGTGACGTGGCCTCCGGCGACACCCTCGCCCCCGTCGGCTCGCCGCTGCAGGTGGTGCGCCACGACTACGACCCGCCGGTGTACAGCGTGGCGGTGGCCGCGCGCAGCACCGGCGACGAGGACAAGCTGGCCACCGCCCTCAACGAGCTCACGCGCGACGATCCGACGTTGCGCGTGGAGCACAACCCCGACACCAAGCAGAAGGTGTTGCGCGGCGCCGGCGACGTGCACGTGCAGGTGGCGCTGGCCCGGTTGCAGCGGCGCTTCGGCATCGAGGTGGACACCGCGCCGGTGAAGGTTGCCTACCGCGAAACCCTCTGTGGCACAGTACAAACCGAAGGCAAGCACAAGAAGCAGAGCGGCGGGCACGGCCAATTCGGCGTGGTCACTGTGCGTTTCGAGCCACTGCCTCGCAACAGTGGCTTCGAGTTCGCCGACGAGACCCGCGGCGGCGTGATCCCGAAATCGCTGATTCCGGCCGTCGGCAAGGGAATTGCCGAATCGATGGCGCGCGGTGGCCGCAGCGGGTTCCCGATCGTGGATCTGCGTGCCGTCGTCGTCGACGGCAAGCATCACTCCGTGGATTCCGACGAGTTCAGTTTCCGGATGGCCGGTGCCCACGCCCTCAAGGAGGCGATCGAGCGGGTGGGCACGCGGGTGCTCGAGCCGATCGACCACGTCGAGGTCACCGTGCCCACCAACCTGCAGGGCGACGTGATGGCCGACCTCGGCCGCCGTCGCGGCCAGATCGAGGGCACCGAGTCCAACGGCGCCGACGACGTCACCGTGATCGCGTCGGTCCCCGAAGGCGAAATCGCCGACTACGCCGTGACGTTGCGTTCGATGACCCACGGCCGCGGCCGGTTCACCACACGTTTCGAGCGCTACCAGGAAAAGCCGTAGCCCATGCACCATGGTGTTGCACTCTCATAGTGGTGTATAGATTGAGCAACGATGCCGTCGTCTAGCCCCCGAGTCGGAAAGCCTGCGCACGCGACTCTCATCGCTCTCGGGCAGCGGATTCGTGCACCACTCAGGCAGTGGCACGCCGGTTCGGCTGTCGGACTATCCGCAGCTCCGCCAGATCGCCTGGCAGCTCGACGCATCTACCGCGCTGACCGAGCAGCAGGCACTGGCTTTGTACGAGCGGAACTGGCGCCACCTGGACCCCGATGCGATGCCGTCGCATGAGAAGGCGTTTCTGGATCGACTCGTGGCGACGGTGGGCGGAGGAGTTCTTCTTGTATAAGCGCCCGCATCATCGCCGGATCGCCGATCTACTCGACCGATTGGACGGTGAACTGTTGGCGACCAACTGCTGCTACTTCGGCGGCGGCACAGCAATCACCCTGCGCTACGGCGAATTTCGGGAGTCAGTCGACGTCGACTTCTTGGTTTAGGACCTCACGGGTTACCGGACGTTGCGCGAAATCGTCACCACAGACGGTGTCGGCGCGCTCGCACGGTCCGGTGCGTCACTGCACGCGGTTCGTGCACACCGCGCCGATATGTACGGAATTCGGTCAGCTATAGCCTCGAGCGGGTACCTAAGGGGCAGATGACGCGACGGATCCGGCAGCTCACGCACCTCTGACATTTCCAGCGTACGCAGCCGTTACTCGATGCCCTTCGGGTCCTCGAGCACCACGACGGCGGCGGCGGTGTCGCCGTCGTGGGTCAGCGAGAGGTGAATCTTCACGCGCGGCAGGAAATCTCGCGCGAGCCCGTGCAGCTTGATCGACGGCCGGCCCCAGGCGTCGTTGACGACCTCGATCAGCAGGTACGGGTTGTCGCCCACCTGCGGGCGCCGCGCGAACCGCGACGACGACCACGCCTTGAGCACGGCCTCCTTGGCGGCCCAGCGGACGGCGTAGCTGCGGGCCGGGTCGGTGCCCGAGGTTGCGCGAGCCTCGCAGTACCGCCGCTCCCCCGGTGTGAAGGTCTCCTTCAACATCGTTGTGCCGCTTCGTTTTATCTGCTCGGCGAACTCGGAAACCGTCACCAGGTCCAGCCCGATACCGATCACGCTCAATCGTCCGCCCTCACTGTCCGGCGGTGACGACGCACGGCTCCACCCGCCCGCGCGAAAGTTTGCACACCCGACCACCACCCACCGAATGCATCGAAGTCACCTTCATTCGTCCTACCCGCATGAAGGTCACCTTCATTCGTCCCACCCGCATGAAGGTCACCTTGATGCAGGCATTCGATGCGCACCGATCCGGACTTTGTCGTGCTCAGGCGCATCCCGGACCCGTGCGGTAGGTGCCGTCCTCACCGAGGCGTGCGTCCGAGCTGAGCAGCACGGCGGCTTCGAGCGCCTTCTCGCCGTCGCTGCCCAGGCGCCGGTCGGCCGGGCGCTGGTAGAGCGCGTCCCCGCCGACCATCGACGCCATCAACCGCTGGCGCCCGGCACCGGTGCGTTCCCGAGACTTGGCCAGGTACTCGGCGCGTTGTGCCACCGGGACCGCCTCGACGAACGCCTGCGGGTGGACCAGTGCGATCAGGCCGGACACGTGCCCGAACCCGAGGCTGGTGACCAAGCCGGCCTTGAACGGCTCGGCGAAGCGCAGCGCGCGGCGCGCCCACACCAGATGTTCGTGCTGTTCCATCACCGGGTCCACACAGTCCAGGCTGCGGTTGGGCGGGACGATGCCCGACGCCAGCACCTGGCACAGCCCGATGATCTGGAAGGCCGCGGCGCCGCCCTTGGCGTGGCCGGTCAACGACTTCTGCGAGACCACGTACAGCGGCGCGCCGTCCGAACGCCCGAGCGCGGCGGCCAGTCGCTCGTGCAGGTCCGCCTCGTTCGGGTCGTTGGCCGCGGTGGACGTGTCGTGCTTGGACACCACCGCGATGTCGTCGGCGGTAACTCCCAGGGCGGCAAGCGATTGCGCGAGCTGGGAGGCCTTGCCGCCACGGCCGGCGCCGAGCGCGCCGAGGCCGGGCGCCGGGATGGAGGTGTGCACGCCGTCGCCGAAGGACTGCGCGTGTGCGACCACCGCGAGCACCGGCAGCCCCAGTTCGAGGGCGATGTCGCCGCGGGCCAGCAGGATCGTGCCGCCGCCCATGGACTCGACGAAGCCGCCGCGCCGCCGGTCGTTGGCCCGTGAGAACCGCTTGTCGGCAATGCCTTTCGCCGACATGGCCGCCGACTCCGCAGTGGCCGACATGTTTCCGAATCCGACGATCGCTTCGGTGCTCAGGTCGTCGAAGCCGCCGGACACCGCGAACAGCGCCTTGCCGAGGCGGATCTTGTCGACGCCCTCCTCGACCGAGATCGCCGCCGTCGCGCACGCCGCCACCGGGTGCACCATCGCGCCGTAACTGCCGATGTAGCTCTGCACCACATGTGCGGCAACGACATTCATCAGTGCTTCTTGCAGCACGTCGTTGGCGGTGGGTTCGCCGAGCAGGTTGTCGACGTACATGGAGCGGATGGATTCCATGCCGCCCATGCCGCTGCCCTGGGTGTTGGCGACCAGGCTGGGATGCACCCACCGCAGCAGCTCGGCCGGGCTGAACCCGGAGGAGATGAACGCGTCCACCGTGGTCACGATGTTCCACAGCGCCACCCGGTCGACGGACTCGATCATGTCGGCCGGGATGCCCCACTTGGCCGGGTCGAAGCCGGTGGGGATCTGGCCGCCGACGGTGCGGCTGAGCTTCAGCGTGCGCGGCACCCGAATCTCGGTGCCCGCCTTGCGCGTCACCTTCCACTCGCCGTCCTCGGCGAACACCGTGGTGTGCTCGGGATCGGCGGCCCGGAACGCCTGCGCCTCGGCCTCGCTGCCCACGCCGAAGGTGAGGTCGTTGTCGAGGAAGACCGACGTCAGCAGCGGGGCGGTGTTGTCGACCATGACGCCGTCGTCGCCGTAGCGGCGGATGCCGCAGCGCTGCACCACGGTGTCGTGGTAGCGCTCGACGATCTCGGCCTCGGGCACCAGCTCGCCGGAGGCGACGTCGTACCAGCCCGGTTTCGGATCGTGCTCCCACACCACCAGCCCGGTGGTCCATGCCAGTTCCAGAACGCCTGCGGCGGAGAGCTTTTCGTCGACCTCGTACTCGAAGCGGGTGCGCGCGGAGCCGTACGGGCCGAGTTCACCGGCGCCCACGATCACGACCAGGTCTTCCGGTGCGGCGCTCACCCGCGCCCACTCCGGCACCCTCGGCGCGGCGACCAGTGTCGGCGGCGCGGGCAGCGCGGCGACGGTCGGCGCCGGATCCGCCTGCGCGGCCGGCTCTTCGGGCGCCGCCTGCTTGGCCAGCGCCGGCAGGTCCAGATCTGCCTCGGCCAGGCCGCCGGTGAGGTCGACGAGGATCGGTGTGCCGATCGCGTACTCGCGAGACTGGGCACTTGCGGTGTGCAGCAACTCGGTTGCCATCTCGTCGGTGGACCAGGTGCGCACCCCGGCCGCCTCGACGGCGGCAACCAGCGGATCGTTGCCACCCATCAAACCGGTGCCCCGCACCCAACCGATCAGCGCGTGCGCGAGCGTAACCCGTTGCGACCATGCCTTTTCCGAGCCCCACTTGGTGACGATCGCATCGAAGGCCGCCTTGGACTCGGCATATGCGCCGTCGCCGCCGAAGATGCCGCGGTTCGGCGAACCGGGCAGCACCACATGCAGTTTCGCGTCGACGTCGTGGTCGGCACCGATGGCCGACAGCCCGCCGATCAGCCGCTCGACCGACCAGAGCAGCACCTTCATCTCGATCTCGGCGCGCGCCCCGGCATCGGACAGATTGCCCGACACCCGCGGCGCCGCGAACGGGAACAGCAACGTCGGCGTGACGGCGGCCTTCACGAGTTTCTTGGCGCCACCGGCAGTTTCGATGTAGTCGGTGCCGATCCAGTCGATCAGGGCGTCGATGTCGGCGTAGGAGGCCATGTTGGCGGGCACCACCCACAGCGTGGCACCGGCACGGGCGTTCGCGCGGAACAGCTCCTTGTAGAAGGCCAGCCGCTGTTCGTCCAGCCGCGACGTGGTGGCGAACACCGTAGCGCCTCCGGCGAGCAGGCGGGCGGTGATCGCCGCCGCGATGGAACCCTTGCTGGCACCGGTGACGACGGCGACGTCGGTGCCGAATTCCGGTGCGTCCGAATCGATCCGGGCAGCCTCCTCGATGCGGCCGTAGCCGGCGGCCAGCTCGGTACGCCCGGCCGCGACAGCCCGCTGGGCCCACCACTTCGCCTGTGCGGCAACCGCTGCGCCCGCGCCCAGGTAGCGCGTCGGGGCCAGCGCATCGGCCGGGTCGATCCACATGCGGGCCAGATCTTCGCGGGCACTGGCCCAGCGATCGTCGATCAATACCGCCCTGCGGGCATCGAACGCGGGCGCGACCGTGCGGGCCCAGTCGGTGCCGAGTTCAGTCGAGACCAGGTCCGCCACCGTGTCGTCGGTGGTCTCCGACGGCGCCGCCGCGGCGTCGGCGAAGCCGAGCTGAGCCAGCACCAGCCGCGCCGCCGAGGCGAGCACCCCGTTGCGGCCGGTGATGTGTTCGGTGAACTCTCCGAGCGCCGCCGCGTCCACGGTGCCGCCGGACGCGCCGCCCGCGCTCGGCAGGGCCACGCTGACACCGCGCCGGGCCGCGACCGCCGCCACCGCGGCGTCGATCGCGGCGTCGACCGAGGCGGCGTCGGAGACGGTGAGCGAACCGAGATCGCCACCGCGCACGCTGGCGCCGTCACGGGTGCCGAGGGCCACCTCGGCGAACACGTGGCTGGCCCAGCCGGCGCCGAGTTCCCACACATTCTGGACCCGCTCGGCGATCGCGGTGGGGCGCTTGCCCGACGGGCCGAACACCTTGCGCACGTGGTCGTTCAGCGCGTCCGAGAGCACCGGACCGAACGGCTTGTAGGTACGCGCCACGCGGTCCACGGTCCCGGCGAGGGCCACCATGTCGGCATCGGCGGCACCGTCGATGGCGCCGAGCGCGAGCTCGTTGCCGAGATCGACCAGCAGCTGGTTGCGCCGCGACGAGACACCGTCGCAGAGACCCTCGATGGTGTCCACCGGACCGATCTGATCCAGGCGCAGTTTGGTCCACAGCGCGATCAGCACCGTCGTCGCATCCGAGGCGCCGAAGCCGATGTCGTCGGGTCGGGGCGCGCCGGCGGGCGCCGCCGCGGCCGGAGCCGGTGCAGCGGAGGCGGCCGCGGCAGCCGGCACAGCCGAAGCCGTTTCAGCCGCAGGGGTTCCGCCCGC
>CAKZIX010000029.1 GCA_936936565.1 uncultured Nocardiaceae bacterium | reverse complement strand
GCCAGTCGCTGCGCAACCCGTCGACCGCAACGTACAGGATGCGCAGCAGCGCGCCGAACGCCGCGATCTTGGTCGCAGCGGCCATGAACGCGGTGACCGGAGTCGGCGCGCCCTGATACACATCCGGAATCCAGGAATGGAAGGGTACGGCGCCGATCTTGAACAGCAATCCGACCGCGACGAGCCCCACGCCGAGCAGCGCGGTGGTCTCGTCGCCGGAGCCGGCGGCGATCGCCGCGCCGATGCCGCCCAGATCGAGCGTGCCCGCGTAGCCGTAGAGCAGCGCGATGCCGTAGAGGAAGATCGCCGAGGAGAACGCGCCGAGCAGAAAGTATTTCAGCGCAGCTTCCTGCGACAGCAGCCGGCGCCGCCGCGCCAGCCCACACAGCACATACAGCGGCAGCGAAAACACTTCCAGCGCAACGAACATGGTCAGCAGGTCGCCGCTGGCGGGAAACAGCATCAGCCCGCCCACCGCGAGCATGGTCAGCGGGAACACCTCGGTGGTGGCGATCCCGACACGGGTGGCCTCCAGTTCGGCGACGCTGCCGGGCACGGCCGCGGCTTGCGGCGCGAACACATCGCGCCCCGGCTCGACCCGGCGGTCGGCCATCAGCAACACGGCGAGCATCGAGCACAGCAGCACCGCACCCTGCAGAAACAGGGCGGGCCCGTCCACCAGCACGGCGCCGAGCACCGCCGCGTGCCGGGTGCCGGCGAGCAGCACCACCGCCGCGAACGCGGCCGCCAGTCCGCCCAGTGCGAGCACCAGCTGGCTGCCGTAGCGCAACCGCCGGGGTGCGAATGCTTCCACGAGCACGCCCACCACGGCGACGCCGAAGACGATCAGCATCGGCGACAGCTCGGCATACTCGATGCTGGGCGCGGGAAGTGGCGTCACTTGTCACCTGCCAGAGTCGGGGCCGGGTCGGACACGGTGTCGCGCACCGCCGGGGTGACCACGTCGAGCACCGGCTTCGGATACACGCCGAGCACGATCAGCACCGCGAGCAGCGGTGCGACAACGGCGATTTCGCGGCGGCCGAGGTCGCGGATCTGCGCGCGCGGCGGCCCGCCGAACACCCGCTGGTAGAGCCACAGGATGTAGATTGCCGCCAGCACCAGCGCGCTCGTCGCGACGACGGCGGCGACCGGGTACTTGACGTAGGTGCCGATGAGCACCAGGAACTCGCTCACGAACGGGGCCAGGCCCGGCAGCGACAAGGTGGCCAGTCCCGCGACCAGGAAGGTGCCGGCCAGTACCGGCGCCACCTTCTGCACCCCGCCGTAGTCGGCGATGAGACGAGTTCCCTTGCGCGACACCAAGAACCCGGCGACGAGGAACAGCGCCGCCGTCGAGACGCCGTGATTGACCATGTACAGCGTGGCGCCCGCCTGACCTTGGCTGGTCATCGCGAAGATACCTAGAATGATGAAGCCGAAGTGCGAGATCGAGGTATAGGCGATCAGCCGCATCACGTCGGTCTGTGCGATCGCCAGCACGGCGCCGTAGACGATCGCGATCACGGCCAGCGTGACGACCAGCGGCGCGAAATAGCTCGACGCGTCCGGGAACATCGGCAGGCAGTAGCGCAGCATGCCGAAGGTACCGACCTTGTCCACCACCGCCATCATCAGCACCGCGCTCGCGGGCTTGGCCGCGACGGCCGCACCCGGCAGCCAGGTGTGGAAGGGCCATAGCGGCGCCTTCACCGCGAAGGCGAACATGAAGCCGAGGAACATCACCTTCGCCCACTCGGAGTCGTCGGCCGCCCCGCCGGCGACGATGTCGCGGATCGAGAAGGTCCCCGCCGCGACGTAGACGCCGACCACCGCCGCCAGCATGAGGAGCCCGCCGAAGAGGTTGTACAGCAGGAACTTCACCGCCGCGCGCCCGGCGCCACCCGACCCGAACGCCCCGATCAGGAAGTACATCGGGATCAGCATCGCCTCGAAGAAGATGTAGAACAGCAGCACGTCGAGGGCCAGGAACGACATCAGCACCATCGACTCGACGGCCAGCGTGAGCGCCACGTACACACGCCCGCCGTCGTGCCAGCCGGCCAGCAGCAGGATCGGTACCAGCGCGGTGGTGAGCAGCACCAGCACCAGCGCGATGCCGTCGATGCCGAGGGTGTAGCCGGCACCCAGTGCCGGTATCCATTCCTGCGATTCCACCAGCTGGTACCCGGACGCGCCCGAATCGAACTGTGCTGCAACGGCAACCGAGACACCGAGCACGCCCAGCGCGGCACCGATGCCGAGTTCGCGCGCGCGTGCCGGTACGGCGAGCACCAGCAGCGCGCCGGCGAGCGGGGCCAGCCACAGGACGGTCAGCCACGGAAAGCTCATGCCTGCGCCTCGCTTTGCTCACGAACTGGGTCCACAACTCCGATTCGGCGGCTCACCACGCGCGCACCACCAGCAGGCTCGCGACGACGAGCGTCGCTCCGGTCAGCATGGTCAGCGCGTAGGAGCGCACGAAACCGGTTTGCAGCCGCCGGGCCAGTGCCGACGTCGCCGCCACCAGGCCGGCGGATCCGGTGACCAGGCCGTCGACGCCCTTGTCCTCGGCGTACCCGAGCGAACGGGTGAGCACCTGGCCCGGCCGCATGAACGCGGCCTCGTTGAACGCGTCGCCGTAGAGGTCCCGGCGCGCCGCGACGGTCAGCACCGAGCCCGCCGGTGCTGCCTCGGGCACCGTGCGGTACTGGCGATAGGCCAGTGCGACACCTGCGGCCACCACCGCCAGCGTCGCCGCAGTGATCACCCAGAGCGGCACCGGTAGGTGCGGATGTTCTGTTCCTACAACAGGTTCCAGCCAGTGTGGCAGAGCCGACCCCCAGGCGAATGCGGCACCGGCGGCGATCGAGCCGACGGCGAGCAGGATCATCGGGCCCGTCATCGTGCCCGGCGACTCGTGGGGATGCACCTGCGGCGCCCAGCGCCGGACACCGAAGAACGTCATCAGCATCACCCGCGTCATGTAGAACGCGGTGATCCCGGCGCCGAGCAGCGCGGCGGCACCGATCACCCAGTTCTCGGCGAACGCAACCTCGATGATCTTGTCCTTGGAGAAGAACC
This sequence comes from uncultured Nocardiaceae bacterium, assembly GCA_936936565.1. GTDB lineage: Bacteria > Actinomycetota > Actinomycetes > Mycobacteriales > Mycobacteriaceae > CAKZIX01. The sequence continues at coordinate 115,492 of CAKZIX010000029.1, read as the reverse complement.
CCGCGAACGGCGGCACCCCGATGATCGCCAGGTAACCGAGCCCGAAGGTCGCGAACGTGATCGGCATGACGGTACGCAAGCCGCCGTAGCGACGCATGTTCACCTCGTCGTCCATCGCGTGCATCACCGACCCCGCGCCCAGGAACAGTCCGGCCTTGAAGAAGCCGTGCGTGAGCAGGTGCATGATCGCGAACGCGTAACCGGCGGGGCCCAGTCCGGCGGCGAGCATCATGTACCCGATCTGGCTCATCGTCGAGGCCGCGAGCGCCTTCTTGATGTCGTCCTTCGCGCAGCCGATGACGGCGCCGAACAGCAGCGTGACCGTCCCGACGATCACCACCGCCGTCTGCGCGATCGGCGCCGCGTCGAAGATCGGGTTGGCGCGAGTGATCAGGTAGACGCCGGCGGTCACCATCGTTGCCGCGTGGATGAGCGCCGACACCGGCGTCGGGCCCTCCATGGCATCGAGCAACCATGCCTGCAGCGGTACCTGGGCGGACTTGCCGCAGGCGGCGAGCAGCAGCATCAGCCCCAGGAAGGTGGCGGTGGTCTCGGAAGCGGTTCCGCTGAAGTAGCTGGCCGAGACGAGCGCATCGCCGAAGGCTGTGGTTTCCGGCGCCACGCCCATGAAAACGAGGTCGTAGTTCACCGAACCGAACGTCGCGAACATGACCATCAGTGCGATCGCCAGCCCGACATCGCCGACGCGGTTGACGATGAACGCCTTTTTTGCTGCCGTCGCCGCCGTCGGCTTGTGCTGCCAGAAGCCGATCAGCAGATACGACGCCAGGCCGACGCCCTCCCAGCCGACGTACAGGCCGAGGAAGTTGTCGGCGAGCACGAGCAGCAGCATCGCGGCGAGGAAGAGATTCAGATAGGCGAAGAACTTGCGGCGCGCGGGATCGTGCGCCATGTAACCGACCGAATAGATGTGGATCAGCGATCCGACGCCGGTGATCAGCAGCACGAAACAGATCGAGAGCTGGTCCAGCTGCAGCCCGAAATCCACCCGCAACTGCGCCACCGGGAGCCAGGTGAACAACGTCTCCTGCGTCGCGCGATCTTTGCCGTCGCGCCCCAGCATGTCGACGAACTGCCACACGCCGACGCCGAAGGACCCCAAAGCCGTTGCGCACCCGAGCACATGCCCCCATGCGTCGGTGCGCCGGCCGCCCAGCAACAGCACGGCCGCGCCGGCCAGTGGCAGCGCGATCAGCGGCCAGATCATCGTGTGGCCCCTTCGGTCGCAGCGGTCTGGCGGCGGGCACCGCTTGCTTCGAGCGAGCCCGCGCTCGATCGCGTCGGCATCGGTGTCCTCACTGCTTCAGCAGACTGGCTTCGTCGACCGAGGCCGACCGGCGGGCACGGAAGATCGACATGATGATCGCCAGCCCGACAACGACTTCCGCGGCCGCGACCACCATGGTGAAGAACGCGAACACCTGACCGTTCAAGTTTCCGTGCATCCGCGCGAACGTCACGAAGGTGAGGTTGGCCGCGTTGAGCATCAGCTCGATGCACATGAATACGAGAATCGCGTTGCGGCGCAACAACACTCCCGCCGCACCGATGGTGAACAGCAGTGCCGACAGGAACAGATAGTGTCCCGGACTCACGCGTGGTCCTCCCCGTGTCGCGCGGCGCGATCGTCGTTGTGGTCGACACCCTCGTCGCGTGCGGACGCGGCATCCTCACGCGCGCCGGTAGCACCGAGCGGAGCGCCTGACGGGCCGGTCGCGCTGGTGTGCGCTCCCGCCGTTTTTCCCAACTCCGTCGACGGATCCACCGCCCTGCGCGGCGCCAGCGCAAGCGTCTGAACGCCGGACCCGCTGGCGACACTGGCGCGGGGCTGCAGGATCGCCGACACCGACTCGCGGGCGTGGGTGCCGTCGGGCAACCGTGCGGGCAGGTCGACCGCGTTGTGCCGCGCGTACACGCCCGGACTCGGCAGCGGCGTCACCCGGTCGCCCCGCCGGAACCGTTCGACGGACTGCTCGCGCTGGCCGGCGCGTGGGGTGAGCCGCTCGCGGTGCGCCAGCACCATCGCGCCGATGGTGGCGACGATCAGCAGCGCGCCGGTGAGCTCGAAGGCCCACAGGTAGCGCACGAACACCAACTCCGCCAATGCCTCCACGTTGCCGCCCGAATTCGCCTGTGCCAGGCCGGTGAACGACGCACTGGCCGCGTTGCCCAGCCCGCCGATCAACAGCACCCCGAACCCGAGTCCGATGGCGATCGCCGCAACCCGTTGTCCGCGAATGGTTTCCACGAGTGCGTCGGAGGAATCGACGCCGACCAGCATGACGACGAACAGGAACAGCATCATCACCGCGCCGGTGTAGACCACCACCTGCACGACGCCGAGAAACACCGCGTCCTGCGCGATGTAGAACACCGCGAGCACGATCATCGTCATCGCCAGGAAGATTGCCGAGTACACCGCCTTGCGCGACCACACGGTGCCGACGGCGCCGACGAGCGCGATCGCCCCCAACACCCAGAACTGCACCGTCTCGCCCGCCGACAACTCGACCGCGGCGAGCACGCTCTCGCTGCACGTCATCGATCCTCGCTTCGCGCGGACGGGGTTTGCGTCGCCGCGAAGATGTCGCCGCGGTAGTAGTCGTCGTCGGTGGTGCCCTCGACCATCGCGTGCGGCGGTGCCTGCATGCCGTCGTCCAGCGGCGCCAGCAGCCGGTCCTTGTCGTAGATGAGATCGGTACGGTTGTCGTCGGCCATCTCGTAGTCGTTGGTCATGGTGAGTGCGCGCGTCGGGCACGCCTCGATACACAGCCCGCAGCCGATGCAGCGCAGGTAGTTGATCTGGTACACCCGCCCGTACCGCTCGCCGGGGGAGAAGCGCTCCTGCTCGGTGTTGTCGGCGCCTTCGACGAAGATCGCGTCCGCTGGGCACGCCCACGCGCACAGCTCGCAGCCGATGCACTTCTCGAGCCCGTCCGGGTACCGGTTGAGCTGGTGACGTCCGTGGTAGCGCGGTGCCGTCGGCACCTTCTCGTTCGGGTACTGCTCGGTGACGGGTTTGCGGAACATCGTGCCGAGCGCGACACCGAACCCAGCTACCGGATCGAGAAACTTAGGCATCGGCAATCTCCTTGTCGGCGCGGGCGGGCAGCGCGCTGCGTTCGTGTGGCAGCGGCGGCACGGGGAAGCCGCCGACCGTGGCATCGAACGGTCGTGCGGCTTCGGGAACGGGCTTGGGTTGCAACATCTTCCACAGAATTCCGGCGAGGATCACCCCGACTGTCACGGCCGCGCACACCAGGGCTATCGAGCCGACCGAATAGCCTTCGTTGCGCGCCGCACGCACGGCGGCAACGATCATCACCCAAGCCAGCGAGACGGGGATGAGCACCTTCCAGCCCAAGTTCATGAACTGGTCGTAACGCAGCCGCGGCAGCACCGTGCGCAGCAGGATGAACAGGAACAGGAACACCCACACCTTCGCGGTGAACCACAGCAGCGGCCACCACCCGCTGTTGGCGCCCTCCCACAGACTGATCGGGAACGGCGCAAGCCACCCGCCCAGGAACAGCGTGGTGGCCAGCGCCGACACTGTCGTCATGTTGACGTACTCGGCGAGCATGAACATCGCGAACTTCAGCGACGAGTACTCGGTGTGGAAGCCACCGACGAGCTCGCCCTCGGCCTCGGGCAGATCGAACGGGGCCCGGTTGGTTTCGCCGACCATCGCGACCACGTACACCAGGAACGACGGCAGCAGCAGGAAGCAATACCAGGTGCCGTGCTGCGCGGCGACGATTCCCGACGTCGTCATGGTGCCCGCGTCCAGGAACACCGCCGCGAACGACAGCCCCATCGCGATCTCGTAGGAGATCACCTGTGCCGTCGAACGCAGCCCCCCGAGCAGCGGGTAGGTGGACCCGGATGCCCAGCCCGCCAGCACGATCCCGTAGACGCCCACACTGGTCACCGCCAGCACGTACAGCACCGCAACGGGAAGGTCGGTGAGCTGCAACGGCGTTCGGTGCCCGAAGATCGACACCTCCGGCCCGAACGGAATCACCGCGAACGCCATGAACGCGGGCGCGGCGGCGATCATCGGAGCCAGGATGTAAATCTTCTTGTCTACGCCGGTGGGCACGATGTCTTCTTTGAGCGCCAGCTTGAGGCCGTCGGCCAGGCTCTGCAGCAGCCCCCGCGGGCCCACCCGATTGGGGCCCAGCCGCATCTGCATGCGCGCCATGATCTTTCGCTCCCCGTACACCGCAACCAACGGCGTGAGCATCAGAAAGACGAAGATCCCCAACGCCTTCACGACGACGAGCCAGAGGGGGTCGTGGCCGAATGCGCTCATCGAACGGCCTCGATCCGGACGACGGCGCCGGCGGTGACGCCGAGGTCGCGGTACACAGCGGATCCAGGAGAGTTCTGCGGGACCCACACGACGCGGTCGGGCAAATCGGCGATCTCCAGCGGCAGCGTGATCGCACCGCCGACCGTGATCGCTTCCGTGGCACCTATTTCCGCGGCTGTGGTGGCCGACAGCCGGGCCACCGCCGGGCGTGCGGTGCCGGCCAGGTTGGGTTCGCCGTCCTGCATGCGCCCGGCGTCGAGCAGCATCCGCCAGGTAGCCAGCACCGCCTCGCCGGTCCCGGGTGCCGGTGCCGCCGCGGCGGGCACCGTCGGCGGCGTGAGCGTTCCGGGCCAGCGGCCGAGGCCGTGCAGTTCGCGTTGTGCCGCCGCGGCATCGGGCAAGCCGAAAGCGGCGCCCAGCTCGGTGGCCAGCGCGTGCAGCACGCGCAGATCGGGCAGCAGGCTGGCGGTGCGCAACGCCGCGTCGAACGGCCGGGGACGGCCCTCCCAGTTCAGGAAGGTGCCCGCCTTCTCCGCGACCGCGGCCACGGGGAACACCACGTCGGCGCGTTCGGTGAGCGCGCTGCGCCGGATGTCCAGGCTCACCACGAACGACGCGGCCGGCTCGGCGTCCGGGATGTCGTCGAGGTCGACGCCTCCGACGAGCAGCGTGTCGCATTCGCGCAGGATCCGGGCGGTGTCGCGACCCGGCGCGGCCGGCAAAGACGCACCGCGCCAGACGGATTCGACGTGCCGGCGGGCATCGGCGTCGGCGACCGGGTGGCCACCGGGCAACAGGCCGGGCAACGCCCCGGCCGCCACGGCGCCGCGTTCACCCGCACGTCGCGGTATCCACGCCAAGCGAGCGCCCGTGTGCCGGGCCAGGCGTGCCGCCGCCGACAGCGCGCCGGGGCTGGCGGCCAGGCGTTCCCCCACGAGCAGCACTGCGTCCGGGCCGAGCTGATCGGCGCACGAGTCCAGCAGTTGCGCCTCGGTGCCGGGCACGGTGGGCACCACCGTCGCCGACAGTTTCGACAACCCCCGGGAGGTGAACGGTGCGAGTGCGAGTACCCGTAGCCCGTGCTTGCGCACGGCCTTGCGCAAGCGCAGGTAGACGATCGGGGACTCTTCTTCCGGTTCGAATCCGGCGAGCACCACGGTGGCGGCGGCGTCCAGATCGGCGTAACTCACGTGTGTGCCCGCCACGCAGGCCGCGAGGAACTCCGCTTCCTCCGCGGAGTGCGCCCGGGCGCGGAAGTCGATGTCGTTGGTGCCCAACACGATACGGGCGAACTTCGCATAGGCGTAGGCGTCTTCCACGGTGGCGCGGCCGCCGACGAGCACGCCGGGCCGACGGCCGGTTGCCGTGAGCCCGGCCGCCGCCGCGGCGAGCGCCTCGGGCCAGGACGCCGGGCGGCCGCCCACGAGCGGCGTGGTCAGCCGGTCGGTTTCCGTGGTGTAGGCGAAGGCCCAGCGCCCCTTGTCGCAGTTCCACTCCTCGTTGACCTGCGGATCGTCGCCGGCCATGCGGCGCAACACCTTCCCGCGCCGGTGATCGGAGCGTTGCGCGCAGCCGCTGGCGCAGTGCTCGCACACACTGGGCGTGGACACCAGATCGAACGGGCGGGCCCGGAACCGGTACGAGGCACCGGTGAGGGCGCCCACCGGACAGATCTGCACAGTGTTGCCGGAGAAGTAGGAGTCGAACGGTTCCGCGCCGATGCCCACCTGTTGCTCGGCTCCGCGCTCGATCAGGTCGATGAACGGGTCTCCGGCGATCTGCTGGCTGAACCGGGTACACCGCGCGCACAACACGCACCGTTCCCGGTCGAGCAGCACCTGCGCCGAGATCGCGATCGGCTTCGGAAACGTCCGCTTGACGTCGGTGAACCGGGAATCGCTGCGCCCGTTGGACATTGCCTGGTTCTGTAGCGGGCATTCACCGCCCTTGTCGCACACCGGGCAGTCCAGCGGGTGATTGATCAGCAGCAGCTCCATCACGCCCTGCTGCGCCCGGTCGGCGGCCTCGGAGGTGAGCTGGGTCCGCACCACCATGCCGTCGCTGACGACGGTGGTGCACGACGCCAGCGGCTTGCGTTGGCCTTCCACCTCCACCAGGCATTGCCGGCACGCGCCCACCGGATCCAGCAGCGGGTGATCGCAGAACCGGGGGATCTGGATGCCGGTGTGCTCGGCGGCGCGAATCACCAACGTGCCCTTGGGAACGCGCAGCTCCGTGCCGTCGATGGTGACCGTCACCAGTTCGGTGCTCGGCAGCGCCGGATCGGTCAGCGTCATGCGAGGGCTCCCGCCATGAGGGTGGACCGATGCGGATCGAACGGACAGCCACCGGAGTCCAGATGCGTGACGTACTCGTCGCGGAAATACTTCAGCGACGACACGATGGGGCTGGCGGCGCCGTCGCCGAGCGCGCAGAACGACTTGCCGTTGATGGTGTCGGCCACATCGAGAAGACGCTGCAGATCGGCTTCGGTGCCGCGGCCGTGTTCGAGGCGCTCCAGGATCTGCACCAGCCAGTAGGTGCCCTCGCGGCACGGGGTGCACTTGCCGCACGACTCGTGGGCGTAGAACTCGGTCCAGCGCAGCACCGCGCGCACCACGCATGTGGTCTCGTCGAAGATCTGTAAAGCCTTGGTGCCCAACATGGATCCGGCTCCGGCGACACCCTCGTAGTCCAGCGGCACGTCCAGGTGCTCGGCGGTGAGCAGCGGCGTGGACGAGCCGCCCGGTGTCCAGAACTTCAGGGTGTGCCGGGCGCGCACACCGCCCGCGACGGCGAGCAGCTCGCGCAGCGTAATGCCAAGGGCCGCTTCGTATTGGCCCGGCCGGGTGACGTGCCCGGACAGCGAGTAGACGGTGAACCCGGGCGAGCGCTCGCTACCCATCGACCGGAACCAGTCGACGCCGTTGCGGATGATCGGCGGCACGCTGGCGATCGATTCGACGTTGTTCACCACCGTCGGGCACGCGTACAAGCCCGCGACGGCGGGAAACGGCGGGCGCAGCCGCGGCTGCCCGCGGCGGCCCTCGAGCGAATCCAGCAGGGCCGTCTCCTCACCGCAGATGTAGGCGCCGGCCCCGATGTGCAGCACCAGCTCGAGGTCGTATCCCGAGTCCATGATGTTGCGACCCAGGTATCCGGCGGCGTACGCCTCAGCGATCGCGTCGCGCAGCCGCCGGATCACGGGCACCACCTCGCCGCGCACGTAGATGAACGCGCGTTCGGCGCGGATCGCGTACGCCGCGATGATCACGCCCTCGATCAGCGCGTGCGGGGTGTGCAGCATCAGCGGAATGTCTTTGCAGGTACCGGGTTCGGACTCGTCGGCGTTGACCACGAGGTAGTGCGGCTTGGCGCCGTCCTGCGGGATGAAACCCCACTTGACGCCGGTCGGGAACCCGGCGCCGCCGCGTCCGCGCAGGCCCGCGTCCTTCACGGTCTGAATCACGGTGTCCGGTTGCATGGCAAGCGCTTTCGACAGCGCGGCGTACCCGTCGTGGCGGCGATAGGTGTCCAGCGTCCAGGACTCCGGCTGGTTCCACAGGCTGGTCAGCACCGGCATCAGCGGCATGTCAGTGTTCCTCCGGTAGTCCGGCGAGGATGCGGGCGGTCTGGCGGAACGTGCACAGCGGGCCACCGCGCGTGGGCGTCACGGGCTGTCCGGCGCGCAGCGAATCCACGAGCCCACGTGCCGATTCCGGAGTCTGGTTGTCGAAGAACTGCCAGTTGACCATGACGACGGGAGCGAAGTCGCAGGCCGCGTTGCACTCGATGTGCTCGACGGTGACGGTGCCGTCGGCGGTGGTGCCGCCGTCTTCGACGCCGAGTTGCTCCTGCAGGGCGGCCAGAATCGCGTCGCCACCCATGATGGCGCACAGGGTGTTGGTGCAGACACCGACGTAGTAGTTGCCGGTGGGGGTGCGCCGGTACATCGAGTAAAACGTCGCCACCGCGGTCGTCTCGGCCGTGGACAGCCCCAAACGGTTGGCGCAGAACGCGATTCCGGCGGGCGTCAGGCGGCCGTCGACCGACTGCACGAGATGCAGCAGGGGCAACAGCGCCGAGCGGGCCACGGGATACCGGGCGAGGATCGCGTCCGCATCGGTGGCGAGGCCGGCCAGCACGTCCGCGGGGTACTCGGTGCGCCCGGTGATCTGGCCGGACTCTTCGGGTGTACGCCCCAGCTCCAGGAAAATTCTTGGGCCGCCGTCGATCTGGGTCACCGGTCGACACCTCCCATCACCGGGTCGATGGATGCCACGGCGGCGATCACGTCGGCCACCATGCCGCCCTCACAGGTGGCGGCGACGGCTTGCAGATTCGTGAACGACGGGTCGCGGTAATGCACCCGGAAGGGGCGGGTGCCGCCGTCGCTGACCATGTGCACGCCCAGTTCACCTCGTGGCGATTCGACGGCCACGTACACCTGGCCGGCGGGTACCCGCAGGCCCTCGGTGACGAGCTTGAAGTGGTGGATCAGCGCCTCCATCGAGGTGCCCATGATCTTGCGGATGTGTGCGGGGGAGTTGCCCAGCCCGTCCGGCCCCACCGCCAGATCGGCCGGCCACCCGATCTTGTTGTCGGCCACCATCACCGGGCCCGGACGCAACTTGTCCAGGCACTGCTCGACGATGCGCAGCGACTCCTTCATCTCCGCCACCCGCACGAGGTAGCGCCCGTAGGCGTCGCAGGTCGTCACCGTCGGCACGTCGAATTCGTAGTGCTCGTAGCCGCAGTAGGGCTGCGACTTGCGCAGATCGTGCGGCAGCCCGGTCGAGCGCAGCATCGGGCCGGTGATGCCCAGCGCCATGCAGCCGGTGAGGTCCAGGTAGCCGACACCGACGGTCCGGCGTTTCCAGATCGGGTTCTCGGTGAGCAGATTCTCCATGTCGCGCAACCGTTTCGGCAGCAGCGCCAGCAACTCGCGGACCTTCTGCACGCCGTCGGCGGGTAGGTCTTGCGCGATCCCGCCGGGCCGGATGAACGCGTGGTTCATCCGCAGTCCGGTGATGGTCTCGACAACGTCGAGAATCAACTCGCGCTCGCGAAACCCGAAGAACATCGGCGTCACCGCACCCAGTTCCATACCGCCGGTGGCCAGCGCCACCAGGTGTGAGGAAATCCGGTTGAGTTCCATCAACAGCACCCGAATTACGGTGGCGCGCTCGGGAATTGCTTCGGTGATGTCGAGCAGCTTCTCCACGCCGAGGCAGTAGGCGGTCTCGTTGAAGAACGGCGACAGGTAGTCCATCCGGGTGACGAAGGTGACGCCCTGCATCCAGTTCCGGTATTCGAGGTTCTTCTCGATTCCGGTGTGCAAGTATCCGATTCCGCAGCGGGCCTCGGTGACGGTTTCGCCTTCGATCTCGAGTATCAGGCGGAGCACCCCGTGGGTGGACGGGTGCTGAGGCCCCATGTTGACGACGATCCGCTCGTCGGCGGCGCTGTCGGTCGCGCCGACGATCTCGTCCCAATCCTGGCCGTCGACAAAAACTTCGGAGACATTCCGCGCCCGGCTCATCAGTTGTAGGCCCTCCGCTCGTCGGGCGGCGGCACCTGCGCGCCCTTGTATTCGACCGGGATTCCGCCCAGCGGGTAGTCCTTGCGCTGCGGATGTCCCACCCAGTCGTCGGGCATTTCGATGCGGGTGAGTGCGGGGTGACCGTCGAACACGATCCCGAAGAAGTCGTAGGTCTCCCGCTCGTGCCAGTCCGTGGTCGGGTACACCGCATACAACGACGGAATATGCGGATCCGATTCGGGCACAGACACTTCCAAGCGGATGCGGCGGTTGTGCGTAATCGACATCAGCGGATACACCGCATGCAGTTCGCGCCCGACGTCGTCGGGGTAGTGCACTCCGCTGCAGCCCAGGCACAGCTCGAATCGCAGCGCCGGATCGTCGCGCAGCGTGCGCGCCACCTCGACCAGGCGTTCGCGCCGCACATGCAGCGTGAGCTCGCCGCGAAACACCACCACCTGCTCGACGGCCTCGGGTGCGTTCAGGGTGTCGACCACCTCGTCGAAATAGCCGCCGTAGGGCCGGGAAGTGCTGCCCGGCAAGGTGATCGGACGTACCAGCCGCCCATAGCCGGAAGTGTCGCCGGTGCCGCGCGCACCGAACATGCCGTGCCGCGTGCCGATGACCTCCCCGCCCGACGGCACGGTGCCCTCGGGGCCGGTGGTGGCCGCTTCTTCGTGCTCGCTCATCGGACGTACCCCGGCACACCCAGGTTGACCGGGCCCGTCGGCACCGCCGCCAACGCGGCGGCCTCGGCGGCCTGGATCGCCGCCGCGCGGTCGGCGCCCAGCGGCATGTGCTGAATTTTGTCGTGCAGCTTGATGATTGCGTGCATCAGCATCTCCGGCCGGGGTGGGCAGCCGGGCAGGTAGATGTCGACGGGCACCACGTGGTCGACGCCCTGCACGATCGCGTAGTTGTTGAACATCCCGCCCGAGGACGCGCACACCCCCATCGCGAGGACCCACTTGGGTTCGGGCATCTGGTCGTACACCTGCCGCAGCACCGGCGCCATCTTCTGGCTGACCCGGCCAGCCACGATCATCAAGTCGGCTTGGCGCGGCGACGCGCGAAAAGCCTCCATGCCGAACCGCGCGAGATCGAACCGCGGGCTCGTCGTGGCCATCATTTCGATTGCGCAGCAGGCCAATCCGAAAGTTGCGGGCCACAGCGAACCCTTCCGGAAGAACCCTGCCAAGGCTTCCACGGTGGTGAGCAGGAATCCGCTCGGCACCTTTTCTTCGAGACCCACCGCTCACTCCCAGCTCAGCCCGCCGCGGCGCCATTCGTAGGCGTACGCGACCGACACGTTGACGATGAACAAGGCCATGGCGGCAAAGCCGAACAATCCGAGTGCGTCGAAATGGACCGCCCAGGGGTAGAGGAAGACGATCTCGATGTCGAAGATGATGAACAACATTGCGGTCAGGTAGAACTTGACCGGGAAGTGCCCTCGGGTCGCTCCGCTCGCGTGCCCTCGGGTCGCTCCGCTCCCGTGCCCTCGAGAGCTACCGGCGGCCACGGGGTGCGGTGAGGGTTCGATGCCGCATTCGTAGGCCTCGAGTTTGGCACGGTTGTACCGCTTCGGGCCGATGATCGAGGCGAAGAAGACCGAGAACACGGCGAATCCGACGGCGATCACGCCGAGCACCAGTATCGGCACGTAGACGTTCACCGGCGATCACCGATTCCGGTGCACCGACCCGCAAGTTGCATGCCCCGCTCCCTGCTACGACTCAGACGCCAGCTCCGTTGCTGCCGCTTCGCGAGCCCACTACGACGCGCGGGGACGACCGAAATCTCCGGTCTCAAATCCGCTGGGCCGGAAACTTTCCGGTCGCGCATCCATGTGAGCTATGCCACACACCCTACCGGGGTTGCCCCGGCTCGCGTCCAGCGTTTTGCGTTTCCGGGTTCCATGTCGTGCGCAACAGGTGCACCACAGCGGCGCTCAGCTCGAACGGATCGATGGGATGCGACACCGCCGCCTCGGCGCGTGACCAGTTCGCCAGCCACGCATCGTCACGGCGTCCGGTGAGCACGAGAATCGGTGGGCAATCGGCGATTTCGTCTTTGACCTGCTTGGCCAGGCCCAGCCCGCCGACCGGTGCGGCCTCGCCGTCGAAAACGGCGAGGCCGATCCCGCCGGCGTCGAGCCGGCCGACCACCACGGGTGCCGTGGCCACCTCCAGGAACTCCAGCTCCGGCAGCTCCGGGTGCGGGCGCCGGCCCACACCGAGCACCACCTGCTGGCGGACGGCAGCGGAGTCGCTGTAGACGAGCACGCGCACTGTGGCCTGGGTCACGCTGGCCGATGCTAGCCGAAAAACGCGACCAGGTCGGCGACGAGATCGGCGGGCGCTTCCAGTGCCGGAAAGTGCAGGCCGTGCGGGAATTCGGTCCAATGCGTCCCAGGTGCCGGGGCGAGCACCCGGCGCACGGTCGGATCGGCGCCGAAGATCGCGAAACCCTGCCGCGTTTGCCCGGGTGCGCCCCAGTCGTGCGCATGTGCTTGCTCGTAGAGGAAGTTCGCCGCCGTGGTGCCGGATCCGGTGAACCAGTAGAGGCCGATCGTCGCCAGCATCCGGTCCCGGTCGATCGGCAGATCCGTCCACTCGTCGAACTTTTCGGCCATCCAGCCGAGCTGGAACACCGGCGAGTCCGACAGTCCGTATCCCATCAACTGCGGACGGGTGTTCTGGATGGCGAGGTAACCGGAGTCCTCGGTCCGGAACTGCTGCATGCGGTCCAGGATCAGCTTGTCGGTGTCGTCCGCCGGATCGAGATCGTCGGCGAGTCCGGGCAGGAACGTCGCGACGTTTGCCGCGGTCAGCGGATCGGAGACCACGTGCACGCCGACGACATGGTCCGGGTCGAGGCCGGCGACCGCACCGGCGACGCCGCCGCCGATATCGCCGCCGTGCACGCCGTACCGGTGGTAGCCGAGCCGGCGCATCAGCTCGGCCCAGGCTCGTGCGGTGCGCGTCATCGCCCAGCCTTCGGTGTGCACCGGCGTGGAGAACCCGAAGCCGGGCAACGACGGCACCACCACGTGGAAGTGCCGGGCGAGGGGTTCGATCAGGTCCAGGAACTCGAAGATCGAGCTGGGATAGCCGTGCGTGAGCACCAGCGCGACGGCATTCGGGTCGGCGGCCCGGACGTGGATGAAATGGATTGTCTGACCGTCTATTTCGGTACGGAATTGCGGGAACCGGTTCAGCTGCGCCTCGGCCTCGCGCCAGTCGAACCCGGTGACCCAGTGGTCGGCGAGGGCCTCGAGCTCGGCCGGCGCGATGCCACGTCCGGTGCCCGGCAGCGTCGCGGCCCAGCGCGTGTTCGCGACGCGGGCGCGCAGGTCGTCGAGTTCGGACTCGGGGATGTCGGCGGTGAAGGGGGTGATGTCGGTGTTGGTCATGACGACGACGTTAGGCAGCATTGCGGAAGGATTCCTTCCGCAATATCTGCAAGACTCGAGAGATGTTGGAAACCAGCGCCCGGCTGCTGAAGCTGCTGTCGTTGCTGCAGTTGCACCGGGAATGGCGGGGTGCCGATCTGGCGGACCGGCTCGGCGTGAGCACCCGCACGATCCGCACCGACGTCGACAAGCTGCGCAGTCTCGGCTATCCGGTCGACGCGACGCCCGGGGCTGCGGGCGGATACCGTCTGGGCGCCGGTGCCGCGTTGCCGCCGCTGCTCCTCGACGACGACGAGGCGGTGGCCGTCGCCGTCGGATTGCGGACGGCCGCAGGCGGTTCCGTCACCGGCATCGAGGAGACCTCGGTTCGGGCGCTGGCGAAGCTCGAGCAGGTCTTGCCGTCGCGGCTACGCCATCGCGTGCGTTCCCTGCACGCCGTCACCGTGCCCGTGCCCGGATTCGGGCCCACCGTCGATGCCGAGGTGCTCACGGCGCTGGCCGCGGTCTGCCGGGACCACGAACGTCTGCGCTTCGACTATCGCAGCCACCGGGGTACGGCCAGTCGGCGCGAGGTGGAACCGCACCGGTTGGTGCACGCCGGCCGGCGCTGGTACCTGGTCGCGTGAGACTTGGGCCGCAACGACTGGCGCACCTTTCGGGCCGACCGCATCGATCCGAAGATCCCGACGGGCCCCCGGTTCAGTCCGCGCCCTGCCCCGGACGTCGCCGACTACGTGCGCACGGGCGTGGCCACCGCCACCTGGGAGTACCGCGCCACGGTGAAATGCTTTGCCCCGGCCGCGGAATTGGCCTCGCGCATCCACCCGGCGCTGACCGTGGAGCCGCTCGACGAGCGCTCGTGCGTGGTATCGGTCGGTTCGGACAACGTCTCGATGCTGGCGGCCTACGTCGGCATGCTCGATGTCGATTTCGAAGTTCTCGACGCACCCGAACTGGTCGCGCAGTTGCGGGTGCTGGGGGAGCGCTGTCTGCGCGCAGCCGAAGTGCGGTGATTCCCGCGCGGCGCAGTGCGGCAGATCTGCCCGGATCGCAGTAAACTACAGGGAAACAGTTGTCGACATGAAGGCGAACGGCCCCGCAGATGACCGCTTTGAGCTGGAAGGGTGCGCCCACCCATGGCGAGCCCGAGGATGTGCTGCGCGCGCTCGGCGCGGCCACCGAGCGCTACCACCTGGAGCTCGGCGAACGCCACGTGACGACGGTGACGTACCTGGATACCGTCGACCACCGGCTGTGGCGGCACAAGCTGGTGATGCGCCACGAAAGGTCCACGGGCCCTGGCGATCTCGTGCTGAGCAACGGCTCCGAGTCGACCCGTCGCACGGCACTGACCGGCAAGCCGCGATGGCCGGCGCGCGCCGAACAGCTGCCGCCGGGAGACGTGCGGGAGCGTGCGGCCGACGCGATGTGGGTACGTGCCGTGGCCCCGGTGGTCGAGGCCGAGCTGGTGGTCTGTGAACTTCGGGTCTGCAACGAAGATGCGAAGACGGTGGCCCGGATCGAATGGGCCGAGGCCGAAGTCGAGACGAATTCAGCTGCGGTGGTTCGGGTCTCGGTGCAGGCCCTGCGCGGTTACGAGCCCGACGCGCAACGAGTGGTGGCGGCACTGCTCGCCGACGGCGAGTTCGAGATCGTCGCGGACTCGCTGCACGACACCCTCGTCGCCGCCACCGAGGTGGCCGACGCGCCACCGGCAGCGATCACCGCGGACCTGCCCGCGCAGCGGGCGGTTGCCGGCGCGCTGCTCGAGTTCGCCGACGCGATCGAGGCCAACGTCGACGGCACCATCCGCGACGTGGACGTCGAGTTCTTGCACGATCTCCGGGTCGCGGTGCGGCGCAGCCGCTCGCTGCTGAAACTGACCGGCGACATCCTGCCCGGCGAGATGGCGCTGCGCTACGGGCCGGAACTGAAATGGCTGGGCGACCTCACCACGCCTACCCGTGACCTCGACGTCTACCTCCTCGAATTCGCCGATCTCGCCGCGGAATTGGCCAGCGGCGATCCCGCCGACCTGGCACCGTTCGAGACACATCTGCGGGTGCGGCGCGTCGCCGAGCAGAAGGCGCTCGTCAACGGCCTGCGGGGTAAGCGCTTCCGTGACTTCTTGGCGAGTTGGCGCACCGAACTGGCCGCGGTGGCCGCCGATCCGGCGGCAGCCCCGACGGTCGGCGAACTGGCGGCCGAACGCCTGGAACGCGCGGCGCACAAGGTGGCCAAGCGCGAGAAGGTGATCGCGGCCGACTCGCCGGACGACGACGTGCACGCCCTGCGCAAACGGTGCAAGGAACTGCGGTACCTGCTCGAAGTGTTCGCACCGGTCTGCGCGCCGAAGCCGCGCAAGGTGGTGGTCAAGGAGTTGAAGAAGATTCAGGATTCGTTGGGCCGGTTCCAGGACGGGCATGTCCAGAATCAGGCCCTGCACATACACGCGGAGGAAATGTTGACCGAAGGCCAGGCAAGCGCCCGGGTCCTGCTCGCGATGGGCGAGCTGGCCGGCCGTATGGAACGCATGCAGCGAGATGCCAAGCAAGATTTGATTTCCGAGCTCCACACGTTCACCGGCGCGGATCTGCGCAAGCGCGTGCGCGAGCTCGTCAAATGAAGACGATCGCGTCTTACAACCTCAAGGGCGGCGTCGGCAAAACCACGACTGCGGTCAACCTGGCCTACCTGAGCGCCGAGTCCGGCCGGCGTACGCTGCTGTGGGATCTGGATCCGCAGGGCGCGGCCACCTATCTGTTTCGGGTCAAGCCACGGGTCAAGGGCGGCAGCGAGCGGCTGATCAACGGCGAACGCCCGATCGACGCAGCGCTCAAGGCCACGGACTTCCCGGGCCTGGACCTGTTGCCTGCCGATTTCACCTACCGCCACATGGACCTGGATCTGGCGCACGCGGGTGACAAACCGCGCAAAACGATCCGCACACTGTCGCGGTTGCTCGCCGAGCTGTCCGACGAATACGACGTGGTCTTCCTCGACACGCCGCCGAGTATGTCGCTGGTCTCGGAGAACGTGCTGCACGCCGCGGACCTGGTGTTGGTGCCGATCATCCCGACGGTGCTGGCCTTGCGAACCTTCGACCAGCTTAGCGACTTTCTCGACGGCTTCAACGGCAAACGTCCGCAAGTGCACGCGTTCTTCTCGATGGCCGATGGTCGTAAGGCACTGCATCGCGACGTCGTCGCCACGCTGCCCGAACAGCGAAAGGGCATCAGCCCCACGGCGATTCCGGCGCTGTCGATGATCGAGAAAATGACCGTGGAACGGGCACCGCTGCCGGTGTTCGCCCCGCAGAGCCCGGCCACCACTGCGTACCGAAACCTGTGGACGGAGGCATCCGCGCTGCTGTGATCGTCAGGTTGTGAAGCCCTGTGCACAGTCTGTGCACAGGGTTATCCACAGCTGGGGAATTATCTCGATCCCATAACGCGCCAATCTCGGATCTGTTGCACACAGGGGAAACGCCGGGTTGACGCCGGGTTTCCCTCGCAGGATTTCGGGTCAGCCGAACTCGGCAGCGACGCGGCCCGAAGCGACCGCGGCGTCCAGCACTGCATGATCTCGCTCGGTCTGATCGGCGTACCGGACGGCATAGTCGGCGACCGCAGCGGCGAAGCCCTCGTCGTCGGACAGGTATCCGCACAACAGGCGCGGGTCCAGCGACCGCGCGTGCGCGCGGGCCAACAGCGCCCCGGCCAGGCGCCCGTAGTCGTCCAGATGGTCACCCGACAGCCGGGTCGGGTCGATATCGCCCTTCAGGTTCCGGAACTGGCGGACGATGAACGGAATCCCGTCGATCGTGGTCCAGCCGAGCAAGATATCCGTCTCGGCCTGAACGAACCTGGCGCCCTGCACGATTCGCTGCCCCTCGTGCTCGGCGGGTGGCACCGGCAGATAGGGCAGCAGCGCCGACGGGCGCGCTTGCTTGACTTGTAGCACCAGCACCTCGTCGCGGTTGCCGTGCAGCAGCACGACGTAACTGCGCAGGCCCACACTGCCGGTGCCGACGATCCGGAACGCCACATCGGAGACCGCGAAGCGTGCGATGAGTGGTTGCCGCGACTCGCGCAACGTCGCGGCATACGGTTCGAGGCCGTCGATCACCGAGTCCGCGACCGCCGCCGAGACGTGGGTGAGGATGGGCGGGTCCGCGACGAACTTGTAGCGGCGAATGCCGGTCTCGTGATCGTCGAGATGCGCGGCCCATTTGGCGACCACCTTGGCGCTGGTGTTCTTGCGGGCCTTCTTCGCCGCCTTGGCGAAATCGTCGAGCAGGGCGTCGGCCTTGGCCCGGCTGATCACCGTCTCGTCGGGCAGCGCACTCCACGCCTGCAGGAACGGCAACTCCGCGAGCTCGGCCATGGTGCGCCGGTAGGACTCGGCGGCATCGCAGGCGGCCTCGCGGCACCCGTCGGCGTCGACGTCGCCCTCGCGCCCGGCAAGCACCAGGCTGGCGGCCAGCCGCAGCAGGTCCCATTCCCACGGCCCGGGCACGGTCTCGTCGAAATCGTTGATGTCCATGACTATGTCGCCGTCGGACGTGCCGTACAGCCCGAAGTTCGCGGCGTGCGCGTCGCCGCACAGCTGCGCCGACAGGCCCGACGTCGGCACCCCGGCGAGGTCGGCGGCGTGCAGACCGGCCGCGCCGCGGAAGAACGCGAACGGCGAGGACACCATGCGCCCGACCCGCAGCGGCAGCAGATGCGCCAGGCGCCCCCGATTGCTGCTGTCGACGTAGTCGAGCACGTCCGGTCGGTCGGCGCCGACGACCGACCCGATGCGCCCCGGCGGGGCCAGCTCACGCAGCGCGCGGCCCCGCGCGACGACCTCACCGAACGGCGTGAAGGTGCGTAGGTCGATCGTCATCGGACTAGCGTATGACTCATGCGCCTCCCAACGCTGAATCGCGTCGGTATCGAACCCGTCGCGTGGCATCCGCCCAAGCCGCCGCCGGCAACCGGGATCTACGCCCCGAACACCGAACTCGATGCGGTGGAGCGGTGGGCGCTGCCGTCGGGCAAGGGGCCCGAGGACGTCGCGATCGATCACGAGGGGCGCGTCGTCACCGGCACCGACGACGGCAAGTTGTGGCGCGTCACGGCCGGCAAGGTGGAGTTGTTGTGCGACACCGGCGGCCGTCCGCTCGGCGTCGAAATGCTCGACGACGGAAGGTATCTCGTCTGCGATACCGAGCGCGGCGTGCTGCGGGTCGATGAGCACGGGCGCATCGAGGTGCTCGCCGACTCGGCCGTCGGTCGAAAGCTGCTGGCGACCAACAATTCCGCCATCGCGCGCGACGGCACCATCTACTTCACCGATTCCTCGGCGCACTACACCATTCCCGACCATCGGCTCGATCTGCTCGAGCACGGCGGCACCGGCCGGCTGCTGCGGCTGGATCCGCGTACCGGGGAGACCGACCTGCTGGCCGACGGCCTGAACTTCGCCAACGGCGTGGGCCTGGCCGCCGACGAATCGTTCGTCATCGTGGCCGAGACCGGCTCCTACCGAATCAGTCGCGTCGAACTCACCGGCCCCGATGCCGGCAAGCAGTCCGTCTGGGTGGACAACCTCCCCGGGTTCCCGGACAACGTCACCTCACAGACCGCCGCCGGGATCTTCTGGGTCGCGCTCTACAGCCCGCGCATGTTGCTGCTCGAGTTCGCCTCGCCGTTCCCCTTGCTGCGCAAAGTGATTGCCAACATCCCTGAAGCGCTGCAGCCGAACCCGGCGCAACAGGGCTGGGTGCTCGCCGTCGACGGCAGCGGCGCGGTGGTGCGCAGCATGCAGGGCTCCTCGGGCGGCTACGCCCCGATCACGGGCGTGCGCGAACACGACGGCTGGCTCTACCTCGGCAGCCTCACCGCCGACAGCATCGCGCGGGTGCCGCTGCCGTGACGTCACGGCAGCCCCCGCCGGAGCGCGATCGCGTCGTCACCGTCCCGAACGCGCTCAGCGTCGCACGGCTCATCGCGCTTCCGATCTTCCTCTACCTCATGCTCGTGCTCGAGGCCGACGGATGGGCCGTCGTCGTCTTGGTGGTCAGTGGCCTCACCGACTGGCTCGACGGCAAACTCGCGCGGCTGCTGGACCAGTCCTCGCGGCTGGGCGAGCTGCTCGATCCGTTCGTCGACCGGCTGTACCTCGTAACCTGCTTGGCCGCGTTCGTGATTCGCGACATCGTGCCGTGGTGGGTGGCCGCGATCCTGATCGGCCGCGACGTGGCATTGGCGGTCACCTTGCCGCTGTACCGCCGCCGCGGGCTGCCGCCGCCGGAGGTGATCTACCTCGGCAAGGCGGCCACCTTCGCGCTCATGTCGGCGCTGCCATGGATCCTTGCGGCGCAAGCGGATTGGGCCGTTGCCGGATTCGCGCGGGCGCTTGGCTACGCCCTGTTGGCCTGGGGCACGGCGGTGTACGTGTGGACCGCGGTGCTGTATCTCGGCAAGGCGGTGGCGGTTGCCCGCGTTGTCCCATTAGTCTCAGCGGCATCCGAGTCGAGATCAGCCGGACCATCTGTCGAAAGGACCGCCGGTGAGTGACGTTCCAGCACAGCTGCGCTACACCGAGGAGCACGAGTGGGTGCTGCAGACCGGCCCCACCACGGTGCGGGTGGGTATCACCGACTACGCCCAGGAGCAGCTCGGCGACGTGGTGTTCGTCCAACTGCCGGCTCTCGGTGAAGATGTCACCGCCGGTGAGTCGTTCGGCGAGGTGGAATCGACCAAGAGCGTTTCCGACCTGTACGCGCCGCTGTCGGCGAAAGTTGTTGCGGTGAACGCCGATTTGGACCAGGCGCCGGAGACGGTGAACACCGATCCCTACGAAGACGGCTGGCTCGTGGAGCTCGAGGTCGCCGATTCGGCCGCGCTGAGCGAGGCGCTCGCGGGGTTGCTCGACGCCGACGGCTACAAGGCTGTCGTCGAAAGCTGATTCTCGGCGCAGACCTGGGCGTCTCGCTACACGCGCCGCCCTCGGCAAGGTACGGTTCATGGGGAACGCGGTATGCCCGTACGTCGAGGCTGGCGGAAGCAATCATTTTTCTGCACAAACTGCTAGCCCGATAGTCGGACGGAGGAGGAGAAACGGTGAGCGGGAACGACAATGACTCGGTCTACGGGGAGAGCGCTGCGGAGACCACCTCGGTCTTTCGCGCCGATTTCTTGAACGAAGCCGAGCCGGCGGCGGCGCCGAGCGAGTCGCCCGTTTCCGGGGTCGAGGGACTGCCGCACGGATCGGCGCTGCTGGTTGTGAAGCGTGGCCCCAACGCGGGTTCGCGCTTCCTGCTGGATCAGCCCACCACGTCGGCGGGCCGGCATCCGGACAGCGACATTTTCCTCGACGACGTGACGGTGAGTCGTCGGCACGCGGAATTCCGCCAGGAAGACAACGAGTTTCAGGTGGTCGATGTCGGCAGCCTCAACGGCACCTACGTCAACCGCGAGCCGGTGGACTCGGCCAAGCTGGCCAACGGCGACGAGGTACAGATCGGCAAGTTCCGTCTGGTGTTCCTGACGGGACCCCGGGCCTCCGTCGGCGAGTCCGCGGCAGGTGTGGGTAGCTGATGACGGCGCTCGGGCAGCGCGCCGGTGGCGGGATGTCGATTGGCACCGTCCTCGATCAGCTCCGGCCCGACTTTCCCGACATCACGATTTCCAAGATCAGGTTCCTCGAGTCCGAGGGCTTGATCAGCCCGGAGCGCACGCCCTCGGGGTACCGGCGATTTTCGGTCGCCGACGTCGAGCGGCTGCGTTTCGTGCTGACTGCACAACGTGATCAATACCTTCCGCTGAAGGTGATCAAGGAGCAGCTCGAGGCGATCGACAGCGGGGTTGCGGTACTTGGATCCACCGAGCCGGCGCGGACCCCGCGCCGGCTCGGTGTCGTACAACCCGACGAATTCCGGGTCGTCGCCGACGTGCGGGTCTCACGCGCCGATCTACTGGAACGGTCCGGGATCGACGAGGCGTTCCTCGCCGAAATTCTTCGCGCCGGCCTGATCGTGCCCGGCAGCGCAGGGTTCTTCGACCCCGACGACGTCACCCTGGCCGCCACCGCCAAGGCGATCACCGAGTTCGGGCTCGAGGTCCGGCACCTGCGCGCCTTCAAACTCGCAGCCGATCGCGAGGCCGGGCTGGTCGCACAGATCGCGGCGCCGGTGGCCAAGGGCCGCGACGCCGGCGCACGTGATCGCGCCGAAGAGATGGTGCGGGAATTGGCCGCACTGTCGCTCACCTTGCACGCCTGCCTGGTGAAGTCGGCAGTGCGTTCGGCGCTGGACCACTGAACGGCGCCGCAGCAGTTCGAGATTCGCACACGGCCGAGGTTGCTCGGCCGCTGTTTCGCATAGACTCGACGTAGGGCAACTAGGCCGGGAGGTGACGTCCACATGAGCGAAATGCGCGTGGTCGGAATTCGCGTCGAACAGCCGCAGAACTCACCCGTGTTGTTGTTGCGGGAATCCAACGGCGATCGCTACCTCCCGATCTGGATCGGCCAAAGCGAAGCGAGCGCAATTCTCATCCAGCAACAGGGCGTCGAGCCGCCGCGGCCACTCACGCACGACCTGATCAAGAATCTGATCACCGAACTGGGGCACAAGCTGCGCGAGATCCGCATCGTCGACCTCAAAGACGGCGTCTTCTACGCCGACCTCATCTTCGAGGACAACGTGCGCGTCTCGGCGCGGCCGTCGGACTCGGTCGCCATCGCGTTGCGCGCCGGCGTGCCGATCTACGCCGAAGAATCGGTACTCGCCGAAGCGGGCCTAGTGATGCCCGACGAACGCGAAGACGAAGTCGAAAAGTTCAAGGAATTCCTCGAGTCCGTCTCGCCCGACGACTTTCAGTAGTTTTGGCCCTCGCTTCGCTCGGGCGGTTCGCGCGCCTGCCACGCGCGACGTGGTGGACGGTCCTTGCGGCGCGAGATGTGTTCGTGGTGCCGCGTGCGGGGCAACATCACTCTCAACTTTAGGTTGAGGGTTTACGGCGCGTTGCGTTGACCCGTGTCTGCGCGGCCCATAGTTTCACTGCTGAGAGTAACCTGAACAGTTACCGGCCGAAGATCGTTGAAGCGTCGGACGTCAGAGGGAGTAACCGTGGCAGACGAGCCGCAGTCGGACATCCAGCCAGGCCTGTTTCCCGACGATTCGGTGCCCGATGAACTTGTCGGCTACCGAGTCCCTACCGCTTGCCAGATCGCCGGCATCACCTACCGGCAGTTGGACTACTGGGCGCGCACCGAACTCGTGGTGCCGTCGATCCGTGGTGCCGCAGGCTCGGGCAGCCAGCGGCTGTACTCGTTCAAGGACATTCTGGTCCTGAAAATCGTCAAGCGGCTGCTCGACACCGGCATCTCGCTGCAGAACATCCGCATCGCCGTCGACCACCTGCGCGATCGCGGCGTGCAGGATCTGGCCCGGATCACCCTGTTCTCCGACGGCACCACCGTCTACGAATGCACCTCCGCCGAGGAAATCGTCGACCTGCTGCAAGGCGGGCAGGGCGTGTTCGGCATCGCTGTCAACAACACGATGCGCGAGCTGAGCGGCACCATCGCCAACTTCCAGTCCGAGCGCGCCGACGGCGGCGAGGCCGAGCCGCGGCCCGAAGACGAACTCGCCTTCCGCCGCCGTAACCGGGAACGCAAGACCGGTTAGGCACCCCACGCGCCGCCCCGGCCGACGAGCCGCGGCCGGCTACACGCGCGTGTGGATCGATGTGGCAGACGACTCACCGCAGGCCGCATCGGATCGGCAACGCCGGGCGTTTGCCGAGCTAAAATGACAGCGCGTCACCGCCGCACGGGAGAGTCCTGGATGCCGGCGTGCACGGTCACCGTGTACGGGCATGCAGGCGCCGAAGGAGCAACACCTCTCCGTCAATCTCTCAGGCCCAAGGACCGTGCGGGCATCGACGTCTCTGGAAAGCGGTGGCCAACCACCCGCCCACGGGGAAAGGGCTCGGCCGTCGAGCTCGAATCTCTCAGGCGCCACGACAGAGGGAGAGGGCCCGAACCCTGGGAGATGTCGTGACACAGTTTGCCGACCGCCATATCGGACCGGACGCCGCCGAACTCGAGCGCATGCTGCGGGTAATCGGAGTGGACTCGCTCGACGAGATCGCCGCGCGCGCCGTTCCGGCCAGCATTCTGGACACGTCCGGCGCCGAACTCGGCGTGCTGCCGTCCGCAGCCACCGAGCAGCAAACTCTCGACGAGCTGGCGGCGCTCGCCGCGACCAACACCGTCGCGGTCTCCATGATCGGCCAGGGCTACTACGACACGGTGACGCCGCCGGTGCTGCGGCGCAACATCCTCGAGAACCCGGCCTGGTACACCGCCTACACGCCGTATCAGCCCGAGATCAGCCAAGGCCGGCTCGAGGCGCTGCTCAATTTTCAGACCATGGTCACCGACCTGACCGGCATGGAGGTCGCCAACGCGTCCATGCTCGACGAGGCCACCGCCGCGGCCGAGGCGATGACGTTGCTGCGCAGGGCAAATCGCAGCAAGTCCAACCGGCTCGCGGTCGACGTGGACCTGTTCGCACAGACCCGCGCGGTCATCGACACCCGCGCCGAGCCGCTGGGCATCGAGGTCGTCGCGGCCGATCTGGCGCAGGGGCTGCCCGAGGGCGAGTTCTTCGGCGTCATCACCCAACTGCCCGGTGCCTCGGGCCGGGTCGTGGACTGGTCGGCCCTGATCGCCGACGCACACGAGCGTGGCGCACTGGTCGCGATCGGCGCGGACCTGCTGGCACTCACCCTGATCACCGCGCCCGGCGAGATCGGCGCCGACGCCGCGTTCGGCACCACCCAGCGCTTCGGCGTGCCGATGGGCTTCGGCGGCCCGCACGCCGGGTACCTCGCCGTGCACGGCAAGCATGCCCGGCAGTTGCCGGGCCGACTGGTCGGTGTGTCCGTGGACGCCGACGGCGACCGCGCCTACCGGCTCGCCCTGCAGACGCGCGAGCAGCACATCCGCCGGGAGAAGGCGACGTCGAACATCTGTACTGCGCAGGTGTTGCTGGCCGTGATCGCCGCCATGTACGCCAGCTATCACGGCGCCGACGAATTGCGTGCCATCGCCGCGCGGGTGGCCGGACACGCGGCCGGGCTCGCCGCGGGGCTGCGCCGCAGCGGCGTGGAAATCGTGCACGAGGACTACTTCGACACCGTGCTGGCCCGGGTTCCCGGTGATGCGAACGCGGTGGTCGCCAAGGCGAAATCGCTCGGCGTCAATCTGCGTCTGGTGGACGCCGACCACGTCGGAATCGCCTGCGACGAGACCACCACCGACGAGCAGGTCGGGCTGGTGGTGTCGGCGTTCGCGAGCAACGGGCACGAGGAACTGGCCGACGGCGAGCCCTATCCCATCGCCGTGCCCGACGAACTCGTACGCACCTCCGCGTACCTCACACATCCGGCTTTCACCCGCTACCGCACCGAAACCGCGATGCTGCGGTACCTGCGGGCGTTGTCGGACAAGGACATTGCGCTCGACCGCAGCATGATCCCGCTCGGTTCCTGCACGATGAAGCTCAACGCCGCCGCCGAAATGGAGCCCATCACGTGGCCGGGCTTTGCGCGGCTGCATCCGTTCGCGCCCGAGTCCGACACCGCGGGCATGGTGCGGGTGATCAAAGACCTGGAAACCTGGCTGGCCGCCATCACCGGCTACGACGCGGTGAGCATGCAGCCCAACGCAGGCAGCCAGGGCGAGTACGCCGGCCTGCTCGCCATCCGCCGCTACCACCTGGCGCGTGGCGACGACCACCGCGACACCTGCTTGATCCCGTCGAGCGCCCACGGCACCAACGCCGCCTCGGCGGTGATGGCCGGGCTGCGGGTGGAGGTCGTGGCGTGCCGCGCCAACGGCGACGTCGACCTGGACGACCTGCGCGCCAAGATCGCCGACCACGCCGAGCGCCTGGCCTGCATCATGATCACCTATCCGTCCACGCACGGCGTGTACGAACACGAGGTCGCCGAGCTGTGCGCCGCGGTGCACGATGCGGGCGGCCAGGTGTACATCGACGGCGCGAACCTGAATGCCCTTGTGGGACTTGCCCGTCCGGGCCGATTCGGTGGCGACGTCTCGCACCTGAACCTGCACAAGACCTTCTGCATCCCGCACGGCGGCGGGGGTCCCGGTGTCGGGCCGATCGGGGTGCGCGCGCATCTGGCCGAGTTCCTGCCGGGCCACCCGGAGTGGGGCACCGGCGGTGCGGTGTCGGCCGCGCCGTACGGTTCGGCGAGCATCCTGCCGATCACCTGGGCCTACATCCGCATGATGGGCGCCGGCGGTCTGCGGCGTGCGACGTTGACCGCGATCGCGTCGGCCAACTACATCGCGCGCCGCCTCGACGAGCACTTCCCGGTCCTCTACACCGGCGACGGCGGCTTCGTGGCCCACGAGTGCATCCTCGACCTGCGCGAGCTCACCAAGCGCACCGGCGTCACCGTCGACGATGTCGCAAAGCGCTTGGCAGACTACGGCTTCCACGCACCCACGATGAGCTTCCCGGTGGCGGGCACCTTGATGGTGGAGCCCACCGAAAGCGAAAACCTCGACGAGATCGACGAATTCGTCGACGCGATGATCGCGATCAAGGGCGAGATCGACCGGGTGGCCGCGGGGGAGTGGCCCGTCGAGGACAACCCG
Organism: uncultured Nocardiaceae bacterium; assembly: GCA_936936565.1. Lineage (GTDB taxonomy): Bacteria > Actinomycetota > Actinomycetes > Mycobacteriales > Mycobacteriaceae > CAKZIX01. Next base: position 89,512 of record CAKZIX010000029.1, on the reverse strand, counting down.
TTGCGCGGTGCGCCGCACACCGCGGCGTGCCTCGTCGGCGCGTGGGAGCACCCGTATTCGCGTGAGACAGCAGTATTTCCGCTCCGGGGCGAGCGCAGCGACGGGCGATCGCAACGCGTCGCGCAGCCGCGTGCGAAGATCTGGCCGGCGGTGCGCCGCATCGACGGCGCCTACGGCGACCGCAACCTGGTGTGCTCGTGCCCGCCGATCGAGGCATTCGCACACTGACCGGCATCGCCGCACGCGCCAGGCACTATGGACGGGGTGAGCCCCGGAGTGGACGTGCGGCGCAGCGCCCCGCTGACCTTTCTGCTGTTGGTGACGGTGCTGTCGGTGCCGTTCTTCGTGCTCGGTGCGGTCACCGACGGCATCCGCATCGGCTCGCTCGAACTGCCCGCGAGTGCGGTGATGTTCACGTTGCCGGTGATCGTCGCCGCGATCCTGGTCGCCCGCGCGGACGGACGCGCGGCGGTGGCGCGACTGCTGCGCCGCGCGGTCGATTTTCGTGCGGCGCCGCGCACGGTCTGGTTTCTCGTGGCCGTCGGGGTTCCGGCCGCGGTGGCGCTGATATCGGTCGCGGTGGCCGGGGCGTCGAATCTGATCGACCTGCGGATGCCGATCGTCTGGTGGATGATTCCGATCGTCGTGGCCGGGTCGCTGTTCGCGGCGGCCTGTGAAGAGCTGGGCTGGACCGGCTATGCCACCGATCCGCTGCAACGGCGCTACGGAACGGTCGGGACGGGTATCGGCCTCGGCTTGTTCTGGGCGGTCTGGCATCTGGTGCCGCTGCTACAGGTCGGGCACGAACTCGGGTGGATCGCAGGCTGGTTCGTCGGAACGGTGGCGTTGCGGTGCGTGATCGTGTGGCTGCACAACAACACTGGGTACGGCGTGTCGGCCGCGATTCTGATGCATGCGACATCCAACGTGACCGTCGTGCTGACACCGGACTACGACAAGACGGTGGGCACGGTGCTTCCCGCCGTCCTGACGACGGCAGTGGCGACCGTGGTGCTGTGGCCGCGGCGGCTCAGCCGTTGAGCAGGCCAGCGACGACGCGGCCCACCTGATCGACGGAGATCCGGCTCACACTGCCGCCGGTGCGAGATGTCAAGGTCTCCAAAGTGTTCGGGGTGTGTGCGCCGAGCACGACGATGTCGATGCGGACCGGCTTGCTCGGGTCGGTAGCCGCAGCGATTTCTGTGAGCAACTGCTGTCCGGTGATCGCCGAATCGTCTTCGGGACCGTCGGTGAGCAGCACGATCGAATTCGTTTTGCCGGCAACGTAGTTGGCCACCGCATTCTGGTACGCGGCGATCAGTGTCGGGTACGCGTGGTCCGGGCGGGTGGCGGACGCTTTCAACCCCGCGAGCGCAGCATCGACAGACTTGCGCTGCTGCGCGGACAGCGGAGCGGTAGGCGCATCCACCTTGTAGGCCTTGCCGTCGAGATTCTTTGCGAAGGACCAGATTCCGAGCTCGGAGCCGTCCGGGGCCGCGGCGATCTGCTCGCGCAGCGCGCGCACCGTCCCGGTGAGCCGGCCCTGTTCGCCCATCGACGCGGAGACATCGACGAGCATGGTCGTGCGGGTCCCGACGACCGGATTCGCCATTACCTCGCTGATTCGGTTCGCGGCGCCGGAGGTGCTGGGCCGCAGAGCGTTCGGTGCGGCATCGGTCTCGAAACCGGCCGCTCGCAGAGCGTCGCGCTGGGTGCGCAGGTAGTCGGCGAACAGCGCTGCCGCCCGCCCGGTCGTCTCGTCGACCCAGTCGCCCGACAGCACCGCGACCGGGAAGTCGGCGACCGGCATGGCGCCCAGCGGAGCGTAGTGCGGCGCTCCGCCGAGCTGTTGGCGCACAACGGCACTCGCGTGCACCGGCGCCTGCGCGTCACCGGGTTCGCCAGGGTCCTTCGGTGCGTTCGCGGCCAGCTGCGACACGGCTTTGGTCACCGCAGCGGATCGGGCGGCATCATCGGACACCGGATTCGCCCCGACGGCGTCGGCCACGACCGCGTGCACGGCACACCGAGTCGCCTCGTTGGGCGGCAACGTCATCCGTAGCCCACCCCACCCGATCAGACCCAGCCCCGCGAGCGCTGTCGATTCGCTCTGCAGGCGCGGCAGGTCCTTCCAGGACACCTGACCGGCGGCCAGCGCATCGCGCAGCGGCGCGGGCACCGACAACACGACGGGGCTCGCGGCCAGCGACTCGGCCGCGCCGTCGACGAGCCCCTTCGGCACCCCGTCGAGGGTTGCGGAGAATCCCGGAATCCACAGCGCGGGACGGGCGCCCAGCGCGTCGTCCCAACTGCCCGCGAGCGCTGCCTGCACGGCTGCGCTCGGGCGGTCGCTGACCTCGACGCCGATGCACCGATCCCGCACCACCGGCCGCGTCGCCGAGTACCGGTCCGCCGCCGCCCGGATCTCCGGTGCAATGATCGGATCCGCGGTGACATGCAGCGTCGCGGGACCCTCTACGCACGTCTGCGCGGTTTGCTCGGCGACGCTGGACAGCCGATCGCGCAACTGGAACCAGCCGACGATCACCGCGGCGATCAGCACCACCACGACCAGTGCGATGACCGGTCCCTTGCTGACGCCCCGAGCCCCGGAGCCGCGATGGGTGCCCATGTCAGTTCGGCAGGACGTCGACGTCGTCGGGCCCACCGACGACGACACCGGGAAACGCGGTCACGCCGTCAACTTTATCGGCTCCGGCGGGTCCTTCGGTGGGTGTCGCCGGCGGCGCGATTCGCAGCGGTTGTCTGTCGTCGCTGGAGTTGTACGGTCTGCGAACCTGTACCTGGTCTGCGAATCTGCCGCGAGCGGTCCTCGGGTCAGCTCGCGGCGCCGACGAGTTCGTGCCGGGCCGCGTGCAGTGCCGTTGCCCACCAGTGCAGTTGGTCGAGCATGGCGACGGCCGCCAGCTCCGCGGGCTCCGGGTTGTGCAGCTTGCCGTCGGCATCGAACAGCTCGTAGTAGCGGGGGAACGACACGACGTTGCGCACGGTGTGGGCGTTGAGTTCGCCGAGCACCTGGCGCAGGTGCTCGATCGCGAACAGGCCGCCGCTGGCACCGCTGTAGCCGACGAAGCCGACCGCCTTGGCGTTCCATTCCGTGGCGTACCAGTCGATGGCGGCCTTGATGGACGCGGGGTAGCTGCGATTGATGTCGGGCGTGACGATCGCGACCGCGTCGGCCCGCGTGAGGGCGGCACTGAGCGGCTCCATCGAATCGGGGCGAATCGGGTTGGGATCCATGGCAAGTGGCGTTGCAGGCAGGGCCATTTCCGGCGTCACGTCGGCGAGATCGACGACGTCGACCGTGAAACCGTCGTACGCGCGAGCGTGCTCGGCGAACCATTGCGCCACAACGGGGCCGAAGCGGCCCTCGCGCACGCTGCCGATGAGAATGGTCAAGTTCAACGGGTTCGACACAATTGCTCCTTCAGATGTGGTCGTCACCGAATCTGCCGTCGCGGCGCGGCCGGAGGGAGACCGTGCTGAGGGTGGCCCTGGCGGGGCCACCCTGCGCCGCCCGTACGCGGGTAGCGTCGAGACATGGCCGACAACGAACTCGGGTTGATGCTGCGGGTGCAGCGCGAATCCGTGCAGCCCGCGGAGGTCGGGCTGCCCGCGGGGCCGCGGCGCCGGGCGCTCGGGTTGCGCCGGTCCGAGGTCGCGATGCTCGCCGGCGTCAGCGTCGAATATCTGACGCGGCTCGAGCAGGGACGGGACCGGCGGCCGTCGCCGGAAGTGGTGTCGGCGCTGGCCACCGCATTGCAAATGACCTCGCGGCAGCGCATCCGGCTGTATCAGCTGACCAAGGCCGACTCGGGATTCCAGTGCGTCGAGCAGTGGCGAGTTGTGCGGGACGTCCGCCCCGAACTGCGAACGATCCTGCAGATGCTGGAACCGGCGTCGGCGGTGATCGTCAACCGGCTCACCGAAGTGCTCGCATACACGCCCACGTTCCGGGCGCTCACCGAACCGGCCGGGCTGTTCGACGACGGCGAACCGCCCTGCCTGGCCCGCTATGTCTTCACCGATCCGCGCGCCCGCGAGCTGTACCTGGACTGGGACGCCGCCGCCGACAAACTGGTGGCCTCACTCAAGGAGGGCCCGTTCCGCGCCGATTCGCACATCGCCGGACTGGTCGACGAGTTGACGGTGACCGGCGGCGCCGAGTTCACTCGGCGCATCGAGCAACTTCCCGGACTTGCCGCGACGAGCGGCGTCGGCCGGATGGGACACCCCCGAGTGGGCGAGTTCCGGCTTCGCTTCGAGATGCTGAGCGTTCCGGCCGAAGAAGACCAGCACCTGATCGTGCACATCCCGGCCGACGATGCGGCCGCCGCCGCGATGGACCGGCTCGCCGGACGGCGCGCCGGAGGCCTGCGCGCGGTGTGACTCGCGGGTCTCACCCTTCCGCGTGACGGCAGCGGCGAACGTCGGTGCGCGCGGTGTGATTCGAGGTCTCTGCCGTTGTGCGACGGCAGCGGCGAACGTGGGGGTGCGGTGTGATTCGAGGTCCCTACCGTTGTGCGACGGCAGCGGCGAACGTGGGGTGCGCGCGGATCCTCAGTTTGTCCGTGTCGGGCATCGGCAGAAACTCGACGAAGGTTTTCGCCCGGCGGTAGGCGCTCGATGCGTACAGCAGTCCGAACGGCAGCCACATCGGGAAGAAGGCAAACACCAGGGGCGCCGGCGGGAAGTCGCCGCGCAACCGGATGCCGGCGATCGCAATCAGCAGTGGTAGTCCGGCGAACACGAATGCACGGCCGACCCACCGCCACCGGCGCGCGCGTTTGTCGCAGCGCGCGCAGACCGGCCAGGCCCCGAAGACGCGTGTGTCTGTTCCGGAATGAATCGACGTAAAGCTTTGCACAACATGGAAAATCGACAGCAGGAAGCCTCGGAAGGTACTCAGGTACCGCTTACTGCCGCGCTCTTGGAAGCCGTGGTAGCCCACCTCCCAACGGACGCTCGGCCGCCCGTGCGGGGCACATACTTCCGGAAGCCGACGCACGAGTTCTAGATCCAGCGGGGCCGTCGCCGGCCGCCGATACGAAATGTCGGGGCTGAGCCGTTCCTGAAGAGGCAACTCGATCTCGACAGTGGCGTCGCTGTCGCCCAGCCCGATCATTCGAGCCACCCAGACCGCCGCCGTGACTCGAAGTATTCGTCATCGTCGTCCGCGCGACGGACTGGCTCTCGGACAGGTTGGGAATCCACCTGCTGTGCAGCCAGCTGATCCAGCATGGTTTGGGCGGCTGCCGCGAGTTGATCGCGCCGCTCTTGCGGCATGTCGGCAATCGGGTCGGGCGCGACAGGTGCGCGTTCTGCGAGCCGTGCGAACTCCTCGGATTGGCCGAACTCCCGCAGGCTTGCCTGGCCGGAGAGCACTTCGTCCAGCGCGGCCCGAGTACGTGCGTCGGCGTACTCCGAATTCCGAATCTGGGTGAACGCGCGATGCAAGTATCGCGACAGGCCCACGTCCCCGCGGGCGATATCGAGAGCGTCGGTGTTTCGGCTGTCCATGTCATACGCCCCGGTGGTCGTAGGAACCCGTGCTGAGCGTCGGAAGCGCATTCGGCCAATTGCTCGCCAGTCCTTGGATCACACCGACCGACGCCGAGATCGACATGTAGGCGGCGGCAACTATCGACATCATGGAATTGATCTTCAGATACATCTTGGCCGCTGCGACCGCCATCATCGTCAACGCTGCACCGCGCGAAATTCCGGTTGGATCCGGGCTTGCTGCTGCAATCAGCTTGTTCGCCCAGTAGATCAGACCCCAGTCCGTGATTTCTTGAAGAATGTCACCGAGTGCGCGGCCAAGGTTGTCCATCGAATTGCCGATGTTGAGAAGTGCACGTTCGATTTCGGCGAAGTCGATCTGGGTGGCCTCGATCTGGGTGGCCAGCCGACCGAAGTGTGCTGCCGCTGCGGCCGCGGCGTTGCCATTCCAGGTCTGGTCGACCTGGGTCCACTCGGCGCGCATATTGTCGCCCACGCTCGCACCGAATCTCCCCAAGTTCCCGGCGGCTGATGCGGCCTTTTTGACTGCCTCCCAGTCACCTGCAACTTGCTCTCCGGCCCATTTGTATGGGTTCTTGTCGACCACTGCCTCGACAATTGCCGCGATCGCTGCTGTCGGTGATACGAAGTTTGCCCCGAGTACGAAGGCTACGTTGTCCGAAACAGATTCGGTCGCAGCCGGATCGGCGAGCGCGGCTACCGGATCGCTCATCGCCCACCGGCCACATAGGTCGAGTCCAAGCGAGCTGCAGTGCCGGCGTCGGTTTGCCGGTACATCGCAACGGCCTTCTGCAACTCCGCCTCCGACTCGCTGAAAACCTGATTCAGCTTGGTGAAGTACGAATCGAGCTCCTCGCGAATGCGGCCGACACCTCCGCTCACCGCGAGGTAGATGCGCGCTTGCCCGGCGCTGACCTGGAACCAATCGTCGACATACTTCTTTGCTTCGGTCGCTTCCGCCGCGTGGACACCCTGTGCCTTCGCGAAGGCTTCCAGATCATCAGGCTTCACCGCGAAGTTCTCGGTCAAAATGTGCTCCCTCCGGCCCGATCGGTTTCGCTGTCTACCGAAGTACGACGCGCCGAACCGCGGATCGGTTCCATCCACGGCCGAATCTGCGCCCGCTGTTCCGTCGGGGAACCTCCTACAGGGGGATTCCAGACGGAACAGCAGGTGCAGATACCAGATCGGCCCCGCACATCCGAAGATGGGCGGGGCCGATCGGTGACCCGGATCAGGCGTTGGCGGCCTTGTACTCCCGCCGACGGCGGTGCAGGATCGGCTCGGTGTAGCCGTTGGGCTGCTTGGTGCCTTCGAGGATGAGTTCCTTGGCGGCCTGGAAGGCGATGTTGTCGGCGAAGTCCGGCGCGAGCGGGCGGTAGGTCTTGTCGCCGGCGTTCTGCCGGTCGACCACGGGCGCCATGCGCTCGAGCGAGGCGACGACCTCGTCTTCGGTGACCACGCCGTGGCGCAGCCAGTTCGCCACGAGCTGGCTCGAAATGCGCAGCGTCGCACGGTCTTCCATGAGCGCGACGTCGTTGATGTCGGGCACCTTGGAGCAGCCGACGCCGTGGTCGATCCAGCGCACCACGTAGCCGAGGATGGACTGGCTGTTGTTGTCCAGCTCGTTCTGCTTTTCCTCGGCGGTCCAGTTGACGTCGGCCGCCAGCGGGATCGTCAGGATGTCGTCGACGGTCGCGCGAGCGCCGCCGCGCGCGATTTCGGCCTGCCGCTTGAACACGTCCACGCGGTGGTAGTGCAGCGCGTGCAGGGTGGCGGCGGTCGGCGAGGGCACCCACGCGGTGTTGGCGCCGGCCTGCGGGTGCACGATCTTCTGCTCCACCATGTCGGCCATCAGGTCCGGCATGGCCCACATGCCCTTGCCGATCTGCGCCTTGCCCGGCAGGCCGGTGGCCAGGCCGGTGTCGACGTTCCAGTCCTCGTAGGAGGTGATCCAGAGCTGCTTCTTCATCTCGGCCTTGCGCACCACGGGACCCGCCTCCATGGAGGTGTGGATCTCGTCGCCGGTGCGGTCGAGGAAGCCGGTGTTGATGAACACCACGCGCTCGGACGCGGCCTGGATACAGCGGGCGAGGTTCACCGTGGTGCGGCGCTCCTCGTCCATGATGCCGACCTTGAGCGTGTTGCGCTCCAGGCCGACGACGTCCTCGACGCGAGCGAACAGCTCGTTGGTGAACGCCACCTCGTCGGGGCCGTGCATCTTCGGCTTCACGATGTAGATGGAGCCGGTGCGGGTGTTCTTCAGCTTGGTGTCGCCGATCAACGCGTGCTTGGCGGCCAGCACCGTGATGAGGCCGTCCAGGATGCCCTCGGGCACCTCGTTGCCATCGGAGTCGAGGATGGCGTCGGTGGTCATCAGGTGGCCGACGTTGCGCACGAACAGCAGCGAACGGCCGTGCAGCACAAGCTCACTGCCGTCGAGCGCGGTGTACACCCGGTCGGGGTTCATGGTGCGGGTGAAGGTCTTGCCGCCCTTGCTGACCTCTTCGGCCAGCTCGCCCTTCATCAGGCCGAGCCAGTTGTGGTAGCAGAGCACCTTGTCTTCGGCGTCCACCGCGGCGACGGAGTCTTCGAAGTCCATGATCGTGGTGACGGCGGACTCGATGAGCAGATCCTTGACCCCGGCGTCGTCGGTCTTGCCGATCGGGGACTCCGGGTCGATCTGGATTTCGATGTGCAAGCCGTTGTGCTTCAACAGGATTGCCGACGGTGACGCCGGATCGCCGACGTAGCCGACCAGCGCGGAGGCATCGCCGAGACCGATGGTGGTCTCGTCTTCGAGGGTGACCTCGAGCTCGCCGTCGACGATCGCGTAACCCTTGGACCCGACGTGGGTGCCGGTGATCAGCGGCACCGCGTCGTCGAGGAAGTTGCGCGCGTACTCGATGACCTTGTCGCCGCGCACCTTGTTGTAGGAGGTGCCCTTCTCGGCGCCGCCGGTCTCCGGGATGACGTCGGTGCCGTACAGCGCGTCGTAGAGCGAACCCCAGCGCGCGTTGGCGGCGTTGATCGCGAAGCGCGCGTTCATCACCGGCACGACGAGCTGGGGGCCGGCGGTCTCGGCGATCTCGGCGTCCACGTTCTGCGTGGTGATCTCGAAGCTTTCCGGCGCATCGAGCAGGTAGCCGATCTCGCGCAGGAAGCTCTTGTACGCCTCGCGGTCGTAGCCGGCGCCGGGGGATTCGGCGTGCCACGCGTCGAGCTTGCCCTGGATCTCGTCCCGGTGCGCCAGCAGCTCGCGGTTGCGCGGGGCCAGCTCGTTGATCACGGCTTCGGCGCCGCTCCAGAACGCGTCGGCGGTTACATCGAGGCCGGGCAGGACTTCCTTCTCGACGAACTCGTGAAGAACTGTGGCGACCTGAAGTCCGCCGACCTGCACCCGATCAGTCATGAACTGCCTCGCTTCCGCTATTGAGAACTTCTCAACAATGTTACCGAGTGGTAAGGAACACCCTCGCTGGCACTACCCGATTCTGCCGTGTCGCGGCACCCGAGTGGCTAACCTTTGATGGAACTCGAAACGGCGAGGATTTATGCCATGACCGCTTTGCCTGAGATCACACCCGACGACGAACCGCAGCCCACCCGAGGATGCGGGGTGGACATCGGGGGCAGCGGGGTGAAAGGCGCCATCGTCGACTTGCGCGACGGCTCCCTCGTCGGCGAGCGGGTGCGTATCGAGACGCCCCAACCCGCCACCCCGGAGGCCGTCGCCGCGACGGTGAAGAAGATCGTCGACCAACTGAGCTGGGTCGGGCCCGTCGGGGTGACGCTGCCCGCGGTGGTCACCGACGGCGTCGCCCGCACGGCGGCGAACATCGATCCCGCGTGGATCGGCTGTGACGCCGCCGCACTGTTCTCGGCCGCGCTGGACGGTCGCACCGCCACCGTGCTCAACGACGCCGACGCCGCCGGGCTCGCCGAAGATCGTTACGGGGCCGGCCGCGACGCCTCCGGGGTGGTGGTGTTGCTGACCTTCGGCACCGGCATCGGATCGGCGGTGCTGAACAATGGAATTCTGTTGCCCAACACCGAATTCGGACATCTCGAGGTAGACGGCAAGGAGGCCGAGCAGCGGGCCGCGGCTTCGGTGCGCGAGCACGACGATCTTTCCTGGAAAGAGTGGTCGAAGGAAGTATCGTTGGTGCTGGAACGGTTCGAGGCGTTGCTGTGGCCGGATCTGTTCATCGCCGGCGGCGGGGTCAGCCGCAAGGCGGACAAGTGGATTCCACGACTCACCTGTCGCACCAAGGTCGTTGCGGCGGAACTCGAGAACACCGCGGGCATCGTCGGTGCCGCGATGGCGGCGAACGCCACCGCGGCCGACGCAACCGCGACATACTGAGTCCGCGGTCGAACTACGAAAGGTCGTCATGGGACTGCTCACGCACGTCGAAACGGACCCGCACGTCGTCGTATTGTTCGGCGCCACCGGCGATCTGGCGCGCCGCAAACTGTTGCCGGGAATGTTCCACCTGTTCAGCTCGGACCTGGCACCGGACCTGCGCGTCGTCGGCACCTCGCTGGACGAGATCGACGACGAACAGTTCCGGACGATCGCGAAAAAGGCGTGCCACGAGTTTGCCCGCCGCGACATCGATCCGGCCGAATGGGCGGAATTCGAACAGTCGCTGTGCTACGTGCCCACCAAGGCCGGGCCGCAGGCGCTCGCCGAGGCAGTGGCCCGGCAGTCGAAGGAGCTGAGCGGTGCGGACGGGCCTGCCAAGCTGCTGCACTATCTGAGCGTGCCGCCCAAGGCGGCCACCGCCGTCATCAAGATGCTCGACGAGGCCAAGCTCGTCGAAGGCTCCAAGATCATCATGGAGAAGCCGTTCGGAGTCGATCTGGCCAGCGCGCGCGCACTCAACGCCGCGATCCACGAAATCTTCACCGAGGACCAGGTTTTCCGGATCGACCACTTCCTCGGCAAGGAACCGGCGCTGAACATCTTGGCCTTCCGGTTCGCCAACGGCCTGTTCGAGCCGATCTGGAACCGCAACTTCATCGAGCACATCCAGATCGACGTCCCGGAGAAGCTGACCCTGGAGGGCCGGGCCGAATTCTATGAAGCCACAGGCGCTTTCAAGGACATGGTGGTCACCCACCTCTTCCAGATCCTGGCGTTCGTGGCGATGGAGCCGCCCACCGAACTCGCCCCGGCCCCGATCAGCGAAGAGAAGAACAAGGTCTTCCGGTCGATGCAGCCGCTGCAGACCCGCAACGTGGTGCGCGGGCAGGTGCGCGGCTACCGCGAAGAACCGGGAGTGGCGCCCGAGTCGGACACCGAGACTTTCATCGCGCTCAAGTGCGAGATCGACAACTGGCGCTGGGCCGGCGTGCCGTTCTATCTGCGCACCGGAAAGTACCTGGCCGACGGTCAGCGGATCATTTCCATCGCATTCCGGGAACCGCCGAAGTCGATGTTCCCGGCCGGTTCGGGGGTCGGCGCGCACGGTCCGGACCACCTCACCTTCGATCTGGCGGATGCGTCGAAGATGTCGCTGTCGTTCTACGGCAAGCGTCCCGGTGCCGGGATGAAGCTCGACAAGCTGAGCCTGCAGTTCGCGCTCGAGGAAACCGAGCGCGTCGGAGACGTCCTCGAGGCGTACGAGCGGCTTATTCTCGACGCGATGCACGGCGACCACACGTTGTTCACAACGTCCGAGGGCATCGAACGGCTGTGGGAAGTGTCGGCGCCGCTGATCAGCGATCCGCCGCCGGTCCGCGGCTACGAGCCGGGATCGTGGGGCCCCAACGCAATTCACCAACTCATTGCACCGCGCGCGTGGCGACTGCCGTTCGAACGCGTGTGGCGCGCCAAGAAGTCCGGACGGTAGGGAGCAAAGCATGCAACTGGGAATGGTCGGACTCGGCCGCATGGGCGCGAACATCGTGCGCCGCATCATGAAAGACGGCCACAGCGCCGTCGTGTTCGACGTCAACGACGAGCCGGTCAAGCAGCTGGTGTCCGAGGGTGCGCAGTTCGGCACCACCGACCTGGCCGAATTCGTCGGCAAGCTCGAGACCCCGCGCGTGGTGTGGGTGATGATCCCGGCCGGCATCACCGGCAAGGTGATCGACCAGCTCGCCGAACTGATGGAACCCGGCGACATCATCATCGACGGCGGCAACAGCCGCTACCACGAAGACATCAAGCGTGCGAAGGCCCTGGCGCCGAAGGGGATTCACTACGTCGACATCGGTACCTCGGGTGGCGTGTTCGGGCTCACCCGCGGCTACTGTCTGATGATCGGCGGCGAGGCCGAGCAGGTCGCGCACCTGCAACCGTTGCTGAAATCCATTGCCCCCGGCGTCGGTACGGCCGAACGCACTCCCGGGCGCGAGGGGGAGCCGGCCACGGCCGAGCAGGGCTACCTGCACTGTGGTCCGGCCGGTGCCGGGCACTTCGTGAAGATGGTGCACAACGGGATCGAGTACGGCGCGATGGCCGCCTACGCCGAAGGCCTGAACATCCTGAACAAGGCGAACATCGGCAGCGCCGCCGCCGGCGAGCACTCCGCGGAGGAGACGCCGCTCGAGAACCCCGAGTACTACCAGTACGACCTGGACATCCCGGCCATCACCGAGGTGTGGCGCCGCGGCTCCGTCGTCGCTTCCTGGCTGCTCGACCTGACCGCTGCTGCGTTCGTCGCCGACCCGGAGCTGGAAGCCTACGGTGGCCGGGTGTCGGACTCCGGTGAGGGCCGCTGGACCATCGACGCCGCCATCGACGAGGGCGTCCCCGCTCCCGTGCTCTCGGCCGCGCTGTACCAGCGCTTTTCCTCCCGCGGCGAATCGCTGTTCGCCGACAAGGTGCTCTCGGCGATGCGCAAGGGCTTCGGCGGGCACTTCGAGCTGCCACAGAAGTGACGTTTCGTCCGCGCCGTCCACCGAGCAAGCTCCTGCGACGACGCGGACCGGCGGTGCATTAGTCTGCGTCCCATGTTCAAGGTCAACGAGTACTTCGACGGCGCCGTCGCCTCCATCGCATTCGAGCAGGAAGCCGGCCGGGCGACGGTCGGTGTGATGGCGCCGGGGGAGTACGAGTTCGCCACGGCCGCACCGGAAATCATGCACGTGGTTTCCGGTGCGCTCGTCGTACAGCTGCCCGGTGCCGCCGAGTGGCAGACGTTCGCCGCCGGAACGACGTTCGAGGTGCCAGGCGAGTCGGCGTTCCGCGTCAAGGCAACCGCCGACACCGCATATCTCTGCGAGTATCGGTAGCGCTGTCGAAATCCGGAAGTCGGCGTCTACGTGTCGTGTGAAGGTCCCTTCCAGCTGAGGAGTTCACATGACACAAGTACTGCAGTCCGGTCTCGGTCTGGTCGAGTCGGTGCGCTGGCGCGCCGGGCGGCCGTGGTTCGCCGACTGGTTCACCGGGCGAATCCTGTTGGGCGACACCGGCGAAACCGTGGCGCAGCTACCCGCGATGCCGGTGTGCTTCGACTGGCTGCCCGACGGCCGGCTGGTCACCACCGGCGGCGACGGCGTGCTGCGTCGGCTCGAGTCCGACGGTTCGCTGTCGGTGTACGCCGAGCTCGGTTCGCTGAGCGACAAGCCGTGGAACGAGGTCGCCGTCGACGCGAACGGCAGCGTGTTCGTCGACAACATCGGCTTCGACTTCCCCACCGGCGACTTTGCGCCCGGGTTCGTGGCGGTTGTCACCGCCGACGGCGAAACCCGAACGGTGGCAGAGGATCTCGCCTTCCCGAACGGGATGGTCGTCGCCGGTGACGTGCTGCTCGTCGCGGAGTCCTACGCATCGCGCATCACTGCGTTCGACATCGCCCCCGACGGCGGATTGCGCAACCGTCGGGTGTGGGCGCAGTTGGCCGACGGCGAGGCGCCCGACGGCATCAGCCTCGCGCCCGATGGCTCACTCTGGTATGCCTCTGTGCCACAACAGCATTGCGTGCGGGTCGCCGAGGGCGGTGCGGTGCTGCAGACCGTCGAACTGGACCGCGGCGGATTCTCCTGCGCGATCGGTGCCGGCACACTGTACGTCGCGGCCGCGGACTTCAGTACCGGCAATCCTGCCGGCACCGGGCAACTCCTCGCGTTCGACGTGTCCTGACACCGACGACGGTTCGAACCGGCTGAAGGTCACCTTCATTCAGTCTGTGTGTATGAAGGTGACCGTCATTCGGCCGAACGACACGAGAATGACCGGCTCCCATGACGGGTGGCTGGGTGCGGGCCGGCTGACCTGCTGCTTGGTGCGGACCCGTCAGTGGGCAGGCTGGAACTCGCCGGTCTGCACTTCTTGTTCCGCGCGGATGACATGGACGACCGCGTTGATCAGCGCGAGGTGCGTGAACGCCTGCGGGAAGTTGCCGAGGTGGCGTCCGGTGCGGGTGTCGATCTCCTCGGCGTAGAGCTTGAGCGGGCTCGCGAAGGCGAGCAGGCGCTCGCACAACTGCTTGGCCCGGCGCAGTTCGCCGATTTCGACGAGCGCGGACACCAGCCAGAACGAGCAGATGGTGAAGGTGCCCTCCTCGCCGGTGAGCCCGTCGTCGGTCTCCTCGACCTTGTAGCGCAGGACCAGACCGTCGACGGTGAGCTCGTCGGCGATGGCCAGCACGGTCGCGCGCACGCGTGCATCGTCTTGGGGCAGGAAGCGCAGCAGCGGAATCATCAGCGCCGACGCGTCGAGCGCCTTGGTGTCGTAGTGCTGGGTGAACACGCCGCGTTCGTCGACACCGTTGGCGAGAATGTCGGCCTTGATCTCGTCGGCGATCTCGCGCCACTTGACGGCGTATTCCTTCTCGTTGTGCATCGCGGCAAGCTTCGCACCGCGGTCCAGGGCGACCCAGCAGAACACCTTCGACGAGGTGAAATGCTTTGGCTCACCGCGAACTTCCCAGATCCCACGGTCGGGCAGGCGCCAGTTGTCGATGGCCTCCTCGACCTGCTTCTTCAGGATCGGCCACAGCGCCTCGGGAACGTGCTCGCGCGAGCGCACGTGCAGGTACACCGAATCGAGCATCGCGCCCCACACGTCGTGCTGGCGCTGGTTGTAGGCCCCGTTGCCGATGCGCACCGGCCGCGCATCGTCGTAGCCCGACAGGTGCGGCAGCTCGTACTCGGTGAGCGTCTTTTCACCGTTGACGCTGTACATCACCTGCAGCGTCTGCGCTTCGTTCTCCTCGACGGCGACATCGGAGAGGAAGTGGAAGAAGTTGTTCGCCTCGCGATCCAGCCCGAGCGTGTGCAAGCCCCACAGCGCGAACGTGGAATCGCGCACCCACGCGTAGCGGTAGTCCCAGTTGCGAACGCCGCCAGGGGTTTCCGGCAGCGACGTGGTGGCGGCCGCCATCAGCGCGCCGGTGGGCGCGAAGGTGAGTCCCTTCAGTGCGAGTGCGCTCTGCTGCAGGTATCCGCGCCACGGGTGGTCGGGGAACTTGCCGATGGTGATCCACTGCCGCCAGCACTCGGAGGTTTGCCACATCTTCTTGGCCGCCTCCTCCTGGGTCTGCGGCGGCGGCAGCGGCGACCAGGACAGCGCGACGAATTTCTCTTCACCCTCGACCATGCGCGTCCGGGCGGTGACTTCCGGGCCCTCGATGCCGATGTTGAGGTTGGTGGTGAGCTTGAGCGTGGGGTGCTTGGTCCAGTCGACGCTGCCGGGACAGGTCGCGGTGGCCTCTTCGTAGCACTGACCGGTGTACTCCCAGGTGGTGCTCTGGCGGTGATAGTCGAAGGCGGGCTCGCAGGACAGCTCGAGTTCGACCGTGCCGCTCACACACTTGATCATCCGCAGCAGGATGTGCTCGGCATCCCAGTCGGTGGGCGGGCGCCGGTGCGTGCGGCTGCGTTTGTCGGTGTTGTGCCAGGCGCCCATCACCAGGCAGTCGTGCACCGTGAGCCACCCGGTTTCGGTTTGCCAGGTGGTTTCCACAATGAGTCCGCCGGGGCGATACACCCGCTGCGACGGCACGTTCTGACCGTAGGGGCCCACCCGGAAGTGCCCGGCACTGCGGTCGAGAATCGCGCCGAACACGCTGGGGGAGTCCGGGTGCGGCAGGCACATCCACTCGACGGCACCGTTCGGTGCGATCAGGCAGGTGTTCTCGCAATCGGACAGGAAGGCGTACTCGTCGATCGGTGGGAACTGGCTGCGGGCGGCCATCCCCATGTCCAACGCACCGTCGATCGGGTGTGGTGGTGCCTCGGAGCCGTCGATCGACATCTCCGGCGAGGGCTGCGCAGCCTCCGGAGTGGGCTCGGCTTGTTTCGCCCTGGTTCTCGTACCCGTCGCCATCGGCTAATCATCCGCGTACACAAGCGAACTTGTCCGTGAATCGGTGGTTTCTGTCGGACCCTGATGGTTGGCTGGCAACTGTGCGGCCGCAGTGGCCGCGCCACGAAATTTCTCTTCCGTTGGGAGGATCCAGATGCCAACACGTGACGAGGCTTGGACGCACGGAACGCCTTGTTGGGCGGACTGTCAGGTCGACGACACCGAGAAAGCACGCGAGTTCTATTCGGCGCTGTTCGGCTGGACCATCGATGCCGTGCCGGGTGAAGCGGGCGGCTACCTGATGGCGTTCAAGGGCGGCAAAGCGGCGGCGGGCATCGGCCCGAAGCCGGAGGGCATGCAGATGCCGTCGGCATGGACCAGCTACATCGCGGCGACCAGTGCCGACGACGTCCAGGCCAAGATCGAAAAGGCCGGCGGCCAGGTGTTCGCGCCGGCGTTCGACGTACTCGACGTGGGCCGCATGCTCATTGCGGGGGACACGTCGGGTGCGGCGTTCGGCGTGTGGGAGGCCAAGGCCCACATCGGCGCGCAGGTGTACAACGAAGACGGTGCGCTGTGCTGGAACGAACTGCACACCAAGGACTACGACGGCGCGAAGAAGTTCTACGCCGAGGTGTTCGACTACCAGTTCACCGAGATGGGCGACGGAACCACGTTCTCCTACACCACGTTTGCGCTGCCCGGCGGAACCGACGGCGTGGGCGGGATGTACAAGGACAACGACCTGCCCGAGGGCATGCCGCCGTACTGGCTGGCGTGGTTCCAGTCCGACGATGTCGACGCCACCCTCGCGAAGGCGACCGAGCTGGGCGCCACCAAGCTGATGGGCCCGGACGATTCCCCGTTCGGTCGCATGATCGTGGTGCAGGCGCCGCAGGGTGAGGTCTTCGGCGTCATCGACCCGACCACCACGAGCGGTGAGCCGCCCGCAGGTTCCTGACATGTGTGGACGGCGGCTGCGGGGCCGGGTGCCTCTGTAGCCGCCGGTCCGTCGCGCCCGAGCAGTGCCGGTCGAGACGGGTGCAGTCGCCTTGATGGAACGCAGACGTCGGCGGCCGACACGTGAATTCGGTACAGCTCGACGAGCGGAGTGCGCCGGGTAGGAGTGTTGCGATTTGACGACGGGCACCGCGACGCGCGAGCCTAGCGAGCGCTTGCGTGATCCGATCGTTCGCGCACCATCGCGCGAACACACCGAGCGCAGCGGGGCCATCCAACACAGAGTAGGTTGATTACGATGACCACCTCGTTCGAAGACAACCTGATGGGGAAGCAGAGTCGAGGGTCCGAAATGATTGCTACTCGTGTCACTGTCGACGGCACCGCCGCTGTGCTGGCCGTTCGTGGTGTGGTTGATCTGGCCACCGCTTCGATGTTGCGGGAGGCGGTGGATGCCGTGGTCTCGGACAAGCCGACGGCGCTGGTGATCGACTTGTCCGAGGTGGAGTTCCTGGCGTCGGTGGGGATGAGTGTGTTGGCCGAGGCGAATCAGCGGATGGCCGAACTGGGCCGGTTCGCCGTGGTGGCGGAGGGTCCGGCGACGGCGCGTCCGCTGACGTTGTGTGGACTTGCCGACGTGTTTGCGGTGCACCCGACGCTGGAAGATGCGTTAGCCGGTGTTTCCGGAGTCAATTCCTGAGGTTCGCCGGTTCAGCGGCATCGCGGTGGTGATCCGGACGATGGTGCCGGCGTCGCTGTGGTCGATGGCCAGGCCGTCGGACAGTGCCCGGATGAGGGCGAGGCCGTTGCCGCGGTAGTGGGGGCCCTGGTCGGGTTCCTTCCAGCGGCCGGTGTCGCGGATCGTGATGACCAGTTCGTTCGGTTCGGCGTGCGCGGTGACGGCGACGTGTTCGGCGGTGCGGTTGCGGTAGGCGTGCTCGACGCTGTTGGTGCACGCCTCGTTCACCGCCAGCACCGTGTCCGCAGCCAGCGCCGTGGGAACAGCGCCGGCGTCGAGCCAGCTGGCCAGTTCCTGCCGGATGTAGGCCAATTGTGCTGGCTCGGCACGAGTTTCGAGCACGAGGTCCGTCGGCGGCTGCCGGTAGACGATCATGGCGACATCGTCGTCGTAGCCCTGATCGGAGCGCAGCGTGTCGAGCACCAGGTCGGCGAAGCCGTCGGGAGTGTGCGTGATGGCTTGGGACAGCAGGTCGGCGACGCTGTCGATGCCGAGGTCGATGTCGACACCGCGGCGTTCCACGAGCCCGTCGGTGTAGATGATGAGGCTGGCACCGGCCGGCAGACTCACCGTGGCCTCCCGGCGCGGCGCGGCGTTGGTGACGGCCAGCGGCGGTCCCTTGGCATCGTCGAGGCGCACCCCGCCCGAGCCTGGTACGGCAAGCAGCCCGGGCATGTGGCCGGCGCTGCTGTAGCGCATGGTGGCCGCCGCCGGATCGATGATTGCGGCGCACACGGTGGTGCACAGCGCGCCCGGAATGCGTTCGGCAACGTTGTCGAGCTCGTCGAGAAGCTGACCCGGCGCGAGCCCGGACAGCAGCAGCGCCCGTGCGGAACTGCGCAATTGGCCCATCACCGCCGCCGCCGCCAGGCCGCGGCCCACACAATCGCCGACGACGACGGCGATGCAGCCGTCGGACAGCTGCACCACGTCGTACCAGTCGCCGCCGATTTCGAGCGGCGGCACCGCCGGTTCGTAGCGCACCGCGAACCGCGGCGGCAGTTCCACCGGCCCGAGCATGGCGCGCTGCAGGGTGATCGAGGTTTCCCGGACGTGGTCGTAGCTGCGGGCGCGCTGCAGCGCGATGCTGAGCTGCCCGATGAGCTGGGCGACGACAGCGCGGTCGTCGGCGCTCGCGGGCCGCGGCGTGCTGTGCTCGAGCCACAGCGCACCCTCGCCGGTACTGCCGAGCGAGGCGGACATGCCGTTGGGTACCCCGGCGGTCCGGGACGCTGCCACGGCCGTCACCGTCAGCGGCCGCTCCGAACGGGCCACCTCGAGCAGTTGCCGGGTGGCGCGGTTGAGGTCGCGCCAGGTGGGGCGCACCGGATCACCGGAGACGTACACCACGGGCTCGCCGCCGTCGACGGGCCACACGGCGGCGATGGCGCGCACCGCGTCCACGGCGGCGCGCACATGTTCCAGGCCGACACCGAGCACGTCGGCGACGCTGCTGGCGCCGCCCACCGCCGCGGCGAGCTGGGCCAACGCCTGTTCGGCCGCCGCGGCCGCCCGCTGGGCGGTGATGTCGCGAATAGTGCCGACGAACACCGCAGGCGCATGCGTGCCTTCGGGGGTGGCGGGGTCGCCGGGCACGAAATTGGAGCTGACCGCCAGCCACACCGGGCGCCCGGCCCGGTGCCGGATCGGGATTTCGAACTGGCCGCCGCCGTCGCGGAAGTACGCAGGCAGCTCGGCATCGCGCTCGGCCGTGATCCACGGGTGCGGCCACGCATACGGCACGCCGTCGGGGCCGAAGCCGGTCATGTCGCCGAACGCGGAGTTGATCTCGACGACGGTGCCGTCGGTTTCGGCGACGAAGAAACCTTCCTGCAGCGACTCGACGAGCGCGGTGCGGAACGCGTCACGCTCGGCGTACTCGTCGGCGCGGGCCCGCTGTTGCTCGTAACGCCTGGTGCCGTCGAGGAATCCGCGGGTCGCGATGTCGAGCGTGGCCAGTGTCTGCAACAGGAACTCGAGGGCGCCGCTCGCCCGCTCGCGGCGCTCTCGAGTTTGTGCCGATGGGTCGCTGCGCTCGGTGAGCGCGCCGCTCGCCCGCTCGCGGCGCTCTCGAGTTTGTGTCGACGGGTCGCTGCGGTCGGTGAGTGCGCCGCCGGCGGGCACGGTCGAGCGGTCCCGGTCCGGCTCGACGAGTTCGGCGCCGACGATGCGCGCGTGCGTCTCGATGATGTCGAGAATGCTGATCTGTTCGGCGAGCGCGCGGCGTCCCAGGTCGTGCCCCACGGCCAGCGTGGTTTCGGTGCGCACGGCCAGGTGCTCGCGCAATGCGTCGGCGTACGCGTTGCGGAAGTCACCGGCCGCCGTCATTGCGGCGCGCCCCGATGTCGGGCGGTGAGCACGGTGGCGTCGTCGGCGTCTTTGGCGTGCCCGCCTAGGATCTTGTCGGCAATGACGTGCGCCGCCGACGAAAGGTCCACAGCGAAGGGATAGTCGGACAGGATGCCGTCGCTGCACAGCACCAACAGGTTGCCCGACTTCATCGTGACGGCCTGCGCGGGTAGCGAATTCGGCATCCGGTAGCCGACGATGCCGCCGGCGGTCAGCGCGCTGGCGCGGATGGTGGCACCGGCCGGGCCGACCTCGAACAGATCGGCCGTGACGTTGCCGACGCCGATCCACGACAGCTGGCTCGTCTCCGCCTCGACGCGGGCCAAAGATATTGCCGCGCCGCGTGTTTCGCCGAGCGCACGGTGACACAGCACCATCAGGATGTCCAGCGGCTCGGCGCAGTTCTCGGCCAGCACGGCGGCGGCGCGCCCGGCTGCCTCGGCGGCGGACCCGCCGTGGCCGAGGCCGTCGATCACGCCGAACAACGTGGCGCCGCCACCGGCGTCGAGTGCAACCGCGCGGTCACCGGAGATCGACTCCCCGAGGTGTGCGCGGCCCGCCACGGCCCATTCCATCGCTCCCAAACGACCATGCTCATGCACTCGGTGGTACCCATTTCCACATTTCGACACGCGTGCCCTTGCCGAGCTCGGAGGTGAGCACGAGCCGATCCATCAGCCGCCGGGCGCCGGGCAGGCCGAGACCCAGGCCGAATCCGGAGGAGTAGCCGTCTTCCAGCGCGCGCTTGACGTCTTTGATGCCTGGTCCGTCGTCGTCGGCGATGACGACCAGCGCCTTGCGGCCCTCACGATCGTCGACGAACAGCCGGATCTCCCCGTTGCCCGCGTAGCTGGTGATGTTGCGCGCGATCTCCGAGATCGCGGTCGCGATCATCGTGACGTCGGTGAGCGAGAATCCGAGATCCGTCGCGAGATCGTGACCGGCCTGACGTGCCAGCACGATGTCGTCCGGCACGTCGACCGTGACCAGGATCGGGTCCTCATGGCGCACCGTCGCGTCCCGTCGTCGGTCGCCGCTGCGCCAGCTGAGCATTGAGCAGGACGAGGCCTTCTTCGAGGTCGAGCGCGGTGTGCATGTCGTCGAACGTCAGGCCCAACTGGACCATCGTGAACGCCACCTCGGGCTGCAGCCCGACGATGACGGTGTCGGCGCCGCGCAGCCGCGTCATGTGCGCGATCGTCCGAAGTTGCCGGGCGGCAAAGGAATCCATCACGTCGATGGCGGTGACGTCGACGATGATGCCCTGGGAGCGGAAGCGGCTCACGCGCTCCATCAGGTCGTCCTGGAGCCGCTCGGCGTCGGTGTCGGTCAGGGCCGCCTGCACCGTCGCGATGAGGTAGTTGCCCTGTTTGAGAATGGGTACCGGCATTGGAGCTGGCCGCTTACCGGGCGTCGCGGATCGGTTCGCCGGCGCGCGTGACCTCGTAGCCGAGCAGGCGTTCGGCCTCTTCGATACCACCCTGGAGGTCGCCGACCGCATTCATCTTCGACAGGTCCAGGCCGATGGTGACCAGGGTGAGCGCGATCTCCGAGGACAGGCCGGTGATGATCACGCTGGCACCCATCAGGCCCGACGCGTCGACCGTCTGCACCAGGTGGTTGGCGACCGTGGAGTCGATCGCGGGCACACCGGTGATGTCGATGACGACGACCTTGGCGCGGTTGGCGCGGATGGCGCGCAGCAGCTGCTCGGTGAGCTGGCGGGCGCGCTGGCTGTCGAGCACGCCGATGATCGGCAGAATCAGCAGCTGCTCGCGCACCTGGAGCACCGGCGTGGACAGCTCGCGGATGGCTTCCTGCTGCTGGCGGATGACGCGCTCGCGCTCCTGCACGAACGACACGGCCACCGTGTTGGCGATGCGGTTGGCGGCCGGCTCGTAGGCGTCGAGGACGCGGTTGAGCAGGTCGAAATCCGTCTGGTACTTCTCGAACAGCGAGCGGGCCAGCACGTCGCGCAGCAGCAGCACGATGCCGACGACCTCGTCGGTTTCGACGCCTCGCGGAATGATTCGCTCGGACAGGTCGCGCGCGTAGGCCTGCAGCGCGTCGACGCTACCGGTCTCTAGCACCTCGACGTAGTTGTCGTACACCGCGGTGGCCTCCGAGAAGACCTCCTCGGTGGTCATGGCGGTGAGCAGCTCGGCCTCGGTGATGCGCCGGGCCCACTCCTCACGCAGCGCCGTGCGGTTCTGCCGAAGATGCTGAACGAGCTGGGGGAGCAGGGCCTCGCTGGACACCCCGCTCACCACCGACACCGTCGAATCGATCGACACGTCTGACACCGGAGAACCTCCCAGGAATTCGTGCGCTGAGCCTAGCTGAAGGTTATTCGTCCGCAGTTCGGTTCGCGCACGCGGGATCGAGTCGGTCACCCGCGGCGGTTAACCGACAACAGCGCGCCGCAAACCAGATTGGCACGAACCGTGGCCGACCGCACGTGCGCGGCCACGGCTCGCTCCGAATCAGGCGCGCTGCACCAGGTAGTCGCGGTCGTCGGGGCGGGCGAGCATGCGCGTCATGGTCGCCCGGTCGTACGGCCACAGGTCGATGGTGCCGTCCTCGGTGCGGTACCAGGAGTTGCACCCGGTGTTCCACACGGTGGGGCCGAGGGCATCGGCGATGCCGTCGTTGAACCGGGTGGTGGCTTCCTCGGTGACCTCGACGGTGTCGAGGTCACCGTCGCGGAATCGGCGCAGCCAGCCGGTGATGTACCGGGCGGTGACCTCGGCGGAGTACTGCAGCGATATCGATCCGGTCGGCGAATTGGGGCCCAGCACGGTGAACAGGTTGGGGAACCCGGGGATGGCCGTCATGCACCAGGCGCGCGGGCCCTTTTCCCAGGCGTCGTCGAGCGACAGGCCGTCGCGTCCGACGACCTGCATCGGGCGCAGATAGTTGTGCGCCTGGAAGCCGGTGGCCAGCACGATGACATCGAGGTCGTGCTCGGTGCCGTCGGCAGTGCGAATACCTGTGGGCGTGACGGCTTCGATCGCCGAGTCCACGAGCGCGGCGTTGTGTGCGGTGATCGCGCCGTAGTACGACGACGAGAGCACCTGCCGCTTGCAGAACGGTTCGTAGTCCGGGGTGAGCCGATCGCGCAGCTCACGGTCGCGGATCTGTGCGCGCAGGCTCAGCCGCGCCGCCTCCTGGGCGAGGCGGCGCCGCCACGTCGGGCGGGTGACGATGTCGGCAAGGATGCCCGAGCTCCACAGCAGCGAGTCGTACAGGAAGCGTTGCGCGAAGGGTACTTTCGCCAGCGCGGTGCCGACGAGGGACGGTTGCGGCAGACCGATCGGCGCCCACATCACCCACTGCGGCGTGCGCACGAAGTGCGTGATGCGCGCGGCGGCGGGTTGCAGCGCCGACACCACCTGCACACCGGTCGAGCCCGACCCGATCACGGCGATGCGCTTGCCGTCGGTGGCCACGGTGTCGTCCCAGCGCGCGGTGTGCACGACGGGCCCGGCGAAGGTGTCCAGGCCGGGAATGTCGGGCGTGAAGGGATGGTGCAGTACCCCGGTGGCGGCGATCACGAAGTCGGCGTCGTAGCCGGTGCCGTCCGATGTGGTTACCCGCCAACGTTTTCCATCGAAGATTGCGGACTCGACCTCGGCGTTGCAGCGCAGGTGGCGCTGCAGGCCGAACTGCTCGACGACCGAGCGCAGGTACTGCTGGATCTCGGGGCCCGGCGCGAACACCTGCGACCAATCCGGTTTGGGCGCGAACGAGAACTGGTACAGCTGGGACGGCACGTCGCAGCTCAGGCCGGGGTAGCGGTTCCAGAACCAGACACCGCCGACGTCGGCGCCCTTCTCGAGGATCGTGAAGTCGGTGAAGCCGGCCTTGTGCAGCGTGACTGCCGTCGTGATGCCGGCGACGCCGGCACCGATGATCACTACGCGTGGATTGCGGCCGGTCATCGTGTCTCCTGCTGCTGTGCT
The DNA here is from genome assembly GCA_936936565.1 of uncultured Nocardiaceae bacterium. Classification (GTDB taxonomy): domain Bacteria; phylum Actinomycetota; class Actinomycetes; order Mycobacteriales; family Mycobacteriaceae; genus CAKZIX01. Next base: position 65,697 of record CAKZIX010000029.1, on the reverse strand, counting down.
TGGGCGCGGATGGTCTTCTCGTACTCGTCGCGCACGGTCCGGTCCACCGCGGTGAGGGCGCGGCGGTCGTCGATCACCTTGCGCCCCAAGCGCATCAGCGGTTCCGGTAGCGCGGCGTCGAGCAGGTCCCAGGCGGCGAGGTAGCCCGGCACCGGGATCTCGGCGCGACGGTTGGCGACGCTGCCGACGATGGCGCGGGCGATGTCTTCGGGGTCGACGGTCGGCATGCCGTGACCGAGCGGCACGCCGGACGACAGCCGGGTGCGTACCGCACTCGGCAACACGGCGGACACGCTGACCCCGGTGTGTGCGTACTCCGCACGCACCGCGGCCGACAGGCCGACGGCCGCGAATTTGCTTGCGTTGTAGACCGCCATCCCGGGCGCAACGAGCTTGCCGGCCATGGACGCGACGTTCACCACGTGGCCGCGGCCGCGCTCGATCATGTGCGGCAGCACCAGCCGCATGCCGTGAATCAGCCCCCACACGTTCACGTCCAGGGTGGTGGCGCTGATGTCGTCGGACTCGGTGAGGAAATCGCCGAGCGGCATCACACCCGCGTTGTTGACCAGCACGTCGATGCGGCCGTGCCGGTCGAGCACAGCGCCGGTGAATGCGGCGAAGGAGTCGCGGTCGCGCACGTCGAGGCGGTAGCTGTCGGGCGTCGCTTCGGGCTCCAGGTCGCCGATGCTGACGACGGCGCCCTTCGCGGCGAACAACTCCGCGGTGGCTTTGCCGATGCCGCGGGCACCGCCGGTGATCGCGACGACCGCGCCGTCGAGCTCGATGCGGGGGTAGCTCATACCGAAATCCTCTCTGGGACATGCTTGATCGCTGTTTCGAGGGCCGCTCGCCGGCGGCCGGGGTCCATGAAGTTGGGGCCCATCACGGCCAGCTCGGCAGCGGTGGGGTGAACGCGCAGCACCCGGATGCCGGTGGCCTCAAGCGTCCGGATTTCGGCATCCAGACGCCGGCTCATGGGGCCGCGCAGCAGCCGTTCCAGGCGCCCGCCCACGCCGCCCGCGGACTCGGCGCCGACCCCGGCCATCGGCGCCACCACGACCACCTCGTCGACACCGGTGCCGAGCATCATGTCGGCCGAAGCGGTGGACCGCGCGCCGCCGTCGACGTAGCGGTCGGTGCCGATCTCTACCGGCGGATACCAGCCCGGAATCGCCCAGGTGGCCCGCACCGCGTCGCGCACGGTGCAGGGCGAGGCACTGGCGCGGCCGAGTGCGACCCGGTCGCCGGTGCCGACACCGGTCGCGACGAGCCAGGTGGCCGGATGCGACACCCAGCCGCCCGGGGCCAGATCCGCGACCAGATCGTCGAGGAAGTCGGTGCGGGTGCGCCCGGTGGGTGCGAGACCGGCGAGCACCGTGTGCACCGCGCCGTGCCGCAGGCCGCCCACGGTGAGCCGCAGCGGCGGCACGCCGAACGGGATCGCCGGCAGGGGCGCGGGCGGGGTGCAGCAGAAGGTGCGCACGGAGGGCCGTGCCGTGGGCTCGTCACGTTGTGCGGCAACCATTTCCGCGGTGCCGACGCCGCTGCCCAGCATGACCGCGGCGGTGCCGCCGGCCGACGTGCCGACGATCACGTCGGCCGTGCGCGGGTCCCAGCCGAGCGCGTGTTCGAGGGCGTGAAGCGCACCCATCTGCCAGGCGCCGCCGACGGTGCCGCCGCAGCCGAGTACCAGTCCACGACGGACCATGTGCAACCTCCTTGTTGGCATACTGACGGTATTTGAAGACCCGAGGCATGTCAACGACTAGACTTGCGCCATGGCCCGCCTGACCCGTGCCGAAAGCCAGGCACACACGAGAGCCCAGCTCATTGCGACCGCCAAGGCGATGTTCTTCCGGGACGGCTTCGCGGCCACCTCGCTGGACAAAGTGGCCGAGTCCGCGGGCTACTCCAAAGGTGCGGTGTACTCGAACTTTCGCAACAAGGACGAGCTGTGCCGGGCCGTGCTCGCCGAGATCCGCGCCGAACGGGTGGGCGAGGTCGCCGCAATCCTGGGCGCGGCGGGTGACATGCAGGCCACCTTCGATCAGCTTCAGGCGTGGGCGAACCGGGTGATCGGCGACCCGGAATGGACGACGCTCGAACTCGAATACGCGATCCAGGCGCGCCGTAACCGCGAGTTGCACGCCGATCTCGCCGCCCAGCAAACCTCGATCCTCGATCTCATCTCCGGCGCCACGGCCGCGATGGATCTGCAACCGCGGTTGCAGATCCGCGAGCTCGCCACGGTAGGTCTGGCGCTCGGTATCGGGCTCGGGTTGTTGCGCTCCATCGACCCGAGCCTGTCGGTGGACGGGCTCGTCGACACTATTCGGATTCTCGCCGGGGCACCCGACGAGCAGTGAGCCGCCCGGCTCAGCCGCCCAACAGATCGCGGCAGCGCTGTGCGAGCGCCTCGCGTAGACCACCCGCCCGCTCGGCGAGCGCGAGCTGTCCGCGCACGTATTCCGCACGCCCGCCGGGGGTTTCGATCGGCACCGCGTCGTAGCCGTAGCCCGACAGGTCGTAGGGACTGGCCCGCATATCCAATTCACGTGCGGCCATGGCCAATTCGAAGCAGTCGACGGTGAACTCGGAGTCGATCAAGGGGGCCAGCTTGTAGCACCACTTGTAGAGGTCCATGCTCACGTGCAAGCAGCCGGGCTGTTCGGTGCGGATCTGGTCGGCGCGGGTCAGGGGCGCGGCGTTGCGCGGCACCGCCTCCGGTGTGAAGAACCGAAAGGCGTCGAAGTGCGTGCAGCGCAACGGCATCGATTCCACGACGGCGTCGGTGCCCGCCGGCCCGAGGCGCAACGGCACTGTACTGTGACGTACCTCGTCGGAGCGGTACACCATCGCCCACTCGTGGAGGCCGAAGCACGACAGGTGCGGCGGGCGGGCGGCCGTCGCCGTCAGCAGGTGCAGCGTGAATTCGACGGTGTCGCGGCGGCGTTCGAGAAAGGCCGGATCGGCGGTCACGCCATCAACGGTGCGGTGGTAGCCGCGCCATCCGGCGTACTCGTCGGCGCCGGTCAGCGTCACCCCGTAGCCGGGATGCCAGCGCAGCAGTTGCGTGGGCTTGTAGCTGTAGTAGGTGAACAGGAAGTCCACCACCGGATGCGCGCGGTGCGCGGCGCGCCGCTGCCGGTGCGCACCGACCAGCGCCTGCACGCGCGCCACGTGGGCGTCCCGGCGCGGGTGCCAATCAGACTGCGGCAGAACGACATTCGCCCCGCCGACCGGCTCGTTCACGACGACCCCGGCGTGACGTCCTTGATCCGGTGCGTGTTGTCGCGCACGGTGCCGACGAACTCCTCGACGAGATCTTCCAGCGCGACGATGCCGACCGTCACCTGCTTGGCATCGACCACCCGGCCCAGATGGCTGCTGGCCCGGCGCAACCGGCCCAAGGCCTCGTACAGCGGCGTGCGCAGCTGCACGGTGGGCAGTTCCCGGATGTCGGAGGCCGGGATCTTGGTGTCGGGTCCCGCGCGGTCGTCGGCCACCTCGTCGAGCACATCCTTCAGATGCACGTACCCGACGAGTTCGCCGCTGGCCGCGCGCACCGGATAGCGCGAGTACCCGGTTTCGATGACGGCCTTCTCGATGGCGCCCAGCGTGGTGCCGCCGTCGGTCAACGGGACGGTGCGCGCCTGGCCGAGCGGGATGAGGACGTCGGCCACCGTGCGCCCGGTGTTCTCCAGCGCCTGGGTGATGCGGCGGTGCTCCTCCTCGTCGAGCAGTCCCTCCGACCGGGACTCGCCGATCAGCTCGGACAGCTCTTGCGCCGACACCGTCGCCTCCAGCTCGTCCTTCGGTTCGATGCGCAGCAGCTTGAGGGTGAGGTTGGCGGCCAGGTTGTAGAGCCCGATCAGCGGTCGTGCCAGCCGCAGCCACATCAGATGCGCCGGAACCAGCAGCAGCGCACTGCGTTCCGGCCCGGCCAGCGCAATGTTCTTCGGCACCATCTCGCCGAGCAGGATGTGCAGAACCACCACGATGGCCAGGGCAATCGTGAAGGCGATCGGGTGCAACAGCTCGCCGGGCACCCCGGCCAGCTCCATGGGCCGCTCGATGAGATGCGCGACGGCGGGCTCGCCCACTCGGCCCAGCAGAATCGAGCAGATGGTGATGCCGAGCTGGGCGGCCGCGAGCATCATGGACAGGTTCTCGCCCGCCTTGATGACCGTGCGTGCCCCCCGCTTACCTTGCGCGGCAAGGGTTTCCAGACGGTCGCGGCGCGCCGAGATGAGCGCGAACTCGGCACCGACGAAGAATGCGTTGGCGGCCAGCAGCACGATGGTGAGCAGCACTCCGACGAGATCAGGCACGGTGATGCTGCTCCCTGGTCTTGGTGGCGAACACGCCCTCGGGTACCGGGGTCAGCAGCACCCGGTCGATGCGCCGCCCGTCCATTTTCTCCACCTTCGCGATCCAGCCGCCGGGTTCGCGTTCGTCGGCCGCAGTTTCGGGCAACGCGACCTCGTCGCCCGCGTTCGGAATGCGGCCCAACTGGTAGAGGACCAGTCCGCCGAGGGTGTCGTAGTCGCCCTCGGGCGCGTCGTAACCGATGGCGCGCTGCACCTCGTCGATGCGCAGCAGTCCCGAGCAGGTCCAGTTGTCACCCACCCGGCGCACGTCCAGCTCGGGGTCGTCGTGCTCGTCGCGGACGTCACCGAGGATCTCTTCGATCAGGTCTTCCATGGTGACGATGCCCGCGGTGCCGCCGTATTCGTCGACCACGAATGCCACCTGCGTACCTGCCGCACGTACGAGTTCGAGCAGTTCGTCGCCGTCCAGGCTCGCGGGCACCGTCGGCACCGTCTGGGCGATCTCGCCGAGGCGGGTGCTGCGGCGGCGCCGTGCCGCCACGGTGAACGCCTGCTTGACGTGCACCACCCCGACCGCGTCGTCCAGGTCCCCGTCGACCACCGGGAACCGGGAGAACCCGGTGCGCGCGGCCGCGGCGATCAAGTCGGCGACGGTGTCCGAGGTTTCCAGGGTCTCGATCTTCACCCGCGGGGTCATCAGCTCCTCGGCGGAGAACTCACCGAAGCGCAGCGAGCGATCGACCAGCACGGCGGTGCGCTGATCGAGGGCGCCGCGCTGCGCCGAGGTGCGCACCAGCGAACCCAGCTCCTGCGGCGAGCGCGCCGAGCGCAGCTCCTCGGCTGGTTCGATGCCCAGCCGGCGCACGATCCAGTTCGCGGAACCGTTGAGCCCGTTGATCATCCACTTGAACGCGGTGGCGAACCACATCTGCGGACCGGCGGTGAACCGGGCCGTCGGCAGCGGCTTGGAGATGGCGATGTTCTTGGGCACCAGCTCGCCGTAGACCATCGACAACGACGTCGCGATCAGCAGCGCCAGCGCCAGCGCGATGCCGCCGGACAGCGACTCGCCGACCCCGATGCCCGACAGCAGCGGTGTCAGCAACCGGGCCAGCACCGGCTCGGCGATATAGCCGGTGACCAGCGTGGTGATCGTGATGCCGAGCTGGGCTCCCGACAGCTGGAAACTGAGGGTGCGATGCGCCCGCTGCACCTGCCGGGACCGCACGTCGCCGTTGCGTGCGTGGGCGTCGACCGTCGAACGTTCCAGCGCGGTGAGCGAGAATTCGGCGGCCACGAACAGCGCGGTGCCGGCGGTGAGCGCCACGAATCCGAGCAGGCTCGCGACGGTGATCAGAATGTCCATCGGTCATCGCCGCCGACGGTCGGGCAGGACGACTGGGCTGGGGCGGCCGGGTGTTCCCGGCTCGATAGAGGAGCCCTCCGATAAGGACTCGGCGGAGCCGTCGGCTTCCGAAACGAGCACAGCGCGCGAGCGCGCCATTCGGCGATCCCTTTCTTGGTACGTCAAGGACTTGTCAGTCTACCGGTTACCACCCAGACGGCAGCGGTCGTCCCTCTGCGAACCCGGCGGCCGACTGCACCCCGAGCACGGCCTTGTCGTGCAACTGCGCGAGCGTGCGCGCACCGGCATAGGTGCAGGTGCTGCGCACACCGGAACAGATGTGGTCGAGCAGATCTTCCACGCTGGGCCGTTCCGGGTCCAGACGCATCCGCGAACTCGAAATACCCTCCTCGAACAGCGATTTGCGGGCACGGTCGAAGCTCGAGTCGGTGGCGGTGCGCGCGGCCACCGCACGCTTGGAGGCCATGCCGAAGCTCTCCTTGTAGGCGTTGCCCTGCTGGTCGAACCGCAGGTCGCCCGGCGACTCGTAGGTGCCGGCGAACCAGGAGCCGATCATCACGTTGGCCGCCCCCGCCGCGAGCGCGAGCGCCACGTCGCGCGGATGCCGAACACCGCCGTCCGCCCAGATGTGTACACCGAGTTCCCTTGCGGCGACGGCACATTCGGCCACGGCCGAGAACTGCGGGCGGCCCACGCCGGTCATCATCCGGGTGGTGCACATGGCGCCAGGGCCGACACCCACCTTCACGATGTCCGCGCCGGCGGCCGCCAGATCGCGAGTTCCTTGCGCGGACACCACGTTTCCCGCCGCCAGCGGCACCGGCAGCCCGCGCGCCTTCACCGCGGCCAGCGCCTCGAGCATCTTCTCCTGATGCCCGTGCGCGGTGTCGATGACGAGCAAATCGACGCCCGTCTCGACGAGCGCCGTCGCTTTCGCGGCCACGTCGCCGTTGATGCCGACCGCCGCCGCGATCCGCAACTTGTTGTGCGTGTCGGTGTTCGGCTTGTAGATCCCGGCCCGCACCGCGCCGGTGCGGGTGAGCACGCCGGCCAGGGTGCCGTCGTCGTTGGTGAGGACCGCGACCTTCACATGCGTCGCCTCGAGCAGTTCGAACACCTTGCGCGGCTCGGTGGACACCGGCGCCGACACGAAGTCGGTGATCGCGACCGAGCTGAGCCGGGCGAACCGGTCGACGTCGCTGCACGAGCCCTCGGTGACGATGCCGACCGGGCGGCCGTGCTCGTCGACGAGCACCCCGGCGCCGTGCGCGCGCTTGTGCAGCAGCGCCAGCGCCTCCGAGACCGAGTTGTCCGGGCGCAGCGTGACGGGGGTGTCGGCGACCAGATGGCGGCTCTTGACGAACTGCACCGTGCGCGACACCGCGTCGATCGGCAGATCCTGCGGCAGCACGACGAGGCCACCGCGCCGCGCGACCGTCTCGGCCATGCGCTTGCCGGCCACCGCCGTCATGTTCGCGACCACGATCGGGATGGTGGTGCCGGACCCGTCGACGGTCGCCAGGTCGACGTCGTAGCGCGAGGACACGTCGGTGCGGTTCGGCACCAGGAACACGTCGTCGTAGGTCAGGTCGTAGGGCGGGAGCTGTTCGTTGAGGAACTGCATGCTGTCATTCTGCCTGCGCTGAATTGCCCTCGTTGCGCTCGGGCGGTGTTCGCGCGAACGGGTCGCCAGTGGGTCAGGCGGCGTTGACGAGGCGGGTCAGCTCGACGAGCCAGGGGACCGCGACGGCGTAGGTGGGCACTACCAGGATCGCGGCCGATGCCGCGTAGGCCAGTGCCGCGGTGCGCTTGTCGCCGATACGGCCGGTGAGCCGCTGCACGCGGATCAACGTGTGCGGGCCGCCGGCGGCCATCGCGCCCTGCGGGGCGATCGCGCCGGAGCAGGCCACGAGCGCGCGGGCCAGGGGAGCGCGCCCGCTCACCTTGACCGCGGAGTCGTCGGCGAGCAACTCGATGAGCAACTGGACCGAACCCAGCGCCGAGCCGCTACGAACGAAACGCGGAAAGGCCTCGTGCACCGCGGTGAAGGCCTCGAGCACCAGGTCGTGACGGGCGCGCAGGTGCGAGCGCTCGTGGGTGAGGATCGCGGTGATCTCGGCGTCGTTGAGGTGCGCGAAGGTGCCCTCGCTGAGCACCACCCGCTGGCGCAGCCCGGGCAGGCAGTAGGCGATCGGCTCGGCGGCATCCAGCACGCGCAAGTCGCGGCCGTGCCGCGGATGCACCGATACCCGGACGTTGCGGTCGAGGAGATCGACGAGCATGCGGTGCCGGGCCCGGCGCCGCCGCGTGCGCACCGCAACCCGCAGCATCGAGTAGATCAGCCGGGCACCGATCAGCAGTGTGATCGCGAAGACCGTGACATAGACCAGCCACAACGGCAGGCCGAGCACGTCGATTTCCTTGGTGGGCGACGTCGTCGGGCGACCGTCGGGGCCGGGTACCAGCAGTTCGCTGGCGATGGCCAGCCCGGATCCGAATGCGGAGAGGACGGCTGCGAGGGCGACCGCTTGCCAGAGCACGAGACCGGCTCGCGGCGCCCGGTAGGTCCACGTCGCACGCGACAACATTGCCGGAACCGGTCCGGCAAGCGCGAGTGCGAGTAGCGCGAAGACCAGCGCCGTCGCATCCATTGCTCTACCTATCGGTGTCGCCAGGCGGCTTCGTTGCCGCCTCGTTCTCCTCGAGCTTAGCCAATGCCTCGCGCAGGGCTGCTGCCTCGTCGGCGCCGACCTGCCCGACGAAGTGCACGAGCGCCGCGGCGCGGCCCTCGGATTCGTCGGCCTGCTGCAGTGCGTCCACCATGAGGCTGGCGACGAGTTCGTCGCGGCCGTGCATGGGTACGTAGCGATGTGCACGATCGTCGCGCTGCTGGATGACCAGATCCTTCTTGGCCAGGCGCTGCAGCACCGTCATCACCGTGGTGTACGCCAGTTCGCGGCGCGCCGACAGCGCTTCGTGTACCTGGCGGACCGTCTGCGGCTCCCGCGCGGACCACAGGTGGTCCATGACCGCTTTTTCCAATTCACCCAATCCCGCCATCCCACGATTCTACGGCGCTAACGACAGATGTGCGTACTACGGGTCGTCGTATCGGAATGTCGCGCAGATCGGCAGTTGCAATTTAGGGCAGCCTTCCCTAAACTCGGAGCAGACTTCGGACCGCGGCGAAATCCTGAGGGCTGCAGCGCTTTCCCCGGTCCCTTCCACGACGGGCCCCACGCACCTTGTGCGCGGGGCCCGTCGGCATTTTCCGACCCGGACAGTCGGGCGCAACGGCGGTTGGCGCATGCTGGAGCCCATGACCGACGCGCAGCCCGACCTCGATTGGGACAACGGCACCCTCGACCAGCTCAATCAGTTCGTCGGAACCGGATTCGACGGGGTCCTCGGCCTGAAGTACACCGACCTGTCCAAGGACCGTGCGCGCGCCGAGCTCACCATCCGGCCCGATCTGCATCAGCCCGCCGGCATTACGCACGGCGGCGTCTACTGCGCGGTGATCGAGTCGATGGCCAGCGTCGCCGCCGGGTACTGGTACGGCCAGCAGGGCACCGTCGTCGGTGTGAACAACAACACAGATTTCCTGCGCGCGGTGCGCGCGGGCACGTTGCGCGCCGAGGCGCTACCGATCCATCGCGGCCGGCTGCAACAGCTGTGGCAGGTGACGATCATCGACGCCGACAAGCGCACCGTCGCCCGCGGCCAGGTGCGGTTGCAGAACCTGCCTCACTCCTGATCGTCGTCCTCGTCGTCCGTCGGCCGCTTACGCCGGGCGATGACGATGAGGGTGCCGACCACCAGCAGCGGACCGAGCATGGCCAGCGATTCGTCCCAGCCGCCCTGATGCGCCTCGACGACCCGGGTGGCGAGCAAAAGGTTCATGCGCTGGCAACGAGCTGGATTCCGACCATGGTGTACACCACCATAAGCGCGAGCATGGGGAACTGCCCGACCTTCACATAGCCGGGCCGCAGCACCGCCACCGCGCGATCGTGCGCGGAAATCACGCCCATTACGTGGCCGGCGACGATGGCGCCGATCTGGACCACGGCGATCGTCGTGGTGCCCACTACGCCGTAGTCGATTCGGGCGTTGTCGAGCAACAGCGTGATGCCCGCCTGGCCTTGGAAGACGAAGAACGAAAAGTAGTGTGCCACCGTGTATCCCAGCGTCACCGGGATGAGCGAGTGGGCAAAGGCCTGGTGCGGGTCGCCGGCATCGCGGCGCAGGTAGGGCTTGGTGAGCCAGACCGCGCCCGCGTAGCCGAGCGCGACGAGCGCGACGGTGCCCGCCAGGCCCGCGGTGTTGGCCGCGGTCGCCGCGAGCTCCGACAGATCGCCGGTGGTGTCGGTCCACAACGGCAGCCGGCTCAGGCCGTCGAAGGTCGTCGCGCCGAGCACGAGCAGCACGATGGGCAGCGGCACCGCGCGCCCGGTCAGCAAGCCGTCCAACGGGTTGCGCACGACGGCGCGGCCGTCGCTGCGGATCCCGAACGGCGCCAGGCGCGCGAACAGCCGGAAGTACTCGGCAAATCCGCCCGGCCTCACGATGGCGTAGACGGCGACGAACACCGCGACCACGCGCGGCGAATCCGAGTACGGGAACGCCAGCTCCAGCCACAGGAACGCCGCCAGTCCCGCCGTGGCGAACCAGGTGCCGCGCCGGCCGTCGACGGCGATGCCGGTCAGCGCTGCGAGCGCGGCGCCGCCGACCCAGAACCACACGTAGAACCACGTCGGCGCGGGGTTTTCCGCAGACGAATCCGGACCGAACCAGGCAACGGCGACCAGCGTGAGAACCGCGACCGCGGCCAGTACCCGGACGACGACGGCCGTCGCCGGCCCGCGTACGAGTGTCTGCACGAATCCGGGCAGGGCGCGACCGGCGTCGGCGCCACGCAGCCGCGACGTCGTCCACAGCAGCGACATCGCCACGAACGAGACCAGCACCGCCGCGGCACCGGCCCAGATGGCCAGCCACAGCGGCACCGGCAGGTCGCTGCGCCCACCCAGCCCGTGGGCCAGGGGCATCTCGAGCATCAGTTCACCCGGAGCTGAGCGATCCGTTTGCCCGCCTCGTGCAGCTCGATCTCGAACAGCCCGGGGATATCGGCGGTGAATTCGACGGTGGCCGCAGCGCCCGGCGCCAGCGGCGCGGTCTTGTCGTAGCCGTGGATGTGCAACTCGTCGGGGGCGTCGGTACTCACCTGCAGCCGGACCTGCGCTCCGCGCTTCACCTCGATTGTCGCGGGACCGGAAACCAGTGCACCGCCACGGATTTCGAGCTTCGTTGCATCGGCTGCGGGGGCGGCGGCCGAGGCGGTGGCCGGCGCCGCCGTGGCCGAGAATGCAGCGGGCGTCGACGAGTGTCGGTGACCGTCGTCGTGGGCGCCGTCGTCGGATCCGCATCCGGCGAGCACGGCGGCGGCGGTGACGGCCAACGCCGCCACCGCCAGCCGGTGGGTCACTGCGTGACCTTGGTATCGCTGCGGCGCTCGCTCGGCGCCGTCTCGGTGCGGCGCGCGGCCGCGGCGTAGCACCAGCCGTAGAACGCGATCAGTGCTGCCCAGAAGAATCCGACGACCGTGTAGGCGGTGTTCCACAGCCACGACGGTACGTCGTCCTTGATCTCGCGCTGCAGGAACCCGGGCTCGCTCATGCTCTGCACGGTCTGGCCGTCCTGCACGAGCAGCTTGCGGCCCTTCTGCGAGGTGATGGCGGGATCGTCGGGCGCATAGAGCGGCAGCGCGGCCATCGTCGTCGGTGCGGAATGGACCCGGATCAGCGTCTTCCAGCTGCCGTAGAGCGGCAACGGCTTTGCGGTGCGGTACTGACCGGGTGTTCCGGTGGACACCATTTCCACGCGCAGGATGCCGGGAGCGCCCGGCTCACCGGGCAGATCGGGCGTGCTGCGGTGACGGCCCTGCCAGGCCAGCGCGTAGAACCACAGGCGGTCCTGCTCGGCGACGTCGGATGGCTGCAGGTCGACGGTGACGAGGGCCATGCACTTGCTGGTGCCACCGCAGGTCTGCGCGGTCGCGCCGTCCTGGTAGTCGAGCCGGACGGTGCCCTGGAAGGGTTCGTAATGTTGCGGTGCGAAGTACGCCATCAGCGCGACGAACAGCCCGAAGCCGACGATGCCGGCCAGGTGCCGCTGACCGAAGCTGCGGTAGTCGGCATCGACGAATGCGTTGACCTCGTCGTCGGTGCGGGCCTGGGTGGCCTGGATCTGGCGCACCATCCACGCGCCGAGCAGGCCGCCACCGACGGCGGCGACGGTGCCCACGCCCAGCATCAGCGGCAGCGCATCCGACGGCATCGGCTGGGGCAGGGGCATGACGACCTTCGTCCACAGCCATTCGGCGTACATGCCGATCGAGCCGACCAGTACGCCGGAGACGATCCAGAACGCGTAGCCGCGGCGCGGCGACAGCACCAGCGCGACGACTTCGACGAGCACGGCGGCGGGCAGCAACAGCAGGAAGCTGGCGGTCAGCACGCCCGGCAGGGCGGCAACCGTGCCCCAGAGGTACAGGTGTGCGAGGAAGTAGACGAACCAGGCCAGCAACGCGCCGCCGGGGCCGAAGTAGGCCCGGACCGCAGTGAAGATCCAGCCGGCGAGGAACGCGGCGATGATGAACTGGGTGGCCAGCGGGAACTGCGGGACGCCGAGGTCGAACTCCATCAGGAAGGCGAACGGCGCGATGGCGAGGCTCATGCAGACGGCGGCGACGAATCGCGACAGCAGTCCGTCGACCTTGCGCGGGGTGCCGTCGGCGTTGGCGGCGGCGACCTGGCGGCCCTCGGCAAGCAGCAGCGTGCCGCCGACGAATCCGGTGACCACGCCGCCGATCATCATGACGTGTGTGGGGCCCCATTCGGTGACGTCCTGGCCGAACAGCCGGTGCCACAGGTCGTCGGCGGGGAAGCCGATGAGCGCGATCAGCCCGGCGCCGGTGACGGCGAGTGCGCCCATCGGGGCGCGCAGTCCGGGGATGATCTGCACGGTACGACGCGGCAGCGGTTTACGCGCCAACGCCATCGACAGGATGCCGGCATTGAACACCAGCAAGATTCCCAAGAAGATCGGGTAGTGCGACGGGTTCGCCAGCGGGCCCTCGTCGCGGCCGTTCTGCATGTGCAACGGCACGTCCCACCACACGCCGAACCCGGCCAACAGCAGCGACACGACGAGCACGTACACCGGAAGTCCGACCCACCGCGGATAGCCGTCCTTGGACGCGACCCAGTCGGCGAATCTGCCGATGAGAGTCGGTTTGTTGTCCAGCTCGCGCCACAGCACCCACAACGTGGGCGCGATGACCACCAGCGAGATGAGCGCCGCGATTGCGACTTCACCCAACGCGGCGCCACCCGCAGGGGGAGCTTCCTGGGCGAGTACGTCGAACATGAGTCCTCCTGGTGATGTCGGCGTCAATGCCGGCATGCGCCGTGGTTACCCGGTCGCGCCGTAGTTACGCAGTTTCGTACAGTAGGTGTAAACCGGGGTTACAATAAAGCAGAGCGTAGCTCAGCGCGAGCGCCCGGCATAGTTGCGTGCCAGAATTGCCGGATGCGTCTGTCGCCCCACGAGCAGGAACGTCTGCTGCTGAGTTACGCAGCGGAACTGGCGCGGCGCAGGCGCGGCCGCGGTCTCAAGCTCAACCATCCCGAGGCGGTCGCGATCATCACCGACCACGTGCTCGAGGGTGCCCGCGACGGGCGCACCGTTGCCGAACTCATGGCGTCCGGGCGTGAGGTGCTCACCCGCGACGACGTGCTGGCCGGGGTTGCGGAGATGCTGCCCGACGTGCAGGTCGAGGCGACCTTCCCGGACGGCACCAAGCTCGTCACCGTCCATCACCCGATCGGATAGGAGCGCCGATGGTCCCCGGCGAAATCATCTGCGCCCCAGGCGATATCGAACTCAATACCGGCGCGCCCCGGCTACGGCTCGAGGTGCGCAACACCGGGGACCGACCGGTTCAGGTCGGCTCGCACGTGCACTTCGCCCAGGCCAACGCGGCCCTGGAATTCGACCGCGCCGGTGCCCGCGGACATCGTCTCGACATCCCCGCCGGCACTGCGGTGCGGTTCGAACCCGGTCTGGGACAAACGGTTTCGCTGGTGCCGCTGGCCGGCACCCGAGAGGTGCACGGGCTCACCGCCGCCGCGCCGGGGAGGCTGGACGGGTGAAGCTGTCGCGCGCACGCTACGCGGAACTGTTCGGGCCGACCGTCGGCGACCGAATTCGCCTGGCGGACACCGATATCCTGATCGAGATCACCGAAGACCGGGCCGGCGGGCCGGGACTGGCCGGCGACGAGGCGCTCTTCGGGGGCGGCAAGGTGCTGCGCGAGTCGATGGGGCAGGCGCGTGCCACCCGCGCCGACGGCGCACCCGACACCGTGATCACCGGTGTGGTGGTGCTCGACCATTGGGGAATCATCAAGGCGGACGTAGGAATTCGCGACGGCCGCATCGTCGCACTGGGCAAGGCCGGCAACCCCGACACCATGTCGGGCGTGCACCCGGACCTGGTGGTCGGGCCGTCCACCGAGGTCATCGCCGGCAACGGGCGCATCCTCACCGCCGGGGCCATCGACTGCCATGTGCACTTCATCTGCCCGCAGCTGATGGACGAGGCGCTGGGCGCGGGTATCACCACGCTGATCGGCGGGGGCACCGGTCCGGCGGAAGGTTCGAAGGCCACCACCGTCACACCGGGGGCCTGGCATCTGGCGCGCATGCTGGAGGCCACCGACGGCTGGCCGCTGAACATCGTGCTGCTCGGCAAGGGCAACACCGTGTCCGAAGCCGCGATGTGGGAGCAGTTGCGCGGCGGGGCAAGCGGTTTCAAGCTGCACGAGGATTGGGGTTCCACGCCCGCCGCGATCGACGCCTGCCTGCGCGTGGCGGATGCGTCCGGAGTCCAGGTGGCGTTGCACTCGGACACCTTGAACGAGCTGGGCTTCGTCGAAGACACCCTGAATGCCATTGCGGGACGGGGCATTCACGCCTACCACACCGAAGGCGCCGGGGGCGGGCACGCGCCCGACATCATCACCGTCGCCGCGCACCCGAACGTGCTGCCCAGCTCCACGAACCCGACCCGCCCGCACACCGTCAACACCCTCGCCGAGCATCTGGACATGCTGATGGTCTGCCACCACCTCAGCCCGTCGATCCCCGAAGATCTGGCCTTCGCCGAGAGCCGGATTCGCCCGTCCACGATCGCTGCCGAGGATGTGCTGCACGATCTCGGCGCCATCTCCATGATCGGCAGCGACGCGCAGGCCATGGGCCGCATCGGCGAAGTCGTGCTGCGCACCTGGCAGACCGCACACGTCATGAAACGCCGCCGCGGCGCACTGGCCGGCGACGGTGCGGCCGACAACCTGCGGGCCCGCCGTTATGTCGCCAAGTACACGATCTGTCCGGCGATCGCGCACGGTCTCGACGGTGAGATCGGCTCCGTCGAGCCCGGCAAACTGGCCGACCTCGTGCTCTGGGAGCCGGCGTTCTTCGGGGTGCGACCACACGCCGTGCTCAAAGGCGGCGCGATCGCGTGGGCCGCGATGGGCGACGCCAACGCCTCCATTCCCACGCCGCAGCCGGTGCTGCCGCGACCCATGTTCGGGGCCGCGCCGAAAGTGGCGGCCGCGACCTCGCTGCACTTCGTGTCCGAGCAGGCGATCGAGGACGGTTTGGCCGACCGCCTCGCCGTGGACCGAAAACTGGTGGCGGTCAGCAACGTTCGCAAGGTCGGCAAGGCGGACATGCCGCTCAACGACGCCATGCCCCGCATCGAGGTGGAGCCCGACACCTTCACCGTGCGCATCGACGGCGAGGTGTGGGACGAGCAGCCGGCGACGGAACTGCCGATGGCGCAACGGTACTTCCTGTTTTGATCACACAGGTTCTCGCCCTGGCGGATTCGCGACTGCCGATCGGCGGGCACGTGCACTCCGGCGGTTTCGAGGAGGCCGTCGCCAGTGGCATCGTGCGCGACATGCCGACACTGGAAGCGTTGTTGCGCAGGCGGATTCGCACCAGCGGACTCGTCGGAGCGTCGGTCGCGGTGGCCGTGCGCCACGGCCTGGACGTCGCCGCCGCAGATGTGGAGACCGACGCGCGCACCCCGTCGCCGGCCGCACGGGCGGCCTCGCGGGCGCAGGGACGCGGGCTGTTGCGCCTGGCCAAACACGTCTGGCCGCAACCGGATTGGCAGGCGATGGGGCCCAGGCCGCACCTGCCCGTCATCTTCGGCGCCGTCGCAGCGCACATCGGCACCCCGGCCTCCGAGCTGGCCGCGGTGTACGTCTACACCACCATGACCGGCGCTGCCACCGCCGCTCAGCGGCTGCTCGCGCTCGACCCGGCCGACGTGGCGGCCTGCACCCTGCGGCTGTCGGCGCTCTGTGACGACATCGCGGCGGCCGCGACGAAAGGCCTTGCCGGACTGTCCGATCCGCTGCTGGACAGCCTCGCCGAACGGCACGCGCAGCGCCCCCAACCCCTGTTCGCATCGTAGGAGGACCGCCATGCCACCGCACCTGATCGACGGTGAACCCCACACCCATGCCCACGACCGGCCGAAACGTGAACGCCGGCAAGGCGAACCACTGCGCATCGGGATCGGGGGTCCGGTGGGCTCCGGCAAGACCGCATTGGTCGCAGCGCTGTGCCGGCAACTGCGCGACCAACTTTCGCTGGCGGTGCTGACCAACGACATCTACACCACCGAGGACGCCGACTTCTTGCGCCGGCACGCGGTGCTGCCCGACGAACGCATCACCGCGGTGCAGACCGGCGGCTGCCCGCACACCGCGATCCGTGACGACATCACTGCAAACCTGGACGCCATCGACGACCTGATCGAGCGCAACCCGCCGCTGGATCTGATTCTCGTCGAGTCCGGCGGCGACAACCTGACCGCAACCTTCTCGTCGGGCCTCATCGACGTGCAGATCTTCGTCGTCGACGTCGCCGGCGGCGACAAGGTGCCGCGCAAAGGCGGCCCGGGCGTGACGTTTTCGGACCTGCTGGTGGTCAACAAGACCGACCTGGCGCCCCTGGTCGGCGCCGACCTCGAGGTCATGCGCACGGATGCGGAGAAGGTGCGCGAGGGCCGCCCCACCGTGCTGATCAGCCTGGTGGCCGACCCCGCCGCCACGCCGGTGCTCGACTGGGTGCAGGCATGTCTGGCGCTCGGCTGACCCTGTCGGGCGGACACGAGATACCGGTGGATGTGTCGTGCTGACTCGGTTGCGGATCCTCGCGCAGGCGGGGCGCAGCCCGCGTATCCAGGCAGTCGGCGGCCTCGACGCGCGGCTCACCGGCGCCGACACCGTGCATGTGATCGGAACGGCCGCAACGCCTCTCGGTGGCGACACGATCGAAATCACCCTGTGTGTAGGCCCCGGGGCGGTCCTGCGCGTGCGCACCGTCGCGGCCGGCATCGCGTTGCCCGGCCGGCACGCGCTGGCCTCGGCGGCGCACTGGCGGATCGATGTCGCCGCCGGCGGCACGCTCGATCTGGATCCGCATCCGACAGTGATTGCCGGCGCGGGACAACACGATTCGGCCGTGTTCGCCGAGATCGACCCGGCCGCGACGGTGCGCATCGTCGAACGCGCGCAGGTGGGCCGCGCGGGCGAACGCGACGGCCGCTGGAGCGGCGAGCTGCTGGTGAACATGGGCGAGGTCCCGTTGGTGCATCACCGGCTCGAGCTCGGGCCGGGCACCGTCGCCGACGACCTCGTCGGTGCCCCACGCGCCGTCGTCAGCGAGTTCCGCTACCCCGACACCCGGGCGGTGCAGGCAACCCTGGACTTCGCGCGGCTCCCGCTCGCCGGCGGCGGCACCCTCGCTACGTGGACCGGCGCTCGTCTGTCGGATTATGCGGCGTTACCAGAGGAGTGACGCCATCGATCGCGGGGACGTATCCGGGCGTGCCCTAGGTGCTGCGCACATCGGCGCCGTCGCGGCCTGGACCCTGCTACTCCTGCCGGCCGGCCGGGCTCTCGCCCGGCCGGTGCCGGCGAGTGTGTCGTAGTGGCGGGATTTCGGCCGCTTGTCCGCCATGTCGGCACACTCGTCGCGTATGTCGGATTGTGCTGGTGTCGAGGAGGGTTGGACGGCGGCGTCAGCCGGCGTTGGCTTGCGACTTCGGCTGCGCGTTCGAGGCGGCGGCACCGTCGGCGGCATCGGGCGTTTCCGGCGACTTCTTCAGGTCGGGTTGGGGGTCCGATTCGCCGGCGGGCTCGACGAGGTCGTCGGCGGCCGGTGGTTTGGTGAGTTCGCGGGCGTTGGTCCCGGCTTTCTCGATTGCCAGACGTGCGTAGATCCACTGGCCGGTAATGGTCATCTGGCCGCGGCCGCGGCCGATGAACGTGATGAACCAGGCCACGACGGTGGTGAACCGGTTCTTGTGGCCGACCAGGTAGTAGAGGTGCACGAACAGCCAGGTGAGCCAGCCGAGGAGGCCGGCGAACTCGATCTTGCCGACCTGTGCGACGGCGTTGAACCGCGACACCGTGGCCATCGAACCCTTGTCGAAGTACTTCCACGCCTTGCGCTCGGACGGGATGTCTTTGCCCTTGAGGTGATCTTTGATGTGCTTGGCGGCGTAGGCGGCGCCCTGCATGGCGGGCTGGCACATGCCGGGCACGCCCTTCACCGACGACAGGTCGCCGACGACGAACACGTACGGGTAGCCCTTGATCGTGAGGTCCGGCTCGACGAGCACGCGCCCGGCGCGGTCGGTCTCGGTGCCCTCGGACTGTTCGGCAACCATCTTGCCGAGCGGGCTGGCCTGCACGCCGGCCGACCACACCTTGCACGCGCACCGGATGCGCCGCTCGGTGCCGTCTTTCTCCTTGACGGTGATGCCCTCGTAGTCGACGTTGGTGACCATCGCGTTGAGCTGGATCTCCACGCCCAGCTTCTCGAGAGTGTGCTGCGCCTTGGCGCCCAGCTTCGGACCCATGGGCGGCAGCACCGCCGGCGCGGCGTCGAGCAGGATGACACGCGCCTCGCGCGGGTCGATGTGGCGGAACGCGTCGCGCAGCGTGCGGTCGGCGAGCTCGGCGATCTGGCCGGCCAGCTCCACACCGGTGGGCCCGGCGCCGACGACGACGAAAGTGAGGCGGCGCTCGCGCTCGGCCGGATCGGTTTCGATCTCGGCGGCCTCGAAGGCGCCGATGATGCGCCCGCGCAGCTCCAGCGCGTCGTCGATGGTCTTCATGCCGGGGGCGAAGCGGGCGAAATGGTCGTTGCCGAAGTAGGACTGCTGAGCACCGGCGGCGACGATCAGGCTGTCGTACGGGGTGACGGTTTCCTTGTCGAGCAGCTTGGAGGTGACGGTTTTGGCGGTGAGGTCGATGTCGGTGACCTCGCCGAGAATGACGGTGGCGTTGCGCTGCTTGGCCAGGATGACGCGCGTGGCGGGAGCGATCTCGCCGACCGACAGCACACCCGTGGCGACCTGGTAGAGCAGGGGCTGGAACAGGTGGTGGGTGGTCTTGGCGATCACCGTGACATCGACATCGGCGCGCTTGAGTTTCTTGGCGGCCGTGAGTCCGCCGAACCCGGACCCGATGACGACGACGCGATGCCTGTGCTCGACAGCCTGGACGCTCATTTGCCGTGCTCCTCGAATAGTGCGTCGGTACCTACCGCAAACGGTAGTCGGCTAGTTAACTCCCGTCCCGGCAACCCGGGCGAACGCTGCCGTCGTCTGCTCGTCGGCAGGATAGAACGCCTCGATGGCGAGTTCGGCGAGCGTCACGTCCAGCGGCGTGCCGAAGACGGTGGTGGTGCTGAAGAAGGCGTACTCGTCGATGCGCAGCGGCACCACGAGCGCGCGGGTGTCGTAGTTGTGGTCGTCGCCGCCGGGGTACTCGCGCAATTCCTTGTGCAGCGCAGCCAATTTCGGGTCACCGGTCGTCAGCACCTGACGGGACAGGCGGTCCAGTACGTGTGCGCGCCACTGCGCGAGGTTGCCGATCCGCGAGGCCAGCCCGGCGGGGTGCAGCGACAACCGCAGCACGTTGACCGGCGGTTCCAGCAGCTCGGGAGCAACGCCTGCGGTGAGTGCCCCGACCGCGGCGTTGGCATCGACCATCGACCAGTGCCGGTCGACGACCAACGCGGGGTAGGGCAGGTGGCCGTCGAGGATCTTGCCGATGGCGTCGGTGACGGCCGGCAGCGGAATGTCGGCCAGCTCGTGCTGCGGGTAGGCGGGCGCGAAGCCGCCCGCCAGCAGCAATGAATTGCGTTCGCGCAGTGGGATGTCCAGCTGTTCGCTGAGCTTGAGCAGCATGGTGCGGGTGGGTTTGGATCGCCCGGTCTCCACAAAGCTGACGTGGCGCGCGGATACTTCGGTGGCCAGCGCCAGATCGAGCTGGCTCATCCGGCGCCGCTCGCGCCAATGGCGCAGCAGCACCCCGACGGGCTGGTCGGGCGCGATGGTGGTCATGGCGCCCAGCGTAGGTGCGCCGCGTGTGGTACGGCGATTACCTCGCAGGTAATGCGGCGGCGAACGGGCCCGGCAGGTCGGCGACGCCGATGGCCTCGAACGTCGGCAGGAACAGGGCGGTGAGGTCGGCGACGAGCGCGGCGCGCGGACCGCGTTCGGGGTCGGCGATCCAGTCCTCGGTGGCGGCGATGATTGCGCCGACCATCGCGGCCGCCCACGGCCGGGCCGGCTGTCCCGGCAGTCGGCACCGCGCGAGGACGACCGTCAGCACGCCGGATGCCCAGTCGGTGGAGCGGCGCATCATCGGCCGGCCGCCCACTTCGATGTCGAGCATGAGCGTGCGGTGCAGGTCGGGATTCGCCTCGACGAACGCGCAGAACACGTCGATCACCTCCGGGAGCAGATCGCGCAGCGGAAACTCTTGGGCCAGTACGAGATTGGTGCGTTCGATGATCGCGTCGGTGTGCCTTGCCGCCAGTGCGTGCACGAGGGCGTGCTGGTCGCCGAAGGCGGCGTAGATCGCAGTGCGTGCGTATCCCGCCGCCGCAGCGACATCGGCCAGCGCCGGAACCGGCCCGCGTTCGGCGATGACGCGTTCGGCGGCGTCGAGCAGTTCCTCGCGACGCGCGGCCGCGTCGACGGGCGGGCCGGGCGGGCGGCCACGCCGCCGCGCCGCAGTGTTGCCCATCTCACACCTCCCGGCGTAAAGTACGTGCTGAACATTACAGCGACGAGGAGGTCGCCGTGGTCGTCGTCGAGAATTCGCGCCTGTTCGAGATTCCCGATCGTAATCCGGTCGACGCGGTGTTACGGCGCGCGGCGCTGCTCACCCCGCAGGCCCCGGCGCCACCCGCAGGCAGCGGGCTGCGCCAGATTCCCAGCGACCGCGGGCTGCCGTACCTCGGACCGGCGCTCAAGTGGTTGCGCTGGGGTCCGGCGTCGCAACTGGACACCTACCGGCGCCTGGGCCCAGTGTCCTATTCGCGCCCGCTCGGGCAGCCGACGATCACCGTGGCCGGTCCGGAAGCCACCGCCATCGTGATGAGCAACAAGGAACGCGCTTTCGGGCAGGGCTGGGACTACTACGGCGGCCCGTTCTTCCACCGCGGATTGCTCATGCTGCAGTTCGACGAGCACATGTTCCACCGCCGGCTGATGCAGCAGGCGTTCACCCGCAGCCGCCTGGAGGCGTACTTCGCCAACCTCGCCGGACTGGTGCGTGGTGTGGTGGCGCAATGGCCCGTGGATCGGCCGCTGCCGTTGTATCCGACGGTCAAAGATCTCACCCTCGAGGTGGCGGGCGAGATCTTCATGGACACCGAGGTGGGTGCCGAACGGGACCGGCTCAACGACGCATTCGTCGACTGCCTGCACGCCGGACTGTCGATCGTGCGCCACCCGGTCCCGTTCGGAAAATGGCGCAAGGGCCTACGCGGGCGACAAGTGTTGGAGGAGTACTTCTATCGCATGATCCCGGCCAAGCGGAAATCGGTGGAGGCCGACTTCTTCTCGGCGCTGTGCCACGCGCAAACCGAGACCGGCGAACAGTTCGACGATGCCGACATCGTCAACCACATGATCTTCTTGATCATGGCGGCACACGACACCACGACCATCGCCACCACGGCGGCGGCGTATTTCCTCGGCAAGCATCCGGAATGGCAGGACCGGGCACGCGCGGAATCGCTTGCCCGCGATGCGGATTCGGTCGACTTGCATGGCCTCGAGCAATTGCACACGCTCGACTTGGTCATCAAGGAATCGCTGCGGCTGGTGCCGCCGGTGCCCGGATTCGTCCGGCGCACGGTGCGCGACACCGAATTGCTCGGATATCACTTGCCGGCAGACACACTCGTGCTCGTCGCCCAATGGGGAAACCACTTGCTGCCCGAATTGTGGTCCGAACCGGAGCGTTTCGATCCGGAACGGTTCGCCGAGCACCGGCGTGAGGACAAATCGCACCGGTGCGCATGGCTGCCGTTCGGTGCCGGTGCGCACAAATGCATCGGCATGCATTTCGGCGTGCACGAGGCGAAAACCGTGCTCGATGCGATGCTGCGCAACTTCGAGTGGCGGTTACCCGACGACTACGAGATCCCTTGGGGCTATTCGTCGTTGCCGTTCCCGCGGGACAACGCGCCACTCGTGCTGCGGCGGCGTCAGCCGCCGATCACCGCGCAGTAGGTGCGCGCCGGCTTCTGGTATGTCACCGCGGAATCCGGCGGGTACTCCGCGCACAGGGATTCGTCGGCCTTGCCGTCGACCCGCTTGACCACCTTGGCCGCGTCGGCGGCCTCGCAGCCGGAGACGACGAAGCGACCGTCGTCCTGGTGGACGTAGCACTTGCCTTCCTTCAGATTCGGCACCATGCACACGGTCTCCTGCACCTTGGCGGTGTCGTTCTTCTCGACGAGGGTGTAGGTGAGATCGTTCTCGTTGCAGGTGGCCGTGCCCTCGGTCTTGCTGGCCACCTCGAACGTGGCGGCGTCGTCCGAGCAGTCCTTGATCTCGTATTTGCTGTCGGCGGCGTTCTGCGACAGTGAGCTGAACTCCACGCACTTGCCGGCTTCGAGGTCGCTCGAGTTGCCGATGGTCACCGCGACGACGCCGATCGCGACGAGCGCGCCGACCAGCAGGACGGCTGCCAGGGCGATGCCGATCCACAGGCCCTTGCGCGACTTGCGCGGGGGCGGCGCCCCGTAGGTTCCCGGTTGTTGCGGGTAAGGCTGCTGCGGGTAGGGCTGTCCGGGCTGACCCGGGTACGGCTGCCCGGGCTGCTGCGGGTACGGCGGCCCCGGCGGATTGAACGGGGGCTGATTCACGGGATCCTCCGAAGGGCTACAAGTTGGTGAATCGGGCTGCGAACGCTAACTCCGGCGTGTTGGAATTCGGTTGGAAATAACGTGGTTTGTCGCTTTTGGCCAGCGAACGGAGGCCGTTGGAGTACCGGCTGCTCGGGACGATGGAGGTGTCGCGGAGCGGTTCTGTCTTGTCGATCGGGGGCACCAAGCAGCGCGCCGTTCTCGCGGTGTTGCTGCTGGCTGCCGATTCGGTGGTCTCCTTCGACAGGCTCATCGCGCTGGTGTGGGACGACGCGCCGCCGCCGAAGGCCGCCGCGTCGTTGCGCGCCTACGTTGCGAACTTGCGTCGATTGCTGGAATCCGTTGTCACGGAAGAACCTCGGCGATTGGTGACCACCCCCTGCGGGTACCGGCTCGAACTCGGCGCGGACAGCCTCGACGTCCGGATGTTCGAGGCGCTGGTGACGCGCGGGCGCGCGGAGCTGGCGCGCGGCGACGCGGCGGGCGCGCAGCGGTCGTTGCTGGCCGCCGAGGAGCTGTGGCGCGGGCGTGCGCTGGCCGATTTCCGGGACGCGCAGTTCGCGTTCGCCGAATCCGAGCGCCTGGACGCGATCCGGTTGGACGCGACGGAGGCTCGTTTCGAGGCGGGTCTGCGGGTGGGGCTCGACCGCGAATTGATCACCGATCTCGAGGCGCAGGTGGCCGCGCACCCGCTGCGCGAGCGGCTGTGGGCGCAGCTGATGCTGGCGCTCTACCGCGCGGAGCGCCCGGTCGACGCCTTGCTCGCCTACGACCGCGTGCGCGCCGTGCTGCACCGCGAGCTCGGCGTGTCGCCGGGCGCCGCGTTACGGGATCTCGCCGATGGAATACGTTGCGGTGCAAAACATCTGAATTGGTCTCCGGAACCGGCGGTGGTGCGGTCCGGCGGGCCGCGGTTGTGCGGGCGCGAGCGCGAGCTGGCCCTGGTCGACGCGGTGCTCGACGATGCGCTGGCCGGCTACGGCCAGCTCGTCGTGGTGACCGGAGGCTCGGGGGCCGGCAAGAGCGCACTGCTCACCGCGGCCGCAGAACGCGCGCGGGCGCGCGGATTCGGCTCGGCCACTGCGGATTCGGCCGGCGGTGACCGCCCGCAGCTGGTCGTCGTCGACGACCTCCATCGCAGCCCGGCGAGCGTGCGCACGGCCGTCGAGGCGCTGGCGGCGAGCATCGCGGCGCGGCCGATCGTGATTGTGGTCGCCTGGTCCGACGGCGGGGTGGGCGAGCCGGTGCGCCGCTCGGCGTTCGACCGGCTGCTCGGCCGCGCCCCCGCGACGGTAATCGAATTGCGCGCGCTGCCCGCGCCGGTGCTCGCGGATCTGGTGCGCCGGGCCGGGCCGGCATCCGACGCGGTCGTGGGTGGCATCCTGGCGCGTAGCGGCGGCACCGCGTTCTACGTCCGAGAGCTGGCGCGCAGCGCTGGCGAGGGCGTCCCCGAGGCGGTGGCCAGCGCAGTGCGCCGCCGGCTCGCCGAGCTCCCGCGCCCGACCCGGGCAGCGCTGGCCACGGCGGCACTGGTCGGGCCGGAGGCTCGCGTCGCGGTGCTGGCCCGCGCGCTCGGTACCGACGCCGGCACGATTGCCGATCAGCTCGAGCCCGCGCGGCGCGACGGATTCGTCAGTGCCCTGCCCGGGCACTATCGGTTCCGCATCCCGCTCGAGCGCGACGCGGTCGCGGCGGCGCTGTCCACCCGCGAGCGGCTGCGCCTGCATGCGCTGCTGGCCGAATGCGTCGACGAAGCCGATGCGGCGGCCGACCATGCCTGGCTGGCGGGTCCCGAGCTGGCGCCGGCGGTGACGGTGGCGCTGCTCGACCGGGCCGCGCAGGCCGCCGCGCGGCGCGGGGCGCACGACGAGGCGGCCGCGCTCGCGCGCAAGGCGCTCGACGCCTGTGCGGTACCGGTGGACGCGCGCACGGCGCGGCGGCCGTTGCACCGCGTGATTACGGCGTGATCTTGGTCTGGTCGTCGATCACCTGCGTGGCGGCGCCGATGATGTCGAACTGATCCTCGGTGCCGTCGGCGTTGATCTGCAGGATGTACATCCCGTCGCGCCCCGGAATCACGGTGGTCTTCTGTGCCACCAGATAGGTGCCGCCGTCCTTGGTGAAGGTGCCGCCGAGTTGATAGGCGGGGAAACCGGACAGGGTGGTCACCTTCCCCTCGGTGAGCGGCTTGAAGCCCGGCAGATTGCGCAGTTCGCCGCCGGCACTGTCGATGAGCTTCTGGGCGTCGACGTTGCCCTCGAGCTTGGACAGCAGTGCGATGAAACTGGGTGTGTACGTCGCGGCTTCCGGTCCGGTGTAGACGATCGCGCCGTACGCCCAGTCCGGCGTGTCCTGGCCCGCGTTCTCCCAGCCGGGCGGGAACGGCAGGTCGATCGTCGGGGCATTGGGGGTGCCCGGCTGAATCGGCGTCTCCTCGAGGCGCGCCTCCTGGATGTAGTCGGCGATCGTGTAGTTCGGTCCGCTCGGTGCCTCGGTGGTCGTCTTCGGCGCCATCTTGCGGGTGGACGTCGCCTTGGCGGCCGTCGTCGTGGCGCCGGCCGCAGTCGTCGTCGCTGTGGACGCCGAGTCCGAATCGTCGCCGCAGCCGCTGAGCAGGCTGCACGCCACCGCGGCGGCCGCGAACGCGCCCGCCAGCCGTCCTGTCACCCTCATCCTGTCCTCCTGTTGCGTTCGCCCGACGGCGCGCGAGCGTACGGGCGCGCGATTGGAATTCGGTTGGAGCCCGGCGCGGATACGATCGCTGCGTGCCCGAACTGACTCGCGGAGCCAACGTCGCGATCGCCACCGCGCCCCTGTCGATCTCGGTGTCCGGAGCGGCGCCCGGCGCCGTGGACCTGATGGTCTTTCAACTGACTCCCGCAGGGCGGGTGCGCAACGACGCCGATTTCGTGTTCTTCAACCAGCCTGCCTCGCCCGAGGGCGCGGTGAAACTCGTTGCCGCGGATCACGTTTCGATCGATCTGGGCGCGGTGCCGACGAGCGTGCAAACGCTGGCGGTGGCGGTCGCCCTCGACGATTCGGTGCCGGGCTCGCTGGCCGGCATCGCCGGGCTCGCCGTCGGGGTCACCCAGCCCGGCTCGCCGACGGTGTCGGCGCCGGCGCTGGGACTGTCGTCCGAGCGGGCGGCCGCCCTGGTCGAGGTGTACCGGCGCGGCGACGGCTGGAAACTGCGCAATGTCAGCGCCGGCTGGGACCGCGGCCTGGCCGCCCTGGTCACCGAGTACGGCGTCTCGGTGGACGATGCGCCGGCCGCGAATCCCGTTGCCGCGCCGGCAGCTCCGCCGGCGGGCGACGGCGTGCGGACGGTTGCCGACGAGGCCAAGCTCTCGCTGGACAAACGGCAGAAACTCGATCTGCGCAAGCGCGCGGTGGCCGACATCCTGCGCAAGAAGAGCGCGACCGGGATTCGCGCGCGGGTGGTGCTGGTGATCGACAAGACCGGCAGCATGCACGCGCAGTACAAGAAGCAGGTGGTCAATCGTGTGGTCGAGCGGATGGTGGCGGTGGCCACCCAGATCGACGACGACGGAAAGCTCGAACCCTATTTGTACGGAAGCGGATTCGCGCGGCTGCCGGATATCAGCGTGCACGAGGCCGACGAATGGTCGCGGACCTATTTGCATTTGAGCGGGCGGCACGGCGGAATCGACTACGGCCCGATCGGTGCGATCAACGACGAAATTCCGATCATGTCCGAGATCATTTCCGGGCTGCGCCGCGGCGGTGCCCCGACGCTGGTCTTGTTCTTCACCGACGGCGGGTTCTCCAAGAAGCGGGAGATCACGGCGTTGATGCAGCGTGCGTCACACTTGCCGGCGTTCTGGCAGTTCGTGGGTATCGGAAAAGCGAATTACGGCCTGCTCGAAAAGCTGGACAATCTGGGCGGGCGCGCGGTGGACAATGCCGGCTTCTTCGCCGTCGACGACATCGACACCGTCGCCGACGACGAGTTGTATCGGCGATTGTTGAGCGAGTTTCCGGACTGGCTGCGGGCAGCCCAAAACGCAGGCATTTCCGGATAGATTTCCCGCTTCGTGACGGAGATTACAAGGCGATCTTTGGCGAAACAGGTTTAGATCTTTGTTTGCGCTGGTCAGCGCCGGTAAAGGTGGGGTGCGAGGCCGCCTGGCAAGGGGCGCAATTCTGCGCATTTCGGGTGTTCGATCACGATCGAATTACGGCAATTTCGCATCCGTCCGTACCTTCGAGGAATGCGAGTTACCGGATCGTTATCGACCCGCCGTACCGCAGGCCGCTTAGCCGCCGCCTCGGTCGCGGTGGGAACCCTCCTCACCACGGCGGGCGTCACCGCCGCCGGCGCCGTGCTCACCGCACCGCAGCCGAGTGCCGCCGCGACCACCGTCCCGATGCTGCCGTGCGAGGTCGACTTCGCGGCGCTCGAGGCCGAGGCCGCCGCCAAGGCGGCCGCAGCCGCCGCCGAGGAAGCCGCGCACAAGGCCCGCGAGGCCGCCGCGGCCGAGGCGCGCCGCCCGAAGGCGCTGGCGCCGACCGCCGGCATTCTCACCTCCAACTTCGGCCCGCGCTGGGGCGAGTTCCACGGCGGCGTCGACATCGCCGCCATGATCGGTACTCCGATCGTCGCCGTCACCGACGGCGTCGTCCTCGAGGCGGGCCCCGCGTCCGGCTTCGGCCTGTGGGTGCGGGTCCAGCAGGACGATGGCACCATCGGCATCTTCGGGCACGTCAACGAGTTCTTCGTCAAGCCCGGCCAGCACGTGCGCGCCGGCGACGTCATCGCCACGGTCGGCAACCGCGGCCAGTCCAGCGGCCCGCACCTGCACTACGAGGTGTGGCGGGGCGCCGATCAGAAGACCGACCCGGTGGCGTGGCTGGCCGCCCGTGGCATCGGCATCGGACCAGCGCAACACTGACCCTCAACTTCACCCCTGCAGCACGGTTAGCGGCCTAAACTACTTGGCTACGGCTGCAGGGAGGTGGGGCATGGTTCGTCGGTTTCTGCTGATGCTGCTCGGCGGCCTGCTCGCTGCCGGGGCCACCATGGCGGGCATCGCCACCGGCGTCGGCAATGCGGTTGCCGGAAACTCCGAGCCGGTCGCCAAACCCACCGTCGTGCTCGTGCACGGCGAGTTCACCGACACCACCAGCTGGGATGCCGTGGCCGCGGAGTTGCGCGGCCGCGGACACACCGTGGTGGTGCCCGAGAATCCGTTGCGCGGCCCGGTGACAGATGCTCGAGCGGTCGCGGCGGCCATCGCCGGCATCGACGGCCCGATCGTGCTCGTCGGGCACGCCTACGGCGGCGCGGTGATCAGCAACATCCACCTGCCCAACGTCGCGGCGCTGGTGTTCGTCGCGGCGTACGCGCCGTTGCGCGGCGAGTCGCTGTCCTTCGACATGGATCCGGGGCGCTTTCCGGGCAGCCGGGCCGTTGCCCCGGCGCTGCGGCTGAAGCATCTGGGCGGCACATCCGTCGACGCGTACCTGGCCGCCGAGCGCTTTCACGATGTCTACGCCCAGGATCTCGACGAGACCGCGGTCGCCCAGCTGGTTGCCCATCAGCGTTCGGTCGCGTTCTCGGCCAATCTCGAACAGAACGGTCCGGCATCGTGGGTGGGCCGGCCCACCTGGTACGTCGTAGCCACCGCAGACCGCGTGATTCCCGCTGCGGCGCAACGATTCATGGCCCAGCGCGCGGCGGCGCGCACGACCGAAGTGCCGGCCTCGCACGCCGTGCTGGTATCGCAGCCGGGCGCCGTCGCAGATGTCATCGAGCAAGCGACCAGGTGACCGACGACTTTTCCCGGCTGGTTCGCGAGCTGGCACCGCAGGTGCTCGGGTTGCTGGTTCGTCGCTACGGCAACTTCGACGTGTGCGAGGACGCGCTGCAGGAGGCGCTGCTCGATGCGGCGGTGCAGTGGCGCCGTGACGGTCTGCCCGACCATCCCAAGGCCTGGCTGTTCACCGTCGCCGCGCGCCGGCGCCTGGAGCTGCAACGCAGTGACGACGCCCGCGCGCGCCGGGAGCACACGGTCGCTGCGGCGGCGCCACCACCGGGGGAGTCGGCCTCCGGGGTTGACGATTCGTTGACCTTGCTGCTGCTGTGCTGCCATCCCGAGCTGCGCCCGCCCGCGCAGGTGGCGCTGACTTTGCGCGCCGTCGGTGGGCTCACCACAGCGGAAATCGCCCGCGCGTTTCTGGTGCCGGAAGCGACTGTGGCACAACGTATCAGCCGTGCCAAGCAGCGGCTGCGCGGGCAGCGTTTCCAGGTGCCGCCGGCACCGGAGCTGGGCGCGCGGATGGGTGCGGTGCGGCACGTGCTGTACCTGATCTTCAACGAGGGCTACACCGCGAGTTCCGGGGACCGGCTGGCGCGGGTGGAGCTGTCCAGCGAAGCCATCCGGCTGTGCCGGCAGCTGCATCGCCAACTGCCCGGCGACGGTGAGGTGGCCGGCCTGCTCGCCCTGATGCTGCTCACCGACGCGCGCCGCCCGGCGCGCACACGTGCCGACGGTGCGCTGGTGCCACTGGCCGAACAAGACCGTTCCCGCTGGGACGCGGCGCTGATCGCCGAAGGCGGCGCGTTGATAGCCGACACGTTGCGCACGGCCGCGGTCGGCCCGTACCAGGTGCAGGCGGCAATCGCGGCGCTGCACGACGAAGCGCCCGACAGCGCCCGCACCGACTGGCCGCAGATCCTGGCGCTCTACGACCTGCTCGCCGGGCTGGCCCCGGGGCCGATGGTGACGCTGAACCGGGTGGTGGCGGTGGCGATGACGCACGGCGCGGACGCGGGGCTGGCCGCGCTGCGCACCGCCGCCGCGGAGCTGGGAACGCACCATCGCGTGCATGCCGTACGTGCGCATCTGCTCGCGCGTGCCGGGGACCGGGCCGGTGCGCGCGCCGAGTACCTCGCCGCCGCGGCGGCGACCGCGAGCGAGCCCGAACGCCGGTACCTGCACTCTTGCGCCGCGGCGCTGGATCGCTAATCTGAGTTCAGCGTCGCGTGCCGGTGGCGGACTGCGTCAGGCATGGAGGCGTCGAACCGAAGGAATCTGGCTCTTGCCAATTCGTTTCAACCACACCATCGTTGCCGCCCACGACCGTCAGGTGGCAGCAAACTTCCTCACCGAACTGTTCGGCCTGCCCGCCCCCAAGCCCTTCGGGCCGTTCCTGGCGGTCGCGCTCGACGACGGCGCCTCGCTCGACTACATCGAGGTGCCCGCCGACGAAGAAATCCGTGCTCAGCACTACGCATTCCTGGTGAGCGAGCAGGATTTCGACGACATCTACGGGCGCATCACGTCGTGGCGGCTCGAGCACTGGGGCGACCCGCACGGCAGGCACCCCGGCGAGATCAATCACAACGACGGCGGGCGCGGGGTGTACTTCAACGATCCGGCCGGACACTTCCTGGAAATCATCACCCGGCCCTACGGCTCGGGCGGCTGATCCGGGCGCCGGGCATGGCGCGCAGGCAGTTTCGGGGTCTGGCCGGGGTGGTCGACGATGGCATCATCGATATCATGCAGGCCGTGGACGTCGCCGAGAAGCTGTCCCTGTTCACCGAGCACTGGTCGCCCAAGGTGGTCGCCCGGCTCAACGACTACGAGATCAAGGTGGTCAAGCTCGAGGGTGAGTTCGTGTGGCACCGCCACGAGGACACCGACGAGCTGTTCATCGTCACCTCCGGGCACCTCACCATCCAGATGCGCGCGGGCAACGTGGAGTTGCACCCCGGCCAGCTCTACGTGGTGCCGCGCGGGGTCGAGCATTGCCCGCTGGCGCACGGGGAGGTGCATGCCCTGCTGATCGAGCCCACCGGCGTGCCGAACACCGGCAACGTTGGTGGTCCGCGGACCGCCGCACACGACGAATCACTCGTCGGGCGGGACTGAGCGCCCACTTTCGGTGCCGGCGCGGCAGGTTCAGCCCTGTCGAAGCCGAAAGTGGACACTGCGTCCCGCCCGCCTCGACACGCTGGCTTGCCTCGATCGGATGTCGGTGTACGTGGCTACAGTGCAGTGTGCTCACTGTCCATCGCGCCGAGCGGTCGAGCACGTTGGCCGCCGCCCTCGCCGAGGTGCTTGCGGAGCCGCTCGCGGATCCGTTCGCCCGCGAGGTCGTCGCCGTGCCCGCCAAGGGGGTCGAACGCTGGCTGTGTCAGCAGATCGCGGCGCAGCTCGGGGTCGCGGCGAACATCGACTTTCCGTCGCCGGCGCGGCTGGTGGAGCTGGCGATCGGTGCCGACGAGGCCTGGGCTCCGGACCGGCTGGCCTGGGATGTGCTTGCGGTGCTTGACGATTCACTGGGCCAGCCGTGGGCGGCGACGCTCACCCGGCACCTCACCGGCGCGCACCGCGAGGGGCGCCGGTACGCCACCGCCGAGCACATCGCCGGACTGTTCGCTGCCTACGCCGCCCAGCGGCCGCAGCTGCTCGAGGCGTGGGCCGCGGGTGCGAACGCGACCGACGACCTCGCCTGGCAGTCGCAGTTGTGGCGCCTGCTGTGCGCGCGCCTCGGAACGCCGAGCCCGCCGCAACGCCTCGCCGCCGCCTGCGACCGGCTGCGCGCCCACCCGGAATCGATCGCGCTGCCGTCGCGTATCTCGCTGTTCGGCACCACCCGGATGAGCACCGATCAACTGGCCGTCGTGCAGGCGTTGGCCGCCGGTCGTGACGTGCACCTGTGGATTCCGCACCCGAGCCCCGCGATGTGGCGCACTCTCGCGGCGCGGGCGCCGGTGACGCTGCGCAGTGCGGACAGTTCCGCGCTGGCGGTGCGCAACCCGCTACTGGCCAGCCTGTCCCGCGACGTACGCGAGCTGCAGGTCCGCCTCGGCTCCGCCGCCGATGTCTACCATCCGGGCCCCGAGCTGCCCGGCACGGTGCTCGGGCGGCTGCAACGCGCCATCCGCGACGACACCGCATCCGGGCCGGCCGCGCCCAGGGTCCAGGGCGAGGCCGCACCGTCCGCGCTCGACGACAGCGTCCAGGTCCACGCCTGCCACGGCCCGGCCCGGCAGGTGGAGGTGCTGCGCGAATGTCTGCTGCACGCCTTCGCCGACGATCCAGATCTGCAGCCGCGCGACGTCCTGGTGATGTGCCCCGACATCGAGACCTACGCGCCGCTGGTGCGCGCGGCCTTCGGGCAGGGCATTCCGGGCCATCCGGCCCACGGGCTGCGCGTGCGGCTCGCCGATCGCGCACTGCAGCAAACGAATTCACTGCTACAGGTGCTCGTCGGCCTACTCGAGTCGGCCACCGGTCGGGTGGCCGCCAGCGAGTTGCTGGATCTGGCTGCGCGCCCGGCGGTGCGGCGCCGGTTCGGCTTCGACGACGACGATCTCGAGCGGCTGCGCGACTGGTCGGTCACCGCTGGAGCGCGGTGGGGGCTCGGGCGCGCCCAGCGGGCCGACTACGGCCTGGGGGAGTACCGGCAGAACACCTTCAGCACCGCCGTCGACCGCATCCTGGTCGGGGTCAGCGCCGACGAATCCTCCGGCGGCTGGCTGGATCTGGTGCTCCCGCTCGACGATGTGGAGAGCAATGACATCGCACTCGCTGGGCGGTTCGCGGAGTTCGTGGACCGGCTGATGGTGGTGTTGCGCGATCTGCGGGGTCCGCAGTCCGGCGCGCAGTGGTGCACCGCGTTGCTGCGCGCGCTGGACCTGCTCACCGACGTCGACGCCGACGACGCATGGATGGATGTCTCGGCGCGACGCGAGATCGCCGCGGCGGTCGAATTCGGGGCCGCCACCGAGCTCCGCCTCGCCGACGTGCGCGCCCTGTTCGCCGGGCGGCTGTCCGGGCGGCCCACCCGCGCCAACTTCCGCACCGGTGAGCTGACGGTGTGCACCATGGTGCCGATGCGTTCGGTGCCACACCGGGTGGTGGCCCTGCTCGGCCTCGACGACGACGTGTTCCCCCGTGCGGGCGGGCTCGACGGCGACGACGTCCTGGCACGCGAACCGCTTGTGGGCGAACGGGATCCGCGCAGCGAAGATCGGCAGCTGTTGCTCGACGCGGTACTCAGCGCCGGCGATCGGCTGCTGCTGTTCTACACCGGCGCCGATCCGGTGAGCGGGGCGGCGCGCCCGCCCGCGATCCCGCTGAGCGAAATCGTCGACGCGGTCACCGCGATGGTGGGCACCTCCGTCGTGCGTCACCATCCGTTGCAGCCGTTCGACGCGCGCAACTTCGACCGGGACCGGCCGTTCAGTTTCGACACCGATGCGCTCGCCGGTGCGCGCGCCGCGCAGCGGCCGCCGCTGCCGGTGCCGCCGCTGCTGGCCGCGCCGTTGCCGCCGGTGCCCGCCGCCGATGTCGAGCTGGCCGACCTGATCGCCTTCGTGGTGCACCCCACGCAGGGATTTCTGCGGCAGCGCTTGGGAATTCGGCTGCCCCAGGCCGACGACACGAGCACCGACTCGCTCGACGTCGAGCTGGCTGCGCTCACCCGCTGGGACATCGGAGACCGGCTGCTCGCCGCGCGGCTGGCGGGTGCGGACGCGGCCGATTTTCGGGCCGCCGAGTGGCGGCGCGGCACGGTGCCGCCGTTCACCCTGGGCGCGCTCGCACTGGCCGACATCGAGGCCGCGGTAGAACCGCTGGTGCGGGTGTCCGCGCCGTTGTACGCCGTGGCCGAGACATCGGTGGACGTCGACATCGCGCTCGCCGACGGCCGCCGGCTCACCGGCACGGTCGGCGGCCTGCGCGCCGATGTGCTTGTGCGCACCGGATTTTCGCGTCTGGGCGCCAAACAGCGGCTCACCGCCTGGCTTCAGTTGCTGGCCGTCGCGGCGACGCTGGAGCGCCCGT
Organism: uncultured Nocardiaceae bacterium; assembly: GCA_936936565.1. Lineage (GTDB taxonomy): Bacteria > Actinomycetota > Actinomycetes > Mycobacteriales > Mycobacteriaceae > CAKZIX01. The sequence continues at coordinate 31,853 of CAKZIX010000029.1, read as the reverse complement.
TGCGCGCGGTCACCACCGGGCGCGGCTCCGGTCGCCGTCCGGCCTGGCGGTCGGAACTCACCGCACCGCCAGACCCGGTTGCCGAGCTCGAAGCGTTCGTGGCACTGCGGGATCGGGGACTGCGCGAGCTGCTCGGCGTGGCCGCGGGCACGGCGGCGGTCTATGCCGAGCGCACGCACGGCGGCAGCCCGGACGCCGAGGCCCGCACCGCCGCTGCCGAGGAGTGGTCGCGGCGCTTCGGCGAACGCGAGGACGCCTATCACGTCTACGCGTACGGGCCGCAGGCCCCGTTCGAGGCACTGGCCGGACCCGAGTTTCCCGCACTGGCGCACACGATGTGGCACTCGTTGCTGAACGCAGAAACGTTGCGGCAGCCGTGAATCCATTCGACCTGCTGGGCCCGCTGCCCACCGGAACCACGGTGCTCGAGGCCAGTGCCGGCACCGGCAAGACGTACGCGATCGTCGGGCTGGCCACCCGGTACGTCGCCGAGGGTCTGGTCGACATCTCGCAGCTGCTGCTGGTCACCTTCAGCCGGGCCGCCACCGCGGAACTGCGCGAACGCACGCGCACGCGTTTCCTCGCGGTGGCTGCTGCGCTCGCCGAGCCGGAGACGGCACGGGTATGCGACGACGATCTGATCAAGGCACTGGCACAAGGAGATTCGGCCACCGTCACGGCGCGGCAGCGGCGGCTGCGGCGCGCGCTGTCGGACTTCGATGCGGGCACCATCGCGACCACGCACAGCTTCTGTCAGCGCATGCTCGACGCGCTCGGGCTGGCCGGTGAACGGGAGCCGCACACCCGGCTGGTGGAGTCGGTCGAGGAGTTGATCGCCGAGGTGGTCGACGACCTCTATCTCGCCCGCTACGGCCGTGGCGTGGGCGCCCCGCCCATCACCCCGGCCGAGGCGCGCCAGGTCGGGCAGGCCGCGCTGGCCGACCGGCAAGCCACGCTGGTGCCCACCGACGATCCCGGCGAGGCGGGCGAGCGCGCGGCCTTCGCCGCCGCCGTGCGCGCCGAGGTGGATCGCCGCAAACGCGACCGTGGCCTCCGGGACTTCGACGACCTGCTCGAACTGCTGCACGACCTGCTGGCCGACCCGGCGCACGGTGCGACCGCCGCCGCACGAATTCGGGCCCGCTACCTCGTGGTCCTGGTCGACGAGTTCCAGGACACCGACCCGCTGCAGTGGGACATCTTGCGCCGCACGTTTCACGGACATCGCCCGCTGGTGCTCGTCGGCGACCCCAAGCAGGCGGTGTACGCATTCCGCGGCGCCGAGGTACTCAGCTACCTCGCCGCCGTCGAGGTGGCAACCGCGCACTACGAGCTCACGACGAACTGGCGGACCGACGCCGGCCTGGTGGACGCCCTCGACCACCTCTACGGCGGTGCGGCGCTGGGCCACGCGGACATCGTGGTGCCCAGCGTGCGCGCGTCGCACACCGCGCCGCGACTCGTCGCGGCGGACGGTCCGGTGCCGCCGTTGCGCCTTCGGTGCCTGCCGCGGCGCGGCTCGGGCCCGCTCAACCAGTCGGGCTTTCCGAGCGTCGGCCGGCTGCGGGCTTCCATCGCCGACGACGTTGCGGCGCAGATGGTTCGGCTGCTCGAGCAGGCGCCGCAGCTGCACACCGGCGCACCGCGCGCGCTGCAACCGCGCGACATCGCGGTGCTTGTGCGCACCCGCAGCCAGCTCGACGTGGTTCGCGCGGCCCTGGACCGCGCCGGCATCCCGTCGGTGCTGGCCGGGGGCACCAGCGTGTTCGTCACCGCGGCGGCCACCCAGTGGCTGTGGTTCCTGCAAGCCCTCGAACAGCCGCACCGGCTGGATCGGGTGCGGCTGGCGGCGCTCACCCCGATCGTCGGCTGGACCGCCGCGCAACTGGACGCGGCGGGCGCGGACGCCGTCGCCGAGTTGGCCGCTCGCTTGCGCGAGCTGTCCGGTCTGTTCGCGCACGCCGGATTCGCCGCCGTCGTCGAACGCATCTCGGCGCAGACCGCGCTCGACGCCCGGCTGCTCGCGATCGCCGGCGGCGAACGCGAACTCACCGATCTGCGTCACTTGGCGCAACTGCTCAACCGCGCCGCCGTCGAGGAGTCGCTCGGGCTGTCCGCGCTTACCCGGTGGCTGGCCGAACGCCTCGACGATCCGGTGGCGGGCACTCTGGCGGACCGGATCCGGCGCCTGGACAGCGACGCGGCCGCCGTACAGGTGGCCACCGTGCACGCCAGCAAGGGCCTGGAGTTCCCGGTGGTGTACGTGCCGTTCGCCTGGGACACCGCCAAGAACCCGTACCCCAGCAGCCTGCTGCTGCACGACGCGGATCAGCGCCGGGTGCTCGATGTCGGCGGCCCCAGCGGTGCCGGATACGCGAAACGCAAGCAGCGCAGCGAAACCGAGGAATCCGACGAGGAGCTGCGGCTGTGTTATGTCGCGCTCACCCGCGCCAAGTGCCACCTCGTGGCGTGGTGGGCACCGTCGAGTTTCACCGCCGCCGCGCCGCTGCACCGGCTGCTCATGCGCGGCCCCGACGGCGCGGTGCCGACCCGCGAGCGGGTGCCCGCCGACCCGGCACCCTTTGCCGTGCCCGGTGTTTCGGTCGAGCATGTGGATCCTCGCGCCACAGTGCTGCGGCCCTGGACGCCGCCGCCGCGCGCCGCCGGAGATCTGGCCGCCGCGGTGTTCGACCGCATGCTGGACGCCGCATGGCGGCGCACCTCGTATTCGGCGCTCACCGCCGCGGTCCACGAAAGCGCCGGAGTGCGTAGCGAACCCGAAGAATCGGGGGTCACCGACGAGCCCGTCGACGAGCCGTTCGACGACGGAGTCGACGGTGGCGATACGACGACCGTCCCGGATGGCGAGCATTCGGACGAGGCGGCCGGCGGACCTGTGTCGTTGTCGTCGCCGATGAACGCCTTGCCCTACGGCAAAGAATTCGGCACGCTCGTGCATGAAATTCTGGAAACGGTAGACACCGCCGCAGCCGATCTGCGTGCCGAGGTCACTGCGCGGGCGGCCGAGGCCGTCGCCCGCACGGCCTCCGAGGCCGATCCGGAACTGCTCGCCGCGGCCCTGCTGGCGGTGCTGCACACGCCGACGCCGTTCGGTCCGCTGGCCACCATCGCGCCGCGAGATCGGCTGGCGGAGCTGGAATTCGAGTTCCCGCTCGCCGGAGGTGACGCACCGTCGGCGACCGTCACCCTGGCGGATCTGGCCGCTGTCCTGCGCGCGCAACTACCTGCCGACGACCCGCTGGCGGGCTACGCCGAGCTCCTGGCCCGGATCGACCCGGCACCGGTGCGGGGCTTCCTCACCGGCAGCATCGACGCCGTGTTCCGCCTGCCCGGACCGCGGTTCGTGATAGTGGACTACAAGACCAACCGGCTCGGCGCGGGCGAGCTCACCGCGGCGCACTACACCCGCGACCGGATGGCCGCCGAGATGGTACGAGCCCACTATCCGCTCCAGGCGTTGCTGTATTCGGTTGCGCTGCATCGTTATCTACGTCTGCGGCTGCCCGGCTACGATCCGCGCCGGCACCTGGGCGGGGTGGGGTACCTGTTCGTGCGCGGCATGGTGGGCCCCGAAACCCCGCACGGCTGCGGCGTATTCGACTGGCATCCGCCGGCCGCGCTGATCGAGGCGCTCTCGGAGGTGCTGGAATGACCGATGTCCGGCTGGTGCAGCGCGCCAAGGGTCTGTTGCGCACCTTCAACGAAGCCGGGGTGCTGGACCCGGCAGACGTGCACGTTGCGATCCGTCTGGCCGGCCTCACCGGCGAGGACGACGAATCAGTCGTGCTGGCAACGGCTTTGGCGGTGCGAGCGGTACGGTCCGGTTCGGTGTGCCTGGATCTGCGCCGGCTGCGCGAGGTGTCGGTGGAGGCCGAGTCCGGTGTGGACCTGGCGGCCTTGCCGTGGCCCGATGTCGACGACGTGGTGGCGGCGCTGCGCGTGAGCCCGCTGGTGGTGGGCAGTCCGGCGGGACCGCTGCGTCCGCTGCGGCTGGCCGACACCGACGAGGGAGAGCTGCTCTACCTGGAGCGGTATTTCCGGCAGGAGGCGACGATCCGGCGGCTGCTCGACGAGCGGGCGACGACGCATCCCGTGCTCGACGAGGCCCGGTTGACCGACGATCTGCGGCGCTTGTTTCCCGGCCCCGCACCCGACCGGCAGCGGGTGGCCGCGGCGCTGGCGGCGACGAACTGGACCACCGTCGTGGCCGGCGGCCCCGGCACCGGCAAGACGTATACGATCGCGCGCATCCTGGCCTTGCTGCTCGCCCAGCACGGTTCGGGGCTGCGCATCGCGCTCGCGGCGCCCACCGGCAAAGCCGCTGCGCGGCTACAGGAATCGGTACGCGATCAGACCGGGGAACTGGCGCTGCCGGAGCTCACCGCGGCCACCGTGCACCGGCTGTTGGGCTGGCGCCGCAGTGGCACCCGGCGGTTCCGGTTCGACGCCGGCAACCGGCTGCCCTACGACGTGGTGGTCGTCGACGAGACGTCGATGGTGTCGTTGACCATGATGTGCCGGCTGCTCGAGGCGGTGCGTCCGGACGCACGGCTGGTGCTCGTCGGCGATCCCGATCAGCTCGCGTCGGTCGACGCGGGCGCGGTGCTTGCCGATGTCGTCGCCAGACCTGTTGCGGTACAGCCGGATTCGATACTGCGGCGACTGGTGGGTGCCGATCTTGCGGCGGTCGACGACCCGCAGGAGGCGGCGCTGAGCGCGGGCGAGCAACGCCGTCTCGGCGCCGGCATCGTGCGACTGAGCCGCGGCCGGCGCTTCGGCGGGCGCATCGCCGAACTGGCGGTGGCGATCCGGGAGGCGCGCGCCGGCGACGTGCTGGCATTGCTGCGCGAGGGCAGCCCGGCGATCTCGTTCGGCAGCCCTGACGACGTCGACGGGCTGCGCGCGGAGCTGGTCGCGTGCGCCGAATCGGTTACCGCCGCCGCGACTGTCGGCGACGTCGCCGGCGCGCTGACCGCCGCCGAAGCGCACCGGCTGTTGTGTGCACACCGCCACGGTCCCTACGGGGTGCAGCACTGGGCCCGGCTGGCGATGGACTGGGTGGGCACCGCGCGCGGGGCGCGCCTGGACCCCGCGCACTGGTATCCGGGCCAGCCGCTGCTGGTCACCGAGAACGACCACGAGACCCGCGTGTACAACGGCGACACCGGCATCGTCGTCGCGCTGCCCGACGGGGCCCTGCGCGTCGCGTTCGCCCGCGGGGCCACCCCGTTCCTGCTGCACCCCAGCCAGCTGCCCGCGGTGCAGACGGTGTACGCGATGACGATTCACCGCAGCCAGGGCAGCCAGTACGACAGCGTGAGCGTGCTGCTGCCGGATACCGCGTCGGCCCTGCTCACCCGCGAACTGCTCTACACCGCGGTCACTCGCGCGCGCGAGCATGTGCGCGTGCTGGGCACCGAGGAGTCGGTGCGCGCGGCGGTGGACCGGCAGGTGCTGCGCGCCAGCGGCCTGCGGCGCACGGTGCGCCCGTTCGGCTGATCAGGCGGGGCGCGGCGATTGGCCGGGTGCCACGATGCCGTGATCGAAGGCGAACACGATGGCCGCGGCCCGATCGCGCAGGCCCAGTTTGAGAAACACGTGCCCGACGTGACTCTTCACGGTGACCGTCGAAATACCCAGCGCGGCAGCAATTTCGGAGTTCGTGAGCCCGCGGCCGACGAGGGTGAGCACGTCCAGTTCGCGGGCGGTGAGCACGTCGGCGGCGTGCCGGCCGGCGACCGGCCGCGGCGCCACCGTGCGGTAGGTGGCCAGCACGCGTCCGGTGACCGCTGGGTCCAGGCACGCGCCGTCGCGGGCCACGGTGCGCACCGCGCGGATGAGCTCCTCGGCGGGGGAGTCCTTGAGGACGAATCCGGCGGCCCCGGCCCGCAGCGCACCCGAGAGCAACTCGTCGTCGTCGAACGTGGTGAGCACCAGCACCGGCGGCGGATCGGGCGCCGCCTGCAGCCGCCGGGTCGCCTCGATGCCGTCGACGTGCTTCATCCGCAGGTCCATCACCACGACATCGGGACGGTGGGTGGCCACCGCCGCACCGACCTCGCTGCCGTCCGAGCATTCGGCGACCACGACGAAGCCGTCCTTGCGGCGCAGAATCCGGCGCAGCCCCGACCGCACCAGTTCCTGGTCGTCGACGAGCAACACGGCGACGTCGTCGGTGGCGGGCTCCGTCATGCGGTCTCCTCGCAAGAGGTATCCGATGGTTGCTTGCTCATACCGTCTCGATTCGTTCGGTCGTCGGTTCGGGGGCGGCGGTTTCGGTTCGGGTATCGCGGCGGCCGAGGAGACGGCACTTCCCGCCCGGTTCGGCCGGGAAGGTGGCACGCACCCGCCAGCCCAGGTTGTCCGGGCCGGCGTCGAGATGACCCCCCAGCAGCTCCGCGCGCTGGCGCATGCCGGCGATTCCCGAGCCGTGGCCGTCGACCGGGGGCGCGACCGGCGCTGCCAGGTCGTTGACGATCGATACCGAGATCCCGCCTTCATCGACATGCAGGGTCACCGAGGCGGCCGTGCCGGACGAATGTTTGACGACGTTGGCGAGTGATTCCTGGGTGATCCGGTACGCGCCGAGGCCGGTGGCCGCGGACACGCCGGCCAGATCGCCGACCTTGCGGTACTCGACCGGCAGTCCGGCGCGGCGGCAGTCCGCAATCAGGTCGGCGATGTCGTCGACGCCGGGCTCGGGCTCGACGGGCGAAGGTCCCTTGGCAAGCAACCCGACGGTGCGCCGGATGTCCGCCATCGCCTGCCGGCCGAGGCGTTCGGCGTCGGCGAGTGCGTCGATCGCGTCGTCCACATCGCGGTCTTCCTCGAGTGCGCGGCGGGCTCCGGTGAGGTGCAGCAGCGTGATGGACAGCGAGTGCGCGATGACGTCGTGCACCTCGCGCGCGATGCGGCGGCGCTCCTCGATTGCGGCCTCGGCGGAGCGGGCGGCCTGCGCCCGCTGCTCGGCCTGCAGCAGCCGCTGGCGGGCCTCCAGCATGCAGCCCACAATGAACGCGAAAGCAATTGCGGCAAGCTCGAATTCGGGATGTTCGAGGCGATCGTCGAGACCTGCGGCGAGCACCATGGCTGCGGAAAGGGCGGCGACCGGCCCGCTGAGTCGCAGACTGGAACTGGCGGCGACCATGATCGACAACGTGATGAGCGCGATCGTCGACAGGTCGCCGGATACCGGATCGAGCAGAAACAGCCCCTCGCCGAGCAACACCCAGAACGCGAGCATCCGCTTGTCGGCCTTGCCGTACATGACGAAGAACCCGATCGGCGGCCACATCATGAATCCTGCCGCGAGCCACGAATGCCAGGGGGCGTCGGGGCCGCCGCGCTGCAGCCAGCCGGCGATCGCGGGACACAACAGCCCGGAGAACGACAGCAGGACATACGCCGGCGGATACTCGTAACCCAGTTCGACGCAGCGCCGCCGAGTACGTTCGACAATGCCCACCTGATCAGCGTAGAGCCGCGCGGCCGCGGCAACATCGTGCGTGAAGCGGGCGCGGTGTCCATCTCTGGTAGGAGACGACCGTCGGCACAATCGCGCCCCGGGCACGGCGCGCTGTCGAGCGCCCCTCCGTAGCGTCGCAAACAACGACGAAAGGCGGACAATCATGACCTGGACCGAAACGCACGCGCGCCGCACCGTCCTGCTGGCGGTGCTCGACCGTGCCGCCGCCGATCCGGAACGGCCGCTGACAGCTGGCGATCCGGAGGCCGAACGGCTCTTCGGTAGCGACGAAGGCATGCTGCTGGCGCTGCAGCACCGCTGGCTCACCTTCCTGGCCGCGCGCCTCGACGACGGCGAAGGTGAAGCGCCACAAGCAGTTTGGGATGACCTGGTGGCCGTCCAGCCGGTGCTGCGCGCCGTGCTCGATGCCGGCGCGCGCCGCTCGCCCGCGCTGCGGGCGGCGCGGCGGGCGGAGCGGCGCATGATCGACGCCTATCTCGGGTTCGCGCACTCGGAGACCCGCCGGGCGGGCTAACTCGTCGCGCGTGCGCCCCGGTCGCGAGCGTGAATCTCGACGTAGTGCACGTTGGTCATGATGCCGAGGACGTTGCCGAACGGGTCGACCACCGAGGCGGTGACGAACCCGGGACCGTGCTCGGTGATCGGCAGGTGTGCGGTGGCGCCGAGTTCGAGCAGGCGCGCCAGGGCGCCGTCGAGATCGTCCACGTGCCAGTAGACGATCTCGCCCGACGGCCCGCCGCAGTCGGGCTGGTAGGCGCGGTCGATGACGCCGAGTTCGTGCTCGTAGTCGCCGATGCGGAACTCGAAGTAGCCGGGCCGGTCGAAATACGGTGGCATGCCGAGCAATTCGGTGTACCACTGCTTGGCGGCGGCGTGGTCGTCGGCGAAGAAACTGACGGTGGCGATGCCTCGCAACATGTCGTGGTGCTCCTTGGGTGTGTTTCGGTTGGGAACGAATTCGATCCTGCCGCCTAAAGTGCTCATCAACTGAGCAGTTTTTACGCGAAGATTTCCGTATGCGTGCCGATCGTCTCGTGGCCGCGCTGTTGCTCATGCAGCGCAAGGGCCGCATCACTGCAGCCGAACTCGCCGCCGAGCTCGAAGTCTCGGTGGCCACCGCCCGCCGGGATCTGGAGTCGCTGTCCGCGGCCGGAATTCCGGTGTATCCGCAGCCCGGGCGCGGTGGGGGCTGGGCGCTCGTCGGGGGCGCGCGCACGGACCTGACCGGCCTCACCGCGGCCGAGGCGCAAGCCCTGTTCGTGCTCGTCGGGCCGTCGGCAGCCGTGGTGCCGGAGGTGAAATCGGCGTTGCGCAAGCTGGTGCGCGCACTGCCCGGAACCTTCCGCGACGATGCGCAGGCCGCCGCCGGCGCGGTGGTCATCGACGCCGCTGCCTGGGGTGCGGCCCCGCAGCGCCGCCCCGCAGCGGTGGACACGCTGCAGCGTGCGGTGGTGCGGCGCCGCCGCGTGCGCTTCGACTACCGCGGCACCGCGCGGGACGTGGCACCGTGGGGTCTGATCGACAAGGACGACCTCTGGTATCTGATCGCCGGCACCGAGCAGGGGCGGCGCACCTTCCGGGTGGACCGGATGGCCGAACTCGCCGTCACCGACGAGCCCGCCGAACGCCCGGCCGATTTCGACCTCGCGGCGACGTGGGAGCAGGTCAGTGCCGAGGTGGAGGCACGCCGGAGCGGGCTGTCTGCGACGGTGCTCATCGCACCGGAGTTGGTGTGGGTGCTGCAACGACAGTTCGGGCGGCACTGCAGCGTGTCCGATGACGTGCGCGCCGACGGCCGCGCTGCGGTCACGGTCGCCGCCCGCAATCCGCTCGACATCGCGCAAGTGCTTGCGGGATATGGTGATTCGGCCGAGGTGGTACAGCCGGCGGCGGTGCGCGCGGAGCTTGCGCGGCTCGGCGGCGAACTTGTCGCGCGCTACGGCTAGCGTGAGGCGCATGCGCAACGATGCCGGCGGCGCCGCGGCGCCGCCGCACGATGGCGAGCCGGGGTTCGCGCAGCTCGTCGCGGCGCTGCGTGCGGCCGGCTGCGTGTTCGCCGAGGACGAGGCGCGGTTGCTGCTGGCGGCGCGGGCGCAACCGCCCGGGCCAGCTGCCCTGCTCGCCCGCCGGGTGCGGGGCGAGCCGCTGGAGTACGTCCTGGGCTGGGCGGAGTTCGCCGGGCTGCGCCTGGACGTCGAGCCGGGTGTCTTCGTTCCGCGCCGGCGCACCGAAGTGCTGGTCGAGGCGGCCGCGCGGCACGCGGTTGCCGGTGCCGTGGTGCTCGATCTGTGCTGTGGCACGGGCGCCCTGGCGATCGCGCTGACGGCGGCGGTGCCCGGCGTGCAGGTGCACGCCGCCGACATCGATCCGGTCGCAGTGCGCTGCGCGCGCCGGAACATGCTGCGGCACAACGTGTCCGGGCAGGTGTACACCGGCGATCTGTTCGCGCCGCTACCCGTGGCGCTGCGTGGGCGGGTGCAGACCCTGCTCGCCAACGTTCCCTATGTGCCGACGGCCGCGATCCTGCAGTTGCCGCGGGAGTTTCGCGTGTACGAGGCGCGCCCCGCGCTGGACGGCGGCGCCGACGGTCTGCACACCTTTCGCCGCATGGTGGCCGGCGCCGGGGCGTGGCTGTGTCCCGGCGGCGCGCTCTACAGCGAGATCGGCGCGGATCAGGCCGCCGCAGCCGGTGCGGTGCTGACCGCGCACGGGCTGCGCACCGAATTCGTCGACGCCGGAGACGGGCTCGTGATCGTCGGCCGAAATGTGCTGCCGGTCACATCGAAATAAAGTGGAGGAAAGCTCTCCACTTCAGGTACGATCTTGCCAGCATCGGTAACCGAGAGGCGCGACGATGACCGTCTTGGAACTGGGCATTACGGCCCCGGTTGCGGTGCCGCGTACGCCGGTGGGGCGGTTCGTGCACTATCTGCGCTCGGAAAAGGCCCTACCTCAACTTATTCGGTTCGCCTGCGTCGGCACCACCTCGAATATCGCCTATTTTCTGTTCTTTCTCGCGCTGTACAGCCTCGGTACACAGCCCGCTAACGTCGCCGGCTGGTTCGTGAGCACGGTGCTCGCCAACGAATTGCACCGGCGGCTCAGCTTCCACGCCACCGCGCGGGTGGGCTGGCTGTCGGCACAGTGGGAGGCCGGCGGGCTGGCCGTGCTCGGGCTCGGCATCAGCGCGCTCGGGCTGGCCGGGCTCGGCGTCGCGTTCCCGAACGCGAATGCCGTCGTGCAGGGCGGATTCGTGATCGCGATGACCGCCCTGGTCGGGCTCCTGCGGTTCGTCGCGCTGCGCGGACTGTGGTTCCGGGCCCGGCGGTGACGCGCTGCCCGTGCGGGCGCGGCGACCTGCTCGACGCCTGCTGCGGCCCGCTCCTCGCCGGGGCGCCGGCCCCGACGGCGGAGGCGCTCATGCGCTCGCGCTACACGGCATTCGTCCGCGGCGACGTGGACTATCTGCGGTCGTCGTGGCACTCCAGCACTCGCCCCGCCGACCTGGAGCCCGATCCCGGCGTCCGGTGGACGTTTCTCGAGATCGTCCAGTGCTCCGGCGGCGGCTTGCTCGACACCGAAGGCACCGTCGAGTTCCGGGCGCACTACCGCGGCGGCACGCTCCACGAACGCAGCCGGTTCGTCCGCGAACACGGCCGCTGGACCTACCTCGACGGCGTCGTCGGCTGAACCAGCCCGCACTCCGGCAATATTGCTGCGGTGAACATCGCGTTGGGATTCGTCGCGCTCGTCGCCACCGCGGCGGCACTGGCCGCGATCGCACGGCGCCTCGGCCTGTCCGAACCGCTGGTCCTCACGGTGTCGGGCGTCGTCGGCTCGTATCTGTGGTTCGTTCCCGAGTTCGACATCGAACCCGAGGTCATCCTGCTGGGCGTGCTGCCGCCACTGCTCTACACCGCGGCGATCAAGACTTCGCTGATCGACTTCAAGGTCAATCGGCGCGCCATCGCGCTGCTGTCGGTGGGCTTGGTGCTGTTCACCGCGTTCGCGGTCGCGTTCGTCGCGTGGCTGCTGCTGCCCATTTCGTTCGCGGTGGCCGTCGCGCTGGGCGCCGTCGTCGCACCGCCGGACGCGGTCGCGGCCACCGCGATCGCGCGCCGGGTGGGGATGCCGCGCCGGGTGGTGACGGTCCTGGAGGGGGAGTCGCTGCTCAACGATGCCACCGCCATCGTCACGTTGCGCACCGCGATCGCCGCGATCGGCGGTTCGGTCGCGGTGTACGAGGCCGGGCTCGACTGGCTGATCGCCGCGGGCGGCGGCGTGCTCATCGGGATTGCGGCGGCGTTGCTGCTCGGCGTGCTCCGCAAGCACATCAACGATCCGGTACTGGACACCACGCTGTCGTTCCTGGCGCCGTTCGTGGCCTACCTGCCGGCGGAGTACGTGCACGCGAGCGGGGTGATTTCGGTGGTCACCTGCGGCCTGCTGCTCGGACAGGCGGCGCCGAAGCTGCAGAGCGCGGCGTCGCGGCTGGCTGAGCGCACCAATTGGCAGACCATCCAATTCATCCTGGAGAGCACCGTTTTTCTGGTGATCGGGCTGCAGGTTCGGGCGATCGTGGAAGACGCCTGGAACAGCGGGCTCGACCACGCTCTGTTGATCGGCTCGTGTGTGGCCGTGCTGGCGACCGTCATCCTGGTGCGCCCGCTGTGGGTGTTCCCGACGATGGTGCTGCCGCGCATCCTGCGGCGCCGCGGCGAGCCCCCGGCATGGGCCGCACACGCGGTGATCTCGTGGGCCGGCATGCGTGGCGTGGTGACGCTGGCCGCGGTGCTGCTGCTGCCGCAGGACACCCCGCATCGCGACGTGCTCACCCTCGTGGCGCTGGTCGTCGTGGGCGGCACCTTGCTGCTGCAGGGCACATCCTTGCCATGGCTCGTGCGCCGGCTGCGGCTGCCCGCCCCCAGCCGCGCCGAAGATGCACTGCAGCAAGCGAATCTGCTGCAGCAGGCGCACGCCGCGGGCCTGCGGGCGCTGGATGCCAACGTCACCACCGACACGCCTCCCGAGACCGTCGCGGCGCTGCGCAACCGCCTCACCACCCGCACCAACGCGTACTGGGAACGGCTCGGCCCCGGCGAAGCCGACAAGCTCACCCCCAGTGAGGCCTACCGCCGGCTGCGGCTGATCATGCTCGACGCCGAGCGTGACGAGGTGCTGCGCACCCGCAACACCGGCGGCGTCGATCACGAGGTGCTGCAGATGGTCATGTTCACTCTCGACACCGAGGAGTCGCTGATCGACCGGATCGCCGAGGCCGAGGACGGTCTCGACGCCGAACGCCGGCTGCAACCGCACGTGGCCGGCGACTGCGATCATTTGCGCTCCGCCCCGGTCGTCGCGGTGCCCGACACCCCGGGACAGTGCGGCGAATGCGTGGCCGAGGGTCACGAGTGGGTGCATCTGCGGATGTGCTTGTCGTGTGGGCACGTTGCGTGCTGCGAATCGTCGCCGGGCAATCACGCCACCAAGCATTTCGGCAGTACCGGCCATCCCGTGATCCGCAGCGTCGAGCCCGGCGAAGCGTGGCGCTGGTGCTATGTCGACAGCCTGCTGGGCTGAATCGCGTTAGGTTGCGGTGATGGACGCACTCGACCGGATGCGCACGATCTGTCTGGACCTGCCGCAAACCTACGAAGAGCCGGCCTGGATCGGCACCCGCTGGTGCGTGCGCAAGAAGAACTTCGCCCACCTGGTGCAGGTCGGTGACGGCTGGACCCCGGTCTTTCAGAAGTGGTTCGACAGTGCCGAACCGCGCACGGTCGTGACCTACCGGCTGCCCTACGAAGAGATCGAAGCGCTCTGCGCGACAAGCGATTCCCATGTGCGGTTGCCGTGGGCGCCGAACCTCGTGGGCACCGTGCTGGACACCGGCACCGACTGGGTGGAACTGGCGGAGTCGATCACCGAGAGCTACCGCATCCAGGCGCCGGCGAAGCTGGTGCGCTTGTTGGGGGAGTCGGTCACCGATTGAAGGCCGTGGCGTCAACGGTGATCCAGACGTGCTCGGTGGTGGCCAGCACCCGCCCGTCGGCATCGAACAGCGTGGACGCGACGCGCGACTTGCGGCCCTCGGTGCCCAGGTGCGCCCCGGCGATCACGTAGGTCTCCCCGGCGCGGGGCAGCTCGTCGATGCGTACCGTGATGCGGCCCAACACCATTGCGCGCCCCAGCGCGGTGATCGCCGCCCAGCCGCCGGGGCAGTCCAGGGCCGCGACCACGGTCGCGACGGCGGAGCTGTCGAGCTGGCTCTGCTGGGGCGTCCAGGTCGCGGCCACCGTGTCCGCGTCGATCGGGCCGGGAAAGATGCGCAGCCCGTCGCCATCGGCACGCGCGGTGCCACAGGTGTAGCAGTACACGAACGGGTGTTCCCGATAGCCGGCGAAGTGGGTCATCGCGTCCTGCGCCGCGGCCGGCGACACCGGCGGCAGCACTGTCGGCTCGGTGCCGGCTGTCTTCGCCTCGGCGACGACGTTGCCGTCGCGGTCGAGCCGGGCGGTGTCACCCGAAGCCGTCAGTGCCAGTGGAACATCCAGCGGCGGCGGCATGCGAAGCGTTATCTCGGTGACCGAACCCGGCGGAAGCTGCGCGGCGAGCAGGCCGGCGGTATATCCACCGTTGCCGGAATTGTCCGGACCACGAAATCGGCGGGGGATCACGATCGAGTCGGACATCTCTCGATCGTACGCACCCGTGGGTGCGCGGCGGGTCCCTCCACGGGTTAGGACGCACCGGCTGCCCGTTCGCACAGATCATCGTCGGCTATGACGACCTCTACGGCAGGCGCGAGCGCATCCGCGTCGTGGCCGACTCGTCAGCGACTCGCAACTGACGCACGGCTACCGTCGCGTGCCGGCCACTTTGTCGAGCAACAGCCCGGGCACCGCGGCGCTCAGGTCGGCGTCCTGATCGGCCGTGGTGCCGAAGGTGAACATCGCGACGACGAAACCCGGCCCGTAGGACACCGAGGCCACCCCGGAGAGCCCGTCGTCGCCCCAGCCCCATTTGGTGCCGAGGACGCCGCGCACGTTCGCGGTGCCCCAGTTCTGCGGGGTGCCGTCGGCAGCGGTGTCGCCGGCGGTGGCCATCCAGCCGAACAACGGCGATCCGGGGTCTGTGGTCTGCTTGATCCGCAGGAAGGTGGTCACGTCGGCGGCGCTGGTCATTGCGAAACCCCAGTAGCCGCCGCGGGTGGCCGGCAGCCCGTACTCGGCGGCGACGGCGCCGATCGAGTCTGGGTACTTGGCGTCCAGTGCGCTGGCGGCGCCGTCGTCGGAGAAGCGAATCATCCGCTCCGCCAACGATTTGTCCGACTCCGAGCCGTCGCCGTGGCGCAGCGCGAAGTCGACCATGTACAGCTTGACGATCGACAGGCCCGGCCGCGACTCGCCTTCGTTCACGGTGCCCACCCGGGCCCCGGGCACCGATGTCTGAACGGAGATCGACGAGCGCGCCGGAATCTCCGCGATCGCGTCCACCGTGACCGTGGGCGCCGGGGTGGCAACCGGGTCCGCGGCTGCCACTGCGGTGCCACCCGACATCGCGACCGCCACCGCCATCACGAGCCCGCTCCATCGCATCGGCACAGGTTAAGTGTCCCCCCGATGGCGGGCTCGAAACGACACGATGTCGTTACGGCACCGATGTCACCGGATCGATGACGGCGCGCAGTCGCGCGGCGAATCCGGCGGGATCGTCGAGGAATCCGGTGTGGTCGCCCGGAAACATGGTCGGCCAGACACCGAGCTGTTCGGCCAGGGCGCGGGCCGCGCGGTCGCACAGTTGGTCGGTGGACTGCTCGCCGATGCCGACGAGTACGCGCGTGCGCCGCAGCGCATCGAGATCGGGCAGCCAGCGCACCGACGAGCGCAGCATCGCGAAGAACTGGTAGTCGTCGTCGGCGACCTGCTGGGCGCTGCGCGGGCCGCCGAAGTACTGCGCAAACACCGGCTCGGGAAGTTCGATGTTGGCTATCTGCAAGAACTTCCGCATGGCGGCGAGGTGATCGCCGGCGGCGTAGACGGCGATCATGTCTTCGGTGGCCGCATACAGCTCGCGGCGGTCGGGCAGCATCTCGTCCAGTGGCGGCTCGTGTGCCACGACGAGTTCCAGCAGCTCCGGGTGGCGCTGGGCGAGTTCGAGCACGCTCACCGCGCCGCCGCTGGTGCCGAACACCACGGCGGGTCCAGTGTGCGGGACGCTGCGAACAATGCGCGCCAGGTCGTCGGCGCGCACCCGCGGCGTGCATTCGGCGCCACGGTCGGCGACGGTACTGCGGTTGATTCCGCGCGGATCGGTGGTGAGCACGGTGAAATCGCCGGCCAGCGCCTCGGCCAGTCCCTCGAACGCACGCGCGTCCATCGGCGCGCCGACCAGGAGCAGCAGCGGGCCGGCGCCGCGCAGTTCGCAATAGAGCCGAGCGCCGGGCACGTCGAGTGTGGTGGTGTGCATGATTCCTCCGGGGGGTGCGGTGGCGGATGTCGTCGGTGAGACTGCCGAGCGCGCCGACATTCATCGCGGCCGCGAAAACTTGTCGGTGGCCGCGCGCATACTCGGCTGCATGAGCACCGATGCGCTCGCGCGTGCACGCGACGGGGATACCGACGCCTTCGATCGGCTGGTGGCGCCGCTGCGCCGTGAGCTGCACGCGCACTGTTACCGGATGCTCGGTTCGGCACACGACGCCGACGATGCGCTGCAGGAAGCCCTGTTGCGGGCCTGGCGGGGGTTGCACCGATTCGAGGAGCGCAGTTCGCTGCGCTCCTGGCTGTACACGGTGGCCACCCGCACGTGTTTGGACGCGATCGACAGCCGCGGCCGGCGCGCCTTGCCGATGGATCTCGGCCCGGCCAGCGAGCATGCCGTCGTCGCGGACACCCCGATGCACGAGGTTGCCTGGCTCGAGCCGTACCCGGACGTACAGATCGAGCGCCGGGAGGCCGTCGAATTGGCGTTCGTGGCTGCGGTGCAACATCTTCCGGGGAACCAGCGGGCGGCGCTGCTGCTGTTCGAGGTACTGGGATTCTCGGCCGACGAGATCGCGAGCATGATGGCCACCTCGCGGGCGTCGGTGCACAGCGCCCTGCAGCGGGCGCGGCGGATCGTCGCCGAGCGCGTGCCGCCGGTCAGCCAGACGCAGACGCTGCGCGAATTGGGCGACGAACGGGTCCGCACCATCGTCATCGGCTATGCCGAGGCACTCGCACGCGGCGACGCGGACGGCTTGGTGGCACTGCTCACCGAGGATGTCACCTGGTCCATGCCGCCGCTGCCGCACTGGTATTCGGGCCGGGACGCCGTGGTCGAGTTCGCGCGCGCGGTGCCCATGACGATCTGCGGCGAATGGCGCCGGATTCCGACGGTCGCCAACGGCCAGCCCGCACTCGCGTCATATCTGCGCAACGGCGACGTATTCGAGGCGTTCGCCATCGACGTGCTCACCCTCGAGGGTGCCGCCGTCGCCGCCGTCACCACGTTCATCGGAGCGGAGCACGTGGCACGCTTCGGCCTGCCGGGCCACCTCGTACACTCGCTGCCAGACGCCGGTCAGAGGGAGGCTTTGTGAGCGAGCATGTCGAGGGCCGGTTCGTCGGTGCCGCGGGCAGCGAAATCTATTGGCAGGGTTGGCTTCCCGGAGAAGCAGTGGGTGTGGCGGTGGTGGTGCACGGCTACGCCGAGCACAGCGGGCGCTACACCCACGTGGCGGATCGGCTGGTCGCCGCCGGGTTTGCCACCTACGCCATCGATCACAACGGGCACGGCCGCTCCGCGGGCCGGCGCGGCAACGTGGAGCGTTTGACGGGTGTGGAGGCCGATCTGGACCGGTTGCTCCGCATCGCCGCCGAGCGCCATCCCGGACTGCCGGTGTTCGTCGTCGCGCACAGCCTGGGTGCGCTGCTCGCCCTCGACTATGTTCTCGGCACGCCGTATCCGCTGCGCGGGTTGGTGCTGTCGGGCACGCCGCTGGATGTGGCGGTCGGCTCCAAGGCCGAACGCATTGCGGCGAAGGTACTTTCGTCGGTCATCCCGGACGTGCCGGTTACCCCGTTCGCGGCCGGGTTGGTGAGCCGAGATCCGAAGGTGGTCGCGGCCTACGACGCCGATCCGCTGAACTATCGGGGCCGGGTGAAGGTCCGCATGGGGGCCGAGGTGCTGGCCGGCATCGACCGGGTGCAGCCGAAGCTGTCGGCGGTCGAGCTTCCGCTGCTGATCCTGCACGGCGCCGCCGACAAGGTGAATCTGGCCTCCGGCGCCGAGCGGCTGGCCGCCGAGGCCGGCTCGCCCGACGTCACACTCAAGGTGTATCCCGGCCTGTATCACGAGGTCTTCAACGAGCCGGAGCAAGACCAGGTGCTCGACGACGTCGCCGCCTGGCTGACGGCGCGCCTCTGACGCGCCTGTGCCGGGCGCCCGCCGCCGCAGGGACGCGGCACCGGGTCGGACTCGACGTCACCTGTCAGCTGCGCGCGCGGCGGGCCAATTCAACTGTGGCGCTGCGTAACTCGGCCGGATCGTTGATCGGCTGCCGGTAGCCCACTCGCGTGTTCGCGACGCCGCGCGGCGTGTGAACCTGCAGGTCCAGGCCGTACCGGTCGGCACCTCGACACGTCGCGGCGGTGGCGTCGGGATAGCCGCCGAGCGCCTGCGCCATGGCGAGTAGCGCCTCGGCATGGTCGGCGTTGAGGTGTTCGACGGCGAACTGGGCGCCGGGCACCACCGGGTCCGGTTCGGCATGCAGGTACTGTGCGGCGTCGGCGCTGTCCATACGGCCATAGCCGCCGACCCAGCGCACCCGGTGCACGCGCAGCACCCACACCGAGAAGTCGCTGTAGTCGATGTAGTACCGGGCGGCGGCGACCGCATCCAGGTGCGCGGCGCGGGCGGCGGCCAGTTCGTCGCCGATCGGTCGTTCCGCCTTGCCTGCCAACGTGATTCGGGCGCTGGCCAGCGGATCGGACGGCGCGTCGGGGGCCACGATGGACAGGCTGGCGCGCGGATCGTGGTCGAGGTTGCGGCCGTGCTCGGCCAGCCGCGATACGCAGAGCACCGGCTGGCCACCCAGCAGCCCGTACGTGACGAACGACGCCCACGGATCGCCGTCCGCGGTGAGGCTCGCCAGTGTGGCCACGTTCGTCGCGGCCGCGATGGTGCGCGCCTCCTCGGCGGCGGTGGGCCGCGCCGGGTTCGCCACCGCGGTCAGCGGGGGAGGCATGGTGGGCGCATCGCCCGGGTCACCGTGGTCGCGCGGCTGCGAGGTCATGGCAGCACCCTAACCGCGTCTACTTGGGGCCTAGGATGCCGACCAGATCCGCGTTGCGAATCGGCGTGTCACGGTTGGCCTGCAGCTGGCACAACAGGTTGATCTGGTCGACCGCCTGGTTGACCATCAGGTCCGACGGCGTGGTGTCGACGCGGCTTTCGTTCTCCAGGAACTTGCGCGTGGTGACCTGCTTGTCGTGGAACTCCATCGTCGTGAACTCACTGCACGGCGTGTCGCCGCCCCTGTTCATCGCCTTCTCCACCTCGCTGCATCCGGTGAGGAGCGCGGCGGCGCAGGCAAATACGGCAATCCGGGTTCTCATGGCGTCAAGCGTCCAGCACACGTGATCGCCGCGCAACGACCGGGGGCTGCGTGGACCACGGAAAGTTGATCCAGCGATCGGTGCGCCGCCACACGTAGTCGCAGGACACCTCCGAGGCCGGCTTCTCGTAGATCACCGCGCAGCGCGCCTCGGCGACGTGGTCGGCACAGAAATCGCGCACCAGCTTCAGGGTGGCGCCGGTGTCGGCGACGTCGTCGGCAATCAGCACTCGGGCTCCGGTGAGATCCACGGCGCTGGGCACCGGTGGCAGCATGACGGGCATGTCGAGCCGCTCGTCGATGCCGGTGTAGAACTCCACGTTCATGACGTGCAGGTTCTTCACGTCCAGTGCGTAGCCGAGCGCGCCGGCCACGAACAGGCCGCCGCGGGCGATGGACAAGATCAGGTCCGGCTCGAAGCCGTCGTCGGCGATGGTCTGCGCCAATTCCCGGCCGGCTGCGCCGAACAATTCCCACGTCAGGATCTCGCGTTCTGCCACGCGGCCAACGGTAACCGGCCCGGCACCCGGTGTTGGGCCAATCGGCGCTGTCACGTCCGGACCGGTTCGCGGGTCGTGTTTGTATGGAGCCGATGACCGACAGTGCTTGGCTGGCCGCGCGTTTCGAAAGTGAACGTCCGCGTCTGCGGGCGGTGGCGTACCGAATGCTGGGTTCGCTCAGCGACGCCGAGGACGCCGTGCAGGAGGCGTGGCTGCGGCTGGCGCGTGCCGACACCGACGCAGTCGACAACCTGCCCGCGTGGCTGACCACCGTGGTCGCGCGCGTGTGCCTGAACATGCTGCGCACCCGCGACACCCGCCGCGAGGACCCCCTCGATGCGCACGTCCCCGAGCCGTTTACCGCCCGCGACCCGGAATCCGAAGCGCTGCTTGCCGATTCGGTCGGACTGGCATTGCTCGTGGTGCTCGACACGCTCGCCCCCGCCGAGCGGCTCGCGTTCGTTCTGCACGACATGTTCGCCGTGCCGTTCGACGAGATCGCCCCGATGCTCGAGCGCACGCCCGCAGCGGCGCGCCAATTGGCCAGCCGCGCCCGGCGACGCGTCCAGGGTGCCCCGCGCCCCGACGCCGACATCGGCCGGCAGCGGCGGGTCGTCGATGCCTACCTCGCGGCGATCCGCGCGGGCGACTTCGAGGCGCTGGTGCGACTGCTGGCCACCGACGTGGAGCTGCGCGCCGACGCCGCCTCGATGCCCACCGGCGCGGCCATGACAGTGCGCGGCGCCGCCGCCGTGGCACGGGGTGCGCTCGCGTCCGCCGGGCGGGCGCGGTTCACGCAGGTGGCTCTCGTCGACGGCGACGTCGGGCTGGTGATGGCGCCGCGCGGCCAGTTGTTCGTGGTGCTCGCGTTCACCGTCGTCGGCGCGCAGATCACCGGCATCGACGTCGTCGGCGACCCGGACCGGTTGCGCGAGATCGACATCGCCGTGCTCTGAAGCCCGGAGTGGAGGTCGCCGTGGTCTGGACACCGGCACGTGAAATCTGAACCTTGCAATCGGTACCCAAGTACAGGCTTACGGTGAGTCCATGACCGACAGCAACCCGCACCCCGCAGCTGTGCCCGGTGCTCCTGACCTGGTGCGCGCCACGGATTCGCGCCCGACTTCTTTGTTTGCGCCCCCACTAGCGGGCGCAAGGTTGCACATCGGGCGCGAAGCCGCGCCGGTGGATTGGGTGCCGCCAGCGTGCACGCTGCCCACCGCCGAGCAGCCCCTGCGCGAGGCCGAATTCGACGCGCTGCTGACGGGCGCGCACGCGATCAACCGCGTGGGGGGCACTCGCCTCGATGTGACGATTCACGCCGCCGCGGAGGCTGCGGCGCGTGCACTCGCACGCCGGGAGACGGCGTGCTGCTCGTTCTTCCGATTCGAATTCGATGTAGAGGGAACGGATGTCGTCATGCGCATACGGGTGCCGGCCACGTACGCGGAAGTGCTGAACGCGTTCGAGAGCCGAGGCACGTCATGACGGACGCACACAGCGCCGAGCCGACGACGCCGATGCGCGCCGGGCAACTCGCCGCGGCGGTCGGAGTCAACGTGCAGACCCTGCGCTACTACGAGCGGCGCGGATTGCTGCGCGCGCCGCAGCGCACCCTCGGCGGGCACCGGCTGTACCCGGGGGCCGACCTGACCACGCTGCGGGTGATCAAGGCAGCGCAGCGGCTCGGCTTCACCCTCGACGAGGTCGCCGACCTGCTCTCGGTCGCCGCCCGCCGCCGCGACTCCGGTTTGCAGACCCGCGCCGCGGCCAAGCTGGCCGAACTCGACGCCCAGCTCGCCGAATTGACCCGCGTGCGCGACTCCTTGCGTTCGGCCCTGGACGCCGGCTGCGACGATCTGCGCGTGTGCGCCGAAAGCCCATGTTGTCCAGTGCCTTTCGAAGCGCCAACGAGCGTCCGCTGAACGGCGGACTATCCTGCCGTCATGGTGAGTGCACGAATCTCACGGTTGCGCGCGCTGATCGATCATCCGGGCACCGGAGCGAACGAGCGCGCTGCCGCGCAGCGCGCCCTGCATCGAATGCTGTCGCGCACTGTGCCACCGGATGTGCCGGACGACCGGCGGCCGCATTCGGCGCCGCCGACCCCGCGCGGCCCCGGTGATCGGTACCACCGCGTCGGCCGGCATGCCGGAGTCGAACGAATCGCCGACCTGGTCCGCGCCGACATTGCGCTGGCCCGCGCGCTGCGAACAACTATGGACGACGGCGCGGTCGCGGTCGCCGACCCGCTTGCCGATGCACCTGCGACGATCCGGATCACCGTGTCGACGCCGGACTCCATGTCGATCGTTGTCGACATCGACGACGTTCCCGGTGACTGGACCGGGCTGGAGGCGCTGGCTGCCGACATCGCCGCCGTCGTCGACGGTTACAACCACTCCGGTTCGGCGCCTCGATTCTTCGCCAGGGTCCGCGCGGGTGGTCGCACGCTGATCTGGAGTCAGCTCGAGTAACCACCCGCAGGCCGGGTACTGCCTTGGGCATGGCTGCGACTGGAGCCGTACAGAGTCTCATCCCGGCGCGTATCGATCGACTGCCGTGGTCGAAGTTCCACACCCGGATGGTCACCGCGCTCGGAGTCGCCTGGGTGCTCGACGGCCTGGAGATCACGGTAGCCAGCGCGGTATCGGACGCGCTGACCAAGCCCGAGACGCTGAACATGTCCTCGGCGGCCGTCGGCTTCGCGGCCAGTGTGTACCTGGCCGGCGAAGTCGTCGGCGCGCTGCTGTTCGGCAATCTGTCCGACCGCCTCGGGCGACGGAACCTGTTCATGATCACGCTGGGCGTCTATCTGATCGGCAGTGGTCTGACGGCGTTCACGCTCGGCAACGGCCCCGGCTGGATCGTGTTCTTCTATGTGACGCGGTTCATCGCCGGAATGGGCATCGGCGGTGAGTATGCGGCGATCAATTCGGCCATCGACGAACTGATCCCGGCGCAGTACCGCGGGCGGGTCGACATCGCCGTCAACGGCACGTATTGGGGCGGTGCGGTGATCGGCACGCTGGGAACCTTCGTGTTGCTCGACGCGATCGATCTGTCGTTGGGCTGGCGCCTCGGATTCCTGCTCGGTCCAGTGCTCGGTGTCGTCATCCTGTTCGTCCGCCGCAACCTGCCCGAAAGCCCGCGCTGGCAGGTGATGCACGGGCGCGCCGCGGAAGCCGAAGCCACCATCGAGGAGATCGAACGCCAGGTTCGGGCGTCCGGGGTGGACCTGCCGCCGGTCGACAAGTCCAAGGCTTTGGAACTGACTCCGGCTACCCAGATCGGGTACCTCGCGCTTACCCGGGTGCTGTTCCGCGAGTATCCGAAACGGGCGGTGCTGGGTGCGACCCTGATGATCACGCAATCGTTCCTGTACAACGCCATCTTCTTCACCTACACGCTGGTGCTCGGCAAGTTCTACGGCGTGCCGTCCGAATCGGCGCCGCTATATCTGATTGCCTTCGCGGTCGGCAATCTGGCCGGGCCATTCGTCATCGGGCCGCTGTTCGACACCGTGGGCCGGCGCATCATGATCGCCGGAAGTTACTGCATTTCCGGTGTGCTGCTGGCAATTTCGGCCGTGCTGTTCTACGCCGGGGCGTTCAATGCGGTGACCCAGACGATGGCTTGGTGTGTGATCTTCTTCTTCGCCTCGGCCGGGGCCAGTTCGGCCTATCTCACGGTGAGCGAGATCTTCCCGCTCGAGGTGCGTGCCAAGGCGATCGCCGTGTTCTTCTCCATCGCACAATCGTTCGGTGCGCTCGGTCCGGTGATCTACGGCGCGCTGATCGGCGAGGGCGAGCAGGCGGGCCGGCTGTTCGGCGGCTTCCTGCTCGGGGCCGCGATCATGGTCACCGGCGGCGTCGTCGCCTGGTTCCTGGCTATCGACGCCGAACGAAAGTCGTTGGAAGACATCGCGCTACCGCTGTCGGCGACCAAGCGCACCGGCCGTACCCGCGCCGAGGGCGCAGGCACGCCATTCCAGACCTAACGACCGCGCCATACCGGCGCCCGCTTCTCGGCGAACGCCCGTACGCCCTCGGCGGCGTCCTCGGACGTCAATGCGAGCGAAGCGATTTCCTGCTGCTTGGTAAAGGCCTCGGTGCTCGTCCAGTCGCCGCTTTCGGCGACGATCTGCTTGCTGGCGAGCACGCTCAACGGTGCGTTGGCCGCGATCTGCTCGGCCAGTGCGACGGCCGCGTCGAGCGCGCCACCGGGCTCGGTGAGCACGTTGACCAGTCCGAGTTCGGCGAGCCGGGAAGCCGGCAGCGGCTCGGCGGTGAGAGCCAACTGCATCGCGATGTTGCGCGGCAGCCGCTGTGCCAGCCGGTAGACACCGCCGGCGGCGGCCACCAGGCCGCGCTTGGGCTCCGGGATCCCGAACTGTGAATTCGATGCCGCGACAATGAGATCGGCGGCCAGTGCGAGCTCGCACCCGCCGGCGAGCGCCGGGCCTTCGACGGCCGCGATCATCGGCTTGCGCGGCGGGGCAGCGGTGATGCCGAGCGTTCCGCGCTTTTCGGTAACCGGGATCTCGCCGCGGGCGGCGGCCTTGAGATCCATGCCGGCGCTGAAGTAGCCGCCCGCACCGGTGAGCACGAGAACCTGGGCCGCCGGGTCAGCCTCGAATGCGTCCACCGCGCGCTCGATCGCCACGGCGGTCGCGACATCGACGGCGTTGCGGACCTCGGGCCGGTTCAGCGTGACGATGGTGACCGCGCCCCGGCGCTCGACGAGCACCGGCGGCGCCGGCGGCGCGGGCAGCGTCACCGGATCTGGGCCGTCGAAACGAATCTCGTTGCCCGACACGGTGACCGGCAATCCCAGCGCGTCCGAATCGACCAGTTCGGCGATGACCTCGCGCTGGGTGCTGCGCACCAGCACGCGGGCGCCGTCGGGGGCGATCACGCTCAGCACCGCGGCTTCGGGTTCGCCGTCGCGGTCGTAGGGCAGCGTGTACGCCTCGACGACGCCGGGCCCGGTGTAGCCGGTGCGGACGGGGCGGCCCGGCGGGTGGTCAACGATCGGGGTGTGATGCGCGTACGGCTGGCGCGGCGGGCGCGCGCTGTACACGCCGATCGCGTGTTTGGTCACGTACCAGCCCAACGACGTTGTGAGACCGTAGGTTTGCGGACGTTCGCGGAGCCGCTGCACCATCGTCGCAACGCCGTGCCCGCCGTAGTTGTTGCCGGGGCCGCCGCCGAAGGTGAGCCCACCGGTGACGGTGAGCGGGCGGGCCGGGTCGTCTGCCGGCAGACCCAGCTCGCGTGCGGCGATCTGGACGGCGGACGGGAAGCACGCGTACAGGTCGACTTCGCCGATGTCGTCGATCGTGACTCCGGCATGCTCGAGCGCGGCCGCACCGATGGTGCGGATGGCCGGGGACGCGGCCAGTTCGGCGCGTTCGGTGGCGTACCAGTCGTCGTGCGCGGACGCGCCCGCGTGTACGAACACCCATTTGTCTTGCGGGATACCGGCAGCCTCGGCGGCCGCGGCGCTGCAGACGATCACGCCGCTGGCCATGTCGACCTGCAGGTTGGCGCAGAGCAACTTGGTGTACGGCGCGGCGATCATCCGGTTCTCCGCGCTCGGGGTGATCAGTTCGTCGACGCCGAATTCCTCGGGCTGCCAAGCATTCGGGTTCGTCGCCGCGACGGTGGAGAACCGCGACCACAGCTCGCCGACGGCCTGCGCGTGCTCCTTGGGGGAGCGGCCCGTGCGGCGCCGCTGGTCGGATTCCAGCAGCGCGTACAGGTAGATCGGCGCGCCCAGGCCGACGGCGCTCTCGGCGTCGTTGTTGCCGGGCTTGTCGGCGCCGGCCGAACGGGTCGGGCGGACCTGCCGATCCTGCTGCGGCCAGCCCGGGGCACTGTGAGCGGCCAGCGTGGCGCCGGCCTCGGCACCTGTGACCACGACCATCTCGTAGTCGCCGGCGACGATGGCCGCCGCGGCCTCGTTGATCAGCAACTGGCCCGCGTCGCCACCGAAGGTCGCCGACTGCACCGTCTCGGCCGCCGGCGCGCCCACCGCCTGGGCTACGAGCGCGCCGAGATCGCGGTACTGCCACGACGCGCACGCGACCGCGAACACCGCGTCGGTGGCGGCGAGCCAGGATTCGCCCGCTCCGCTGTCGCGGGCGGCCGCACGCACCGCGTCGGTGGCGAGCGCCGCCGGATCCCGGTGCGGGTCGGGTTCGCGCTGCACGATCTGTCCGGCGCCGACCAGCACCGGGGTGTTCGGCGCCAACATCTCGCCGGTGGCCTTGTGCAGCACCGGTTTACCGGACTTCAGCCGCAACGGCCCGGCGGCGGCGAGCAGCCCGGGCAGGCGCTGCATCGACTCGTCCATCGCCTCGCCGAGGTTGCGTGCCAGCGACGCGCCGAGCGGACCGGCGATCGGTTGGCCGGCCAGGCCGGCGTCGAAGTCGATGATCGCTCCGGTGCCACTCGGCCGAATGCTCAGCCAGAACCCGACCGTGGTGCCCATCGGTCCCTTGCCGCGTAGCTGCACCGACGTGCCCTCGGCCTCGACCACGGTCCACGCGATGTCGGCCGGGATGCCCATGAGCGTGGCCTGTTGGACATAGGTGGCTCCGACCACGACACCCGTCGGGGGATCGCCGCGGAAGCCGGAGTGCATGCTGACCCATTCCGGAAAACGGCGCGGATCGGTGACGTAGGCGGCCGCCGTCTGCGGGTCTGCCGCGACCTCGATACTCGCGTGCACGTGGCGGTCGAAATCGGCCAGGCCGGCCGGTGGCTCGTATCCGGCTTCGGGTGCCTGCCGCCCGTCGCGCCCGAGCAGCCCGGCCGCCAGATCGGCGGCGATGCGGGGATCGCGGCGTACGGCGTCTGCGAACTGGCCTGCGGTGCGCAACAGCGACCGCGCGGTCTTCGTCGACCACTGCATGGTGTCTCCCTCGGGAACCCGGTGTCCGCGGGAAGCGTGACACGCAGTCACACATAAATCAAGCACGCGTGCTTGAAAATTTCGTGTCTCATCGGGTGGTGGGCCGCAAGACCGAAGTGCCCGCGAACCGTGCGGTTCGCGGGCACCCCGGTGGCTGTGCCGGTAGTCAGCCCTGCAGCTTGTCCTTGATGTTGGATGCGGCGTCCTTGACCTTCTCGACACCGTCCTTGACAGCGGAGCTCAGCTGATCGGCTTTGCCCTCGTTGGCGAGATCCCGATCACCGGTGACACCTCCGGCAGCTTCCTTGGCCTTGCCGCCGAGATCTTCCGCCGCGTTCTGCGCCTTGTCTGCCAAACCCATCGAATATCCCTCCACACAACGTAGGGCGCCGGACAATCTCCTGCCCGGCGGGCGATGACCGCCAAGATCGAGAAAACCAGCGAATCGTCGGTTCCGCTTCTGCCCAGCAACGATCGAGACCGAACCGCAACCGCAAGCCCGACGATTCGGGCGTCCCGTCCTGCACCGATGCACGTCAGGTCGGCAATTCGACGGCAACGGACCGCCCGCGAACTCGCGAGCGGTCCGTCGGAGCCGATTCGTCAGCGCGGCAGATCGAACCGGTCGTTGTTCATGACCTTCACCCACGCCGCCACGAAGTCGTGCACGAACTTCTCCTTGGCATCGTCGCTGGCGTACACCTCGGCGAGGGCGCGCAGCTCGGAGTTCGAACCGAAGACGAGGTCGACGGCGGTGGCCGACCACTTCACCTCGCCGCTCACGCGGTCGCGGCCCTCGTAGACGTTCTCGGCCGTTTCCGACGCCTTCCACACCACGCCCATGTCGAGCAGGTTGACGAAGAAGTCGGTGCTGAGGGTGCCGGGGGAGCCGGTGAACACACCCAGCGCGGACCCGTCGTAGTTGGCGCCAAGCGCCCGCAGGCCACCGACCAGGGCGGTGAGCTCCGGTGCGGTGAGCGTGAGCAGGTACGCCCGCTCGATGAGCAGCCGCTCCGGCGGCAGCTTCTCGCCGGCGCGCAGGTAGTTGCGGAAACCGTCGGCGCGCGGCTCGAGCACGCCGAACGAATCGACGTCGGTCTGCTCCTGGGTGGCGTCGGTGCGGCCCGGTGCGAACGGCACGGTGACCTCCACCCCGGCCGCCTTGGCGGCCTGCTCGACGGCCACCGAGCCGGCGAGCACGATCAGGTCCGCGAGCGACACCCCGGTGCCGGAGGACTGGCGGATCTCGTCGAGCTTGGCCACCACCTCGCCGGTGCCCGCGTTGACGGCCCAATCCTTCTGCGGGGCAAGGCGAATCCGGGCACCGTTGGCGCCGCCGCGCTTGTCGGTGCCGCGGAAGGTGGCCGCCGACGCCCACGCGGTGGTGACCAGTTGCGCCACCGTGAGACCGGAGCCGAGCACCGCGCTCTTCAGCGTGGCGATGTCCGCCTCGCTCAGTTCGCCTTCGGCGGCGGGCACCGGGTCCTGCCACAGCTGCGGCTCGGCGACCCACGGGCCCAGATAGCGCGAGATCGGGCCCATGTCACGGTGCAGCAGCTTGTACCAGGCCTTGGCGAACTCGTCGGCGAGTTCCTGCGGGTTGTGCAGCCACCGCTGCGTGATCTCGCGGTAGGCCGGGTCCTCGCGCAGCGAGAGGTCGGTCGTCAACATCGTCGGCAGCCGCTTGACGTTGGCGTCGAACGGATCCGGGATGGTGGCCTCGGCGCCCTTGGCGGTCCACTGCCACGCACCGGCCGGGCTCTTGGTGAGCTCCCACTCGTTGCCGTAGAGCACCTCGAGGAAGGTGTTGTCCCACTTCGTCGGCGTGGGCGTCCACACCACCTCGAGACCGCTGGTGATCGCGTCCTTGCCGACGCCGGTGCCGAAGCTGCTCTTCCAGCCCAGGCCCTGCTCCTCGAGCGGCGCGGCCTCGGGCTCCGGGCCGACGAGGTCGGCGTTGCCGGCGCCGTGGGTCTTGCCGAACGAGTGCCCGCCGACGATCAGCGCGGCCGTCTCGACGTCGTTCATCGCCATGCGGCTGAACGTTTCGCGAATGTCGCGGGCGGCGGCGAGCGGATCGGGCTGTCCGTTGGGGCCCTCCGGGTTGACGTAGATCAGGCCCATCTGGACCGCACCCAGCGGCGCGGCGAGCTCCCGGTCACCGCTGTAGCGCTCGTCGCCGAGCCACGCGTCTTCCGGGCCCCAGAAGATCTCCTCGGGCTCCCACACGTCCGGACGGCCGAACCCGAAACCGAAGGTCGTGAACCCCATGTCCTCGAGGGCCACATTGCCGGCCAGCACGAGCAGGTCGGCCCACGAAATCGCTTGGCCGTACTTCTTTTTCACCGGCCAGAGCAGACGGCGCGCCTTGTCCAGGCTGGCATTGTCGGGCCAGCTGTTGAGCGGGGCGAACCGCTGCGCACCCTCGCCGCCGCCGCCGCGGCCGTCCAGGGTGCGGTAGGTGCCGGCCGCGTGCCAGCTCATGCGGATGAACAGCGGGCCGTAGTGCCCGTAGTCGGCAGGCCACCAGTCCTGCGAGGTGTGCATGACCTCGACGAGGTCGCGCTTGAGCGCCTCCACGTCCAGCCCGGCAAACGCCTCGGCGTAGTCGAAAGCCGCGTCCAGCGGGTTCGAAAGCGATGAATGTTGGTGCAGGATGCTGAGATCCAGCTTGTTGGGCCACCAATCCTGGTTGGTTCGCGGCGCGTGCTCATGCGGCTTCGGCGACGGAATTACTGGATTTTCGCTTTCGGACACGTGGGTCCACCCTTTCGGTAATCGTGGGCTGTGCTGATCTCGGTCACGGCTGCGACCTTGGTGATTCCGAACAGTCGGGGCACCAGCCCCAGTACACGACCTCGGCCTCGTCGATGACGAAGCCGTGGTCGTTCGATGCTGTGAGACAAGGGGTTTCGCCAACGGCGCAGTCGACGTCGGCGATGGCGCCGCAATTGCGGCACACGACATGATGATGGTTGTCGCCCACCCGCGACTCGTAGCGGGCGACCAGCCCGGCCGGTTGAATGCGCCGGGTGAGGCCCGCCGCGGTGAGCGCGGCGAGCACGTCGTAGACGGCCTGGCGCGACACGTCCGGCAGGGCCAGCCGCACCGCCTCGAAGATGGTGTCGGTATCGGCGTGTGGATGGGTGTGCACCGCGTCGAGCACCGCGACCCGGGGCCGGGTCACGCGTAGGTCTACGGTGCGGAGCTGGTCCGCGTAGTCCGGGGACACGAAGACCATTCCACGCCCTTTTCTGGAATCGGTCAAGACTTTGTTCGAGCCGATTCTTTGTCGAGCCGCCGGTAGACGAGCTGCTGCTGCACCAGGGTCCAGGCGTTGTTCGTCACCCAGTACAGCAAGATCGCCACCGGCAGGAAGGCGCCGCCGACGATCACCGTCGCCGGAAAAACCCAGAGCGCCAAGGCATTCATCATTCCCGCGCCGGGCGCGGCGGGTGTGGCGGCAGGCTGGCGGGCGATCGAGATGCGCGCAGTCAGGTGCGTAGCCACCGCCGCCACCCCCATCAACGGCACCGCGACCGCGGCCACCGCACCCAGCTGCGGACCGGCATGCACCATCGTCGCCGACAGCGGCGCACCGAAAAGGTTCGCCTGCAGAAACGACTGCACCTGCCCGCCGTCGAGAAAATAGTTGCCCGCCGCGGCGGCGTCGAACGCATTCAGCACGTGATAGAGGCCGAGGAACACGACCGCCTGTGCGATCATCGGCACGAACCCGCTCAGCATGTTGAAGCCGTGCTCGCGCTGCAGTTTCGTCAGGGCCTCCGCCTGCTTGGCTCGATCCCCGGTGTGCCGCTGCTGAATCTCGCGCATCTGCGGCTGCAGCTCTACCAGCTTCTGTTGCCAACGAACTTGCGCCAGAAAGGGTTTGAGCAGCAGCGCCCGCAGGGTGAGAACCACGAAAACGATCGTCGCGGTCCAGGCGACGTTGTCGGGCAGGCCGGCCGCAAAAACGGTGTGCCACAACCACAACACGCCGGAAATCGGGTAGTAGACGAAATCGAGCATGAAAGTTCCTCACTGTGAAAGCAATTCGGATGTCGGGGATTGCTTGCTTGACGCGACCTGATTCGTGCCGTTCGCGCTCCGCAGTGGGAAGCGAAGGTTCGGAAAGCCCGATGGTTGGCGTCCGGCGGCTCGCGCGGTGAGTCGGCGGAAGTTCCGCTGGCGCGGGCGGGTCGACCACGTCGTGAACGTGCGCCTGAATCCGTGCGTGCTCACGTCGGGGTACGGTGCTCGCCGCGTTCTGTCGGCGTCATGCTGGGTCGACGGAGGTCCGACCGCCGCGCAGGCGCCGACGCCGACGACACCCATCGAGCTATGGCGCGGGAATCGCCGCGACCACATGCCCGATATCGGACCGGACGTGAACCCCGCTCGCTATGCCCGAATACAGCCGGCAACGTAACGACGCTGTCGATCGCATCGGCCGGGCCGATACGCGTGCGGCTGCGTCGTCGATGCGGGCGGTTGCAGTTCGGGTCGCTCTGCGCAGATGGGTTGCGCGTCAGGCGAAGTGGTGACCCGGCGCCCTGGCGCGCACGCGCCCGGCAGTGTCCGGATGGGATTGCCGCAGATAGTTGCCGCGGCGGCGGCGCTGCGCACCGAGCGGGGGACCGGCACTCACGCGCACCGGCAGCGGAGTGCCGGCTAGGTGCTGCGCGACGACAGCGGCGACGAGCGCGACGGCGACGGCCGCACCGGCGCCGACCAGGGACGTGGCGTTGTCGCCGGGGATGAGCAGCACCACGAGCGCGGCGACGAGGAAGGCCGTCAGCCGGATCAGAATTTCGGGGCGCACGCGTTCAGCGTACCGGGAACTCAGCGCAGGTCGTGGCGCATGACGACGCGCGGGAACCCGCCCGACACCGCGTCCGTGGTGCCGGCGAATGTGAACCCGGCCGCCTCGAACAGCGCACGGGTGCCGACGTAGGCCATGGTGAGATCGACCTTCGCGCCCTTGTTGTCGACGGGGTAACCCTCCAAGACGGGTGCACCGTGCGCACGCGCGAAACCGACCGCGCCATCCAGCAGTGCGTGCGCGATGCCGCGGCCGCGGTGCCCGGCACGCACTCGCACGCACCAGACCGTCCACGCTGCCTGCTCGTCGACGTGCGGGATCTTGCGGGAGCGCTCGAACGGCAGCTCGGCGCGCGTCACGGCCTGCTCGCGGCGCTGGCGTTCCTGCTGCTCATCGGCGCCTTCCTCATCGCCGACGGCTTCGGCGTCTACATCGACAAGGCGCTGATCTACGGCCCCATGGCGTTCGCGATCCTCGTCGAGGCGCTGAACCTGCTGTACGCGT